>CAZTTC010000006.1:0-43885 GCA_964616015.1 uncultured Methylibium sp. | reverse complement strand
AGCAGGTCGTGCTCTGCGGCGGCCTCGTCGAGCTGATCAAGGCCGGCTACGAGACGCTGGTCGAGGCGGGCTACGCGCCGGAGATGGCGTACTTCGAGTGCCTGCACGAGCTGAAGCTGATCGTCGACCTGATCTACGAAGGCGGCATCGCGAACATGAACTACTCGATCTCGAACAATGCCGAGTACGGCGAGTACGTGACCGGCCCGAAGATCGTGACGGACCAGACCAAGGCCGCGATGAAGCAGGCGCTCAAGGACATCCAGACCGGTGAGTACGCCAAGAGCTTCATCCTCGAGAACCGCGCCGGCGCGCCGACCCTGCTGTCGCGCCGCCGCCTGACGGCCGAGCACGACATCGAGGTGGTCGGCGAGAAGCTGCGCGCAATGATGCCGTGGATCAAGGCGAACAAGCTGGTGGACAAGAGCCGCAACTGAGGCAAGCGCACGTCCGAGCGGAGGCCGCGGTGCTGCAAGGCGCGCGGCCTTTTGCCTTGGATCGCTGCGGTATCCTTCGCGCCCATGGACTATCCGCACCCGATTCTCGCCAAGGAGGGTTGGCCCTTCATCGCCATCGCCTTCTTCGCCGCGGTGTTCGCCTCCTTCTTCCTGCCTGCGGTCCTGGCCCTGCTGTGCTGGTTGATGCTGGTCTTCGTGGTCCAGTTCTTCCGCGATCCGCCCCGCGCGGTGCCGAGTGAAGCGCGGGCCGTGCTGTCGCCGGCCGACGGCCGCATCGTGAAGATCGAGAAGGTGCGTGATCCCTATGCGGACCGCGACGCGCTGCTGATCAGCGTGTTCATGAACGTCTTCAACGTGCACAGCAACCGCTCGAGCGTCGACGGCACGGTGCAGAAGGTCCAGTACTTCCCCGGCAAGTTCGTCAATGCCGATCTGGACAAGGCGTCGACCGAGAACGAACGCAACGCGGTCGTGATCGCCGCGGGCGGACACACCATCACGCTGGTGCAGGTGGCCGGGCTGATCGCCCGGCGGATCCTGTGCTACGTGAAGGCGGGCGACGTCCTGACGCGCGGGCAACGCTACGGCTTCATCCGTTTCGGCTCGCGGGTCGACGTCTACCTGCCGCCCGAGGCGACGCCGCGGGTCGCGCCGGGCGACACGGTCGCCGCGACCTCGACCGTGCTGGCGATCCTGCCGGGCTGACGTGGCCATGCACGACGGCACGCACGACGACCGCGATGGCGGCGCCGCGCACGACGACGTCGACGAGCCGCCCGTGCCGCGGCCGCGCCGCAAGGGGATCTACATCCTCCCGAACCTGTTCACGCTGGCGGCGCTGTTCGGCGGTTTCTACGCGATCGTGATGGCGATGAACGACCGCTTCGA
Organism: uncultured Methylibium sp.; assembly: GCA_964616015.1. Taxonomy (GTDB): domain Bacteria; phylum Pseudomonadota; class Gammaproteobacteria; order Burkholderiales; family Burkholderiaceae_C; genus Methylibium. Next base: position 42,539 of record CAZTTC010000006.1, on the reverse strand, counting down.
GCAGGCGGCGATCGGGGTGTTCTGCGCGATGGTGCTGGATAGCCTGGACGGTCGCGTGGCGCGGATGACCAACACGCAGAGCGCCTTCGGCGAGCAGATGGACAGCCTGTCGGACATGGTGTCCTTCGGTGCCGCGCCGGCGCTGATCGTCTACGAGTGGGCGCTCAAGGGTCTGGGGCGCTGGGGCTGGATCGCGGCGTTCGTCTACTGCTCCTGTGCGGCTTTGCGGCTGGCCCGCTTCAACACCAACATCGGCGTGGTCGACAAGCGCTTCTTCCAGGGCCTGCCCAGCCCGGCGGCCGCGGCGCTGGTGGTCGGGTTCATCTGGCTGATGGACGATGCCGGCTTCAAGGGCAGTGGCGGCAGCGACTGGCTGGCTTGGCTGGCTTTCGCCTTCACGCTGTACGCCGGGCTCACGATGGTGACGAACGTTCCGTTCTACAGCTTCAAGGACGTGAGCTTCAAGCGCACCGTGCCCTTCATCGTCATCGTCGCGATCGCGCTGTTCATCGCGGTCATCAACCTGCATCCACCACTGGTTCTGTTCAGCCTGTTCGTCTGCTATGGCGTGTCGGGTTATGCGGTCTACGCGTGGCGCAAGACCCAGGGCAAGCCGGTGAGCGTGATCGCGACGTCGACCACGGAGCCCGACGAAGAGGGGCTGCACCGCTGACGCGGCGCCCGCGAGCCGTGCTATATTGATTGCATGATGTCTCGTGCCCAGTCCCCGCTGCTGCTAGTTCTCCTAGGAGTGCCCTGCGCGCGCTGACTGCACACGTCCCCTCGTCCTGCATCCACGGCCCGCGCGCATCCCGCCCGGGCCGTTTGCTTTTGTCCCCTGCCCATCGCTGGAGAGTTCCATGTCCGACAAGCTGATCATCTTCGACACCACCTTGCGCGACGGCGAGCAGTCGCCTGGCGCCTCGATGACCAAGGACGAGAAGCTGCGCATCGCCCGCCAACTGGAGCGGCTGCGGGTCGATGTGATCGAGGCGGGCTTCGCGGCGTCGAGCAATGGCGACTTCGAGGCGGTGAAGGCCATCGCCGACGTCATCAAGGAGTCGACGGTGTGCTCGCTGGCGCGTGCCAATGACCGCGACATCTCGCGCGCGGCCGAGGCGCTGCAAGGCGCGGCCCGGGCTCGCATCCATACCTTCATCGCCACCAGTGAACTCCACATGGAGAAGAAGCTGCGCATGACGCGCGAGCAGGTGCTGGAGCAGGCCCGGCTGTCGATCCGCTTCGCGCGCAACCTGCGCGACGATATCGAGTTCTCGCCGGAGGACGGCTACCGCAGCGACCCGGAGTTCCTGTGTCGCGTGCTCGAGGCGGTGATCGCCGAAGGCGCGACCACGATCAACATTCCCGACACCGTCGGCTACGCCGTGCCGGAGCTCTACGGTCAGTTCATCCGCCACCTGCGCGAGCGCGTGCCCAACTCGGACCGGGCGGTCTGGTCCGTGCACTGCCACAACGACCTGGGCATGGCGGTGGCGAACTCGCTGGCCGGGGTCAAGCTGGGGGGCGCGCGCCAGGTCGAGTGCACGATCAACGGCCTGGGCGAGCGCGCCGGCAACTGCTCGCTGGAGGAAGTCGTGATGGCCGTGCGCACGCGCCGCGACCACTTCGGGCTCGACGTCGGCGTCGACGCGACGCAGATCGTGCCGGCGTCGCGGCTGGTGTCGCAGACCACCGGCTTCATTGTTCAGCCGAACAAGGCCGTGGTCGGTGCGAACGCCTTTGCGCATGCCAGCGGCATCCACCAGGATGGCGTGCTCAAGGCGCGCGACACCTACGAGATCATGCGCGCCGAGGACGTGGGCTGGAGCGCCAACAAGATCGTGCTGGGAAAGCTCAGCGGGCGCAACGCCTTCAAGCAGCGCTTGCAGGAACTCGGCATCGAGCTCGAGAGCGAGACCGACGTGAACGCGGCCTTTGCGCGCTTCAAGGACCTCGCCGACCGCAAGAGCGACATCTTCGACGAGGACATCATCGCGCTCGTCGGCGACGAGAGCGTCACGCACGAGCAGGAGACCTATCGCCTGCTCTCGCTGGAACAGCAGTCGGCCACCGGCGAGCGGCCGCATGCACGCGTGGTCTTCACGGTCGGCGACAGCGAGTTCCACGCAGAGAGCGACGGCAACGGGCCGGTCGACGCCAGCCTGAAGGCGATCGAGTCCAAGCTGCAATCCGGGGCGGAAATGCTGCTCTATTCGGTCAATGCCATCACCAGCGGCTCGACAGAATCCCAGGGCGAGGTCACGGTCCGGCTTCAGCACGGTGGGCGGGTGGTCAACGGCGTGGGCGCCGACCCGGACATCGTGGTGGCGTCGGCGAAGGCCTACCTGTCGGCCCTCAACAAGCTGCACAGCAAGAACGAGCGCGTTGCCGCCCAGGGTTGAACCCTGAGACATTCTTCACGTGAAGTGGAGGAACAGCGCGTAAGTTTTTGATCTTGCGCGCTTTTTCTCTTTAACCTAGACTCAGACCCGATCGGGTGGGGGACCACGTGTTGACTCTGTTTCCAGTGTTCAGGCGGCGTTTGGCCTTGGCCGGTGTGATGGCGGTGCTGGCGTTCGGGCTGTCGGTCCCCAGCGCCGAAGCAGCCACCAAGCGCAAGAGCGCTGCCGTCTCCAGCGCCAAGCCCAAGGCGAAGGCCAAGAGCAAGCGCGCCGCCGTCGTGCGGCCATCGGTCGGTGAACTCGGCGGTCTGCGCCGCACGGAGGATCCGCTGGACCTGCGCTCCAGCGTCGCGCTGGTCGTGGACCAGGACACGCAGGAGATCTTGCTGAACAAGAACTCGCAGGCAGTGCTGCCGATCGCCTCGCTGACCAAGCTGATGACCTCGGTGGTCGTCCTCGAGTCGGGCGCTGCGCTCGACGAGGTCCTGACGATCACCCAGGACGACGTCGACACAGAGAAGGGCAGTGGCTCGCGCCTGGCCGTCGGCACCCGCCTGACGCGTGAGGAGATGCTGCACCTGGCACTGATGGCGTCAGAGAACCGTGCCGCCCATGCACTGGGCCGCCATCACCCGGGAGGCATGGCGGCCTTCGTTTCGGCGATGAACGGCAAGGCCGCGCTGCTGGGCATGAACGACACGCGCTATGTCGAGCCCACCGGCCTGTCGAGCCGCAACCAGTCGAGCGCGCGCGACCTGGCCACGCTGGTCGGGATCGCCTACGAGCATCCCCTGATCCGCGAGCTCTCGACCTCGCACGAATACAGCGTCGCCGTCGGGCGCCGCACACTGCAGTATCGCAACACCAATCGTCTGGTGCAGAACCCGTCCTGGGACATCGGCCTGCAGAAGACCGGCTACATCGTCGAGGCCGGGCGTTGCCTGGTGATGCAGGCCCAGCTGGCAGGACGCAAGCTGATCATGGTGTTCCTCGACTCGACCGGAAAGTACTCGCGGCTCGGCGACGCCGAACGCGTGCGCCACTGGATCGAAGCCGCGCCGGTGCCGCAGGTCGCGCCGTCGCCCGCGCGCGGCAGCGCTGCCGCGCTGCAACTGACGTCCTGACGAGTTGTCCTTTGGCTTCGCGGCTCAGCCGCGGTGCCCGAGGGCCGACGAGATCTGGGCGGCCGTGGCGCGCAGGCGCTCGAGCCAGGCTTCTTCGAGTCGATCGGCCGGTGCCGAGATCGACAGCCCTGCGATGAGCTTGCTCTGATCGTCGAAGATGCCGGCGGCCATGCAACGCACGCCGAGCTCCAGCTCCTCGTTGTCGCGCGCACTGCCGTACTGCAGCACCTTGGCCAGTTCGCGCTCGAGCACCGCCAGGTCGGTGATGCTGTTGCGCGTGTGGCCGGCCAGCCCCGTGCGGGTGGCGTAGGCGCGCACGCGCGGTGCGTCGTCGTGGGCAAGGAAGAGTTTGCCGACCGAGGTGAGGTGCAAGGGCGCCCGGCCGCCGACCGCCCGCACGACCTGCATGCCCGAGCGTTCGCTGTAGGTGCGCTCGATGTAGACGATCTCGTCGCCCTGGCGCATCGACAGGTTGACGGGCTGATGAGTCAGCTTGTGGAGTTCGCGCATCGGCCCCAGGGCCGCATCGCGCACGTCCAGGCGTGCCTTGACGAGGTTGCCGAGTTCCAGCAGCCGCATGCCCAGGCGGTAGCTGCCCGCCTCGGGGCGGTCGACGAAGCGTCCGATCGCCAGGTCGTTGAGGATGCGGTGCGCGGTCGACGGATGCAGGCCGGTCTGCTCGCTCACATGCTTGAGCGACACAGGATCGGGATGGGCCGCCAGCACGTTCAGCAGCGAGAACATGCGTTCCATCACCTGGATCGTCGGGGTCTGGCCCTCGGTGCGTTTCATAGGGTGGATTCTCGCTCGCTCCGCGGCCTCTTGCTTCATGAACTCGCAAGGACGCGTGTCCGCATCACTCGAGGTGCAATGATGCGGGTAAACCCGTGTTTCGCACGGTGGTCAAGGAGGCCGTCAGCGGCTTGTATCGGATTGAATCCGCGCCCTGTCCGGCTTCGGTCGCGCGGTGACGCGCTGGTACGCTTGTCGCCCCGCTTTGCCTTGCCAGCCTGCCATGAGCGCTACCTCCACCCAGCACATCACGCCGGCGCTACGCGATTGGATCGTCGAGCAGGCGCGCGCCGGGCACCGACCTGAGGCCCTGCTCGAGTCGATGAAGTCCAGCGGCTGGAAGGAGGAGGTCGCACTCGACGTGCTCGAGGCCGTGCTGTCGAGTCTGCTCAAGGAGCATGCGCAGAGCCCGAGCCTGCCGCCGCCCAACGAGGTCCCCGAACCGTCGCTCGACGGCTCGCCGATCACCGTGTGGGCGCAGGACCGCGAGGTGCGCATCGTGATGGCCATGCGCGATCCGCGCGTCGTGGTGTTCTCGAACCTGCTGTCCGACGAGGAGTGCGACGAGATCGTCGCACTGGCCCGTGTGCGGCTGGCGCGCTCGCACACCGTGGACACGGCCACCGGCGACAGCGAGGTCAACGAGGCCCGCACCAGCGACGGCATGTTCTTCAACCGGGGCGAGCACCCCGTCGTCGCGCGCTTCGAGGCGCGGCTTGCCGCGCTGGTCAACTGGCCGCTCGAGAACGGCGAGGGCTTGCAGATCCTGCACTACCGGCCCGGCGCCGAGTACAAGCCGCACTATGACTACTTCGACCCGGCGCAGCCCGGCACACCGACGATCCTCAAGCGCGGGGGGCAGCGCGTCGCCACCATCGTGACCTACCTGAACACGCCCTTGCGCGGTGGCGGCACGACCTTCCCGGACGTGGGTCTGGAGGTGGCACCACTGAAGGGCCATGCGGTCTTCTTCAGCTATGACCGGCCCCACCCCATGACGCGCAGCCTGCATGGCGGCGCGCCGGTGCTCGAGGGCGAGAAGTGGGTTGCCACCAAGTGGCTGCGGGTCGGGCGTTTCGACTGAGGCGTCGGCCTGCGCGGCCGAGACCTGATTGACAGCCGGCTGAACGGCGTCGCGAGCGGTCGGCGCAACCGGGCCCGCGGGCGTTGTGAGGACGAGCATCCCGCTCGTCACGCCCCCCGAGGAGTCCGTTCATGAACAAGCTGATCGCTGGTCTCGTTGCTTCGATGTTCGCGCTGGGCGCCTACGCCCAGGCCGCCGCTCCGGCGACGCCCGCCGCGCCGCCGGCTGCCGCCAAGGCCGACATGAAGGTCGAGAAGAAGGCCGACATGAAGACCGAGAAGAAGGTCGCCAAGAAGAAGAAGGCCAAGAAGGCCGCCAAGACCGCGGCCTGAGGTCGCCGGCCTTCGGTCGATCAGCGAAACCCGGCTGCGGCCGGGTTTCTCGATTCCGCGATCAGCCCGGCGGAGCCCCGGTCTGCGGTGGCGGCACCTGCACCGTCGTGTCGATGCGGGCGAAGGGCCGGGAGCGCTGTATACGCTGCCAGCGGCGCTCGTCCCAGCTGTGCGGTCCCTCGAGCAGCCAATGCTCCAGCGTCGGCCGCAGCTCCTCGCGCGCCACGCGGCCATAACTCGGCGCACGCCGGACCAGCCCGAAGCCGCGGCGCGCCAGCAGGTGGGGCGGCAACCGCGCTGAAAGCGAATCGGCCCAGTAGATGCAGGCCTTGGCAGCCCAGAAGGATTGCCGCTCGAAGTTCACGCGGCCCGCGAAGCCGGTTTCGGGTGGAAAGACGATGAACTCGTCGTCGAGCTCGACCAGCGTGAACGACAGGTCTCCGGCGCTTTCGGTCTCGGCCGGCTGCACGAACACGATGCGGCGGATGTCCGGCGCGTGCACGCGATCCACCTCGGCATCGTTGCGCAGCACCAGGATGTCGGTGCCGGACCATGCCGTGCTCCATTGGGTCGACAGGTCGAAGCTGGATCGCATCCCCAGCACTCTAGGAGCGCGCCGACCGACACACTGTGTCGAGGCGCGTCCAAATGCAATGGCTGTGTGCGTTGGCGAGAGTCGCTTGCCAACGATGCCGCGAAGCCGCTGCGCGGCCAGACGGATCAGCGAGCCCGGCCGCGACCCCCACCGCCACCACCGCCGCCCCCGCCCCCGCCCCCACCGCTGCGCGGGCGGCCACCTGCGCCGCCCGGCCGGCCGCCCCGGTCCCCGCCGCGGCCGCCACCGCCACCGCCACCGCTGGAGCCCGGGCGCGCACCACCGCCGCGCGTGCCGGAGCGCAAGCCGCCGTTGAGGGTCTGGCGGCCGATCTGGATCGGCTGCGCGACCGCACCCGGGTCCGGCTCGAAGCCCGGAACCACCTCGCGCGGGATGCTGCGCTTGATCAGCTTCTCGATGTCGCGCAGGAAGCCGAACTCGTCGACGCACACCAGCGAGATCGCCTCGCCCTGGGCGCCGGCGCGGCCGGTGCGGCCGATGCGGTGGACGTAGTCCTCCGGCACGTTCGGCAGCTCGAAGTTGACGACGTGCGGGAGCATGTCGATGTCGATGCCGCGCGCCGCGATGTCGGTCGCCACCAGGACCTGCAGATCGCCGGCCTTGAAGTCGGCCAGCGCCTTGGTGCGCGCGCTCTGGCTCTTGTTGCCGTGGATCGCCATCGCGGTGACGCCCTGCTCGTTCAGGTAGTCGGTCAGGCGGTTGGCGCCGTGCTTCATGCGGCAGAACACCAGCACCTGGTGCCAGTCCTGGCGCTTGATCAGGTGTGTCAGCAGTTCCTTCTTCCGGTCGCGGTCGACCGGATGGAGCTTCTGATCGATCAGCTCGACCGTGCTGTTGCGCCGCGCCACCTCGATCACCTGCGGGCTGTTCAGCAGCCGGTCGGCGAGGGTCTTGATCTCGTCGCTGAAGGTGGCGCTGAACAGCAGGCTCTGCTTGGCCTTGGGCACGATGGCCAGGACCTTCTTGATGTCGTGGATGAAGCCCATGTCCAGCATGCGATCGGCCTCGTCGAGCACGAAGATCTCGATCTTGCTGATGTCCAGCGTGCCTTGCTGGTGGTGGTCGAGCAGGCGGCCGGGCGTAGCGACCAGGATGTCGACGCCGCGCTTCAGGCGATCGACCTGCGGTTGCATGCCGACGCCGCCGAACATCACCATCGAGCTGAGCTTGGCGTGCTTGCCGTAGACGCGCACGCTTTCCTCGACCTGGGCCGCGAGCTCGCGCGTCGGCGTGAGGATCAGCGCGCGGATGGGCAGCTTGCCCTTGGCGTCGCGCACCGCGGGCTTGGCCATCAGGCGGTGCAGCATCGGCAGCACGAAGCCGGCGGTCTTGCCGGTGCCGGTCTGGGCGCCGGCGAGCAGGTCACCACCCAGCAGGACGGCGGGAATCGCTTGTTTCTGGATCGGCGTGGGCGTGTCGTAGCCGACGTCGGCAATGGCTTGCAGCAGGGGCTCGGCGAGCCCCAGTTCTTTGAAGGACATGAAGTGGCGCCCGATGGGGCGTCAAGGTCGGCCTGCCGCCGCGTGCGGAGCACGGGCGCCAGTCGAAGGCCAGGAGGCGGAGGAAGGTCGGAATCGACTGCAGCGCAAGGACTGGAACTGCGCGCTGCCTGCGGATTGTAGGCGAGCCCCGCAGGGCGCGTCGTTCTCAGCGGGGGACGCGGGCGTCGATACCGATGAATCCGTCGCGATTGGGCATGCGCACGCGGGGCAGGGTGCTCGCGTTCATCTCGTCGCGCTCGCCGATCACGCCGTTGGCAAACAGCAGCCAGGCGGTCAGCGCGTAGACCTCGTCGGCACTCAGCGAGCCGGGTGCCCCCATCGGCTTGGCGCGCCGCGTGAAGTCGAAGATCGTCGTAGCGTACGGCCAGTACAGGCCGATGGTCTTGTCCGGTGTGTCGCTGGTCAGCGGCTCGGCGCCGCCGGCCAGCTCTTCGGCGCTGGCGCCACGCCCGCCGGCGCCGTGGCAGGCGGCGCAGTGACGGTCGAAGAGGGCGGCGCCTTCGACGGCGTTGCCGCGACCGGGCGGCAGGCCGCGGCCGTCGGGGAAGACGCTCAGGTCCCAGCGCGCGGCCTCGGGCGGACTCACTGGGCGGCCCAGCCGCGGCGCCGCGTCGGCGGCCATGACGACGCCGGCCAGGCCCAGCCATGCCGCGGCGACGAGCGTGCGGATGTCAGACGTAGACATGCGTCACCCGACCGTCCTCGTCGATGGCCCAGGAGACGATCGCGTTGTAGTGGAAGTAGCCGTTGATGCCGCGCTGAGCGACCAGCGCGGCGCGCGTCGGCTGCACACGGCCGGTCTCGTCGATGGCGCGGCTCTGCAGGACCACGGGCTTGCCGTCCCACTGCCACGCGGCGCGAAAGCGCGTCATGCACTTGGGCAGCACCGGGTCCTGCAGTGCGGCCGTGGCCCAGCTGCGGCCGCCGTCTGCCGAGACCTCGACCTTGCGGATGCGACCGCGGCCGCTCCAGGCCAGGCCGCGGATCTCGTGGTAACCCGGTGCCTGGAGCCGCTGCCCGTGCGAGGGCGAGGTGATCAGGGACTTGGCCTCCATCACGAAAGTGAACTGACGCGCCCTGCCGTCGGGCAGCAGTTCGGTGTACTTGGCGGTCTCGTTGCGCGCCATCAAGGGCTGGTCCGCGAGCTGCAGGCGGCGCAGCCACTTGACGTGGAGCACGCCCTCCCAGCCCGGCACGATCAGGCGCAACGGGTAGCCGTGCTCGGGCCGCAGCCGCTCGCCGTTCTGGAACAGCGCGACGATCGCGTCATCCATCAGCTTGGCCACCGGCAGGCTGACGTTCATCGCGAAGGCGTCGGCGCCCTCGGCGATGCACCAGCCGGCCTGGCGGTCGACGCCGGCTTCGTCGAGCAGCAGCGACAGCGGCACGCCGGTCCACTCGCTGCACGACACCAGGCCATGGAACGACCCCGGCGGCCGCTGGATGGGCTCAGGATGCCAGCCGGCGTTGCTGTTGCCGCCGCATTCCAGGAAGATCAGATGCGAGCGCAGCGGGTAGCGCAGCAGGTCGTCGATGCCGAAGCTCAGCGCCCGCTTCACGCGACCGTGGATCAGCAGGCGATGCTGCGCCGGGTCGATCTCGGGCACGCCGTTGTGGTGGCGCTCGAAGTGCAGGCCGGTCGGCGTGATGAAGCCTTCCAGGTCCTCCAGCGGCGTCAGCGACACGCCGTTGCCGGGCAGCAAGCGGTTGCCGCTGATGCGGCGGATGACCTGCTGCTCGTGCTTCGACGGTTGACCGTAGATGCTCAAGGGCTTGCCCGGCGTGCGCATCCATGGCGGCGCCGGGTCGCCGGGCACTGCAGGTTCGGCCGCAGAGGCGGCCCCGCCTGCACTGGCCGACGCCAGCACCAGTCCGCGCGTCAGCAGGGCGCGCCGATGCAGCAGGCCGTTGCCCGCCACCGGCCGCAGCGCGTCGCGCTCGCGGCCCACGTCAGAGCTGGGAGCGGACCGCCAGCGCGCTCTCGAACTTCTGGTCCTTGCTGTCGACCACCTGGACCTTCAGCTCGCCTTCGGCGCGGGGCACGAAGTAGAAGCGGAACGACGGGTTCTCGCTGATCGTGAAGTCGACGTCGGCGCTCAACACCGGCTTGCCGCCGTAGCTGACCTCGACGCTGCGCACGAAGTGCGGCGCCGGGGCCAGCCGCGTGAGCTGGTCGATCGCCAGGCCGGAGACGTTCGGATGGCTGACCAGCAGTTGGGCCAGGATGGGCTTGCCGGCGACGGGCTCGCCCTCGAGCTTGAGCTTCATCTTGCCGATCGAGGCCAGCGCTTCCGCGAGGTCCTTGCCGGCCGGTGCCGAGCAGCCGCCAGACGCCTTGACGTAGCGCTTGGCCATCACGAGCTGGCCGTCGCTGAGCTCGGCGATCGCCCGAACGTGCGTGTACTCCTCGATGCGCACGCGCGTCTCGATGTCGGCCCGGCCGCTGTCGGGCGTGAAGCTGAACGTGGCGCCGACGGGCGAGGGATTGCCGTCGATGACCAGCCAGACCTTGCGGACCTGGCGTGCCGAGCCTTGCGGCAGCCGCGATCGGATGGCGATTGGCACCAGAGCCGCGTCGAAGGCCCGCACCGGGGCCTCGAGGTCGAGCACGCCGCTCGCATCCTCCGAGATCGCCCGGTCGGCGAACAGGCTCTTGCGCACGGACTCCCAGCGTTCGTTCTGGGCCTTGAGGTCGTAGGCTGCCGCCGGCGCGGACAGCAGCGCGGCCAGGGTCAGCAGGCAGGCGCTCAGTGTGCGATGGAAGCTCGTCATGCAGGTCTCCGGTCCGGGCTCGATGGCGCGTCAGGGGTGAATCATGCGCCGAACGGCGACGCTTGTCAGCGGCTGGCTCACGAGGCCGGCAGCCGGCCGAGGCTCTCGGCGACAATCCCTGGGTCGCGCGGTCGCTCCGCGCCTTACGCCCATCTCCAGGAATATCCAGCCCCATGGCCCAGTACGTCTACACGATGAACCGCGTCAGCAAGACGGTTCCCCCCAAGCGGCAGATCCTCAAGGACATCTCGCTCAGCTTCTTCCCGGGCGCCAAGATCGGCGTGCTGGGTCTCAACGGCTCGGGCAAGTCCACGCTGCTCAAGATCATGGCCGGCCTCGACAATGAGATCGAAGGCGAGGCCGTGCCCATGCCGGGCATCAAGATCGGCTACCTGCCCCAGGAGCCCCACCTGAACCCGGAGCAGACCGTGCGCCAGGCCGTGGAAGAGGGCATCGGCGGTGTCCTGGCGGCCAAGAAGCGGCTCGACGAGGTGTACGCCGAGTACGCCGAACCCGACGCCGACTTCGACAAGCTGGCGGCCGAGCAGGCCGACCTGGAGGCCCAGATCGCCGCCGCGGGCAGCGAGAACACCGACCTTCAGCTCGAGATCGCGGCCGATGCCTTGCGCCTGCCGCCCTGGGACGCGGTGATCGGCCAGCTGTCGGGCGGCGAGAAGCGCCGCGTCGCGCTGTGCCGCCTGCTGCTGAGCCAGCCCGACATGCTGCTGCTCGACGAGCCGACCAACCACCTGGACGCCGAGTCGGTCGACTGGCTGGAGCAGTTCCTCAAGCGCTTCCCGGGCACCGTGGTCGGCATCACCCACGACCGCTACTTCCTCGACAACGCAGCCGAGTGGATCCTGGAGCTGGATCGCGGCCGCGGCATCCCCTGGAAGGGCAACTACTCCGACTGGCTGGAGCAGAAGCAGTCCCGCCTCGAGCAGGAGCAGAAGGCCGAGGACGCTCACACCAAGGCGATGAAGGCCGAGCTGGAGTGGGTGCGCAAGAACACCAAGGGGCGTCAGGTCAAGAGCAAGGCGCGCCTGGCGCGCTTCGAGGAGCTGTCCGACGTCGAGTACCAGAAGCGTAACGAGACCAACGAGATCTTCATCCCGGTGGCCGACCGCCTGGGCAACGAGGTGATCGAGTTCACCAACGTCACCAAGAGCTTCGGCGACCGGGTGCTGATCGACGACCTGTCGTTCAAGGTGCCGGCCGGCGCGATCGTCGGCATCATCGGCCCCAACGGCGCCGGCAAGTCCACGCTGTTCCGCATGATCGCCGGCAAGGAACAGCCCGACAGCGGTACGGTGAAGATCGGCCCGACGGTGAAGATGGCCTTCGTCGACCAGTCGCGCGACTCGCTCGAAGGCGACAAGACCGTCTGGGAAGACGTCTCCGGCGGCCTGGACAACCTGGTCATCGGCAAGTTCGTGATGCCCTCGCGGGCCTACCTCGGCCGCTTCAACTTCAAGGGCAACGACCAGCAGAAGCTGGTCGGCAACCTGTCGGGCGGTGAGCGCGGTCGGCTGCACCTGGCCAAGACACTGGCCACCGGCGGCAATGTCCTGATGCTCGACGAACCCTCGAACGACCTCGACGTCGAGACCCTGCGGGCGCTGGAAGATGCGCTGCTCGAGTTCGCCGGCTGCGTGATGGTGATCTCGCACGACCGCTGGTTCCTCGACCGCATCGCGACGCACATCCTGGCCTGCGAAGGGGACTCGAAGTGGTTCTTCTTCGACGGCAACTACCAGGAGTACGAGGCCGACAAGAGGAAGCGCCTGGGCGAAGAAGGCGCCAAGCCGCACCGCCTGCGCTACAAGGCCTTGACGGTCTGAGTCGGCGCGGCCGGCGCGGGTCACTCCCGATGGCCCGTCGGCGGCGTGCCGGGCATGCTTCTCGCTGGGCGCACACGCCCGCCGCTGCAGACGGCCGACCCCACCGGTCGGCCGTCGTCGTTCAACGCAACCTTCAGATGCCATGAGCCGTATGCCGTCCTCGTTCCTGTCCACCCCGCTGCTCCCGCTGGCCGCCGCGCTGCTGCTGGCGGGCTGTGCCACCACGCAGGCGCCCGGCCCTGCAGCCGCAGCGGGCACCCCTGTGGCCACGCCGGGCGCCCCGGCGGTTGCGGAAGCCGCCAAGGCGCCTGCGGTCGCCGGCTCGGCCGCCGCGCCGGCCGCGCCCGCGCCGGGGAGCCCGCCCGCCTTCGCCACGGTGATCAAGGACGCCAAGTCCAGCGAAGGCCTCCTCACCGTCTGGCGCAAGGACGACAAGGTCTGGCTCGAGCTCAAGCCCGAGGACTTCAACCAGAGCTTCTTCCTGAGCCCCAAGCTGGCGACCGGCATCGGCGAACGCATGCTCTACGGGGGTTTGATGTACGGCGGCTGGCTGCAGACGCCGGCCGGTGCCCAGGCCGTGCAGTTCCGCCGCATCAACAACCAGGTCCAGCTGGTGGCCGTCAACTTCGACTTCGCCGCCAAGGCCGGAACGCCCGAAGCGCAGGCCGTGAAGTCGGCCTTCTCGCCCAGCCTGGTCGGCAGCGCGGCGGTGGCAAGCGCGGCGCATCCGGAGCGCAAGTCGGTGCTGGTCGACGCCAGCAGCCTGTTCGTCGGTGACTGGCCGGGGCTGGGCATCTCGCTGAACCGGCTGTACCGGCAGAACTACGGGTTCGATGCACGCAACTCGGCCATCACCGCGGTGCGTGGCACAGCGGACCAGCTGGTCCTCGAGGTGCAGGGCCACTACGCAACCGCGGCCATCGCTGTGGCGCAGCCCAACCAGCCGCCCGGCACGCCCGTGCCCAGCCTGCCGCAGACCCTGCCCGATCCGCGCAGCATGTTCCTGACCACGCACTATTCGCTGACCCGGCTGCCGGCCGAGCCCATGCGCCCGCGCAAGGCCGACCCGCGCATCGGCTACTTCCAGACGCTGGTGCAGGACTTCAGCGACGACCTCGCACGCACGCCGCGGCAGCGCTACGTCAACCGCTGGCGACTCGACAAGAAGGACCCCGCGGCGCCGCTGTCCGAGCCCGTCAAGCCCATCACCTTCTGGCTCGACCGCAACATCCCCGAGAAGTATCGCGGCGCGATCGCCGCCGGCATCCTCGAGTGGAACAAGGCCTACGAGCGCATCGGCTTCAAGGACGCGGTCGTCGTGCAACAGCAGCCGGTCGATGCGGACTTCGACACCTTGGACACCAACCGCGCCTCGGTGCGCTGGATGACCAACGCCGGCGCCAGCTTCGGCGCCATCGGGCCGAGCCATGTCGACCCGCGCACCGGCGAGATCCTCGACGCCGACATCGGCTTCGAGAGCCTGAGCTCGCGCAACCTGCGCGCGGTGCGCTCCCAGATCCTGAGCCCGCTGGCGGGCGACGGCGCCTCCGACGGCAGCCGCACCGACCTGCCGCACATCCACGACCCGCGCCTGTGCACGCACGCCGCCGAGGCGGCCGAGCAGCTGAGCTATGCGCTCGACGTGATGGAGGCGCGCGGCGACCTCGAGCCCGACGGCCCCGAGGCCAACCAGTTCGTCCTCGACTACCTGAAGGACGTGACGATGCACGAGGTCGGGCACACGCTCGGCCTGCGCCACAACTTCCGCGCGTCGCGCCTGCGCACCGAGGCCCAGCTGAGCGATCCCGCCTTCACGCGCAGCCAGTCGCTGACCGGCTCGGTGATGGAGTACGCGCCGGTCAACCTGGCCGCGCCCGGCCGCCCGCCGGTGACAGGCTTCGAGGTCACGCTCGGCCCGTACGACTACTGGGCCATCGAGTACGGCTACAAGCCGCTGGCAGCGCAGTCCGAGGACGCCGAGCTGACGCGCATCGCCGGCCGCAGCGCCGAGCCGGAGCTTGCCTACGCGACCGACGAGGACAACATCCTGGGCGTCGACCCCGAGGCGGTGCAGTTCGACCTCGGCAACGACACCATCGGCTTCGCGAAGAAGCGCTTCGCGATCGCGCGCGACCTGATGGCGCGTCAGGAGGCGCGCGCGCTCAAGCCGACCGAAGACTATGCGGTGCTGCGCCGGTCGGTCGCCTTCGCCCTGCGCGACATGAGCCGCGCGGCCAACGCGCTGGCGCGCCAGATCGGCGGCGTGGTCACGCTGCGCGACTACCCGGGCAGCGGCCGCGATCCGCTGCAGCCCGTGCCCGCCGCCACGCAGCGCGAGGCGCTGGACCTGCTGTCGCGCAACCTCTTCGCCGCCGATGCGCTGCGGCTGTCCCCGGCGCTCTTGCGTCGCATGGCGCCGGACTATGCCGAGCGGCTGGAAGCGCTCGGTGTCGGTGACGCCTCGGTGACGACCGATTTCTCGCTGACGCAGAACCTGCTCGACCTGCAGCGCGGCCTGCTCGGTCAGCTGATGAGCGACGCGGTCGCGGCCCGCATCCTCGACAGCGAAGCCAAGACCGACAAGGCGGCCGGCGCCTTCCGGCTGTCGGAGCTGTACGGGCGGCTGACGCGCGATGTCTGGAGCGAGATCGGCAGCGCCGGCGACATCGCTGCCGTGCGGCGCGGGCTGCAGCGCGAGCACGTGAACCGGCTGTCGGCGCAGCTGCTGCGGCCGTCGCCGACGGTGCGCGCCGATGCACGCAGCCTGCTGCGCGCCGAGGCACGCGAGCTGCTGGCACGCGTCGAGGCGGCCTCGCGCCGCGGTGGCCTGAGCGCGGAGGCGCGGGCCCACCTGCAGGACAGCGCCGAGACCCTGCGCCTCGCGCTCGAAGCCAAGGTCGTGCGGCCGACCGCCTGAGGCCGGCCGGGGCCGGGCGGCGGCAGGGGTCCGCCGCTCGTTCCCCGGAACCCGTGCTTCGTCGCACGGCCCTGGCCCGGCGCTTGGCGCGCCCCGACGGCCAAGCTATCGTCGTGGCCATGCAGATCTCCGAGTCGAACGTCGCCCAGCGATCCTGGCGCGACTGGTTCGCCGGGCTGAGTGTCGAGCGGATCGCGCTCGTGCTGGGCTTGGTCACGCTGGTCGTCGCCGCCGTCACGCCGCTGTTCAAGAACAGCTTCGTCGAGTTGTGGTCGCGCGGGCTGCTGATCGGCTTCGTGCTGATGCTGGCCTACACGCTGGCCGGCAACTGGCAGCAGACCTACGTGGCACGCTGGCACGTGCAGATCCTCGCCGTCGTGCTGCTGGCGCCGCTGTGCGCCGTGGTCGAGGCCATCGTCGACACCCACGGCAACATCTCTGCCGTGCTGAGCGACCGGCACCGCGTCGCCGGCTTCTTCTGGGTGCTGATCCTCTGCCTCGGCGTCGGCCTCATCGCGACGCTGGTGGCGCTGGTGCGCGAGCGCGAGGCGCAGGCCAATGCGCAGGCGCTGCGCTTCGCGCTCGAGAAGGAGATCCTGGAGCGCCAGGCGCTCGACGCCCAGCTGCGCGTGATGACGGCACAGATCGAGCCGCACTTCCTGCTGAACACGCTGGCCAACGTGCAGGCCCTGGTCGAGACCGGATCGAGCCGGGCTGCGCCGGTGCTGCGCAGCCTGATCGGCTACCTGCGTGCCGCGCTGCCGCGGCTGCGCGAGTCCGAGGGCACGCTGGGCAGCGAGCTGGCGCTGGCGCGCGCCTACCTGGAGGTGATGCAGATGCGCATCCCCGATCGCTTGCAGTTCGACCTCGCCGTGCCCGCCGGGCTGGAGGCCGTGCGCTTTCCGTCGATGGCGCTGCTGACTCTGGTCGAGAACGCAGTGCGCCACGGTATCGACCCGGCCGAGCAGGGCGGGCGCATCGAGATCGGCGCGCGCCGCGAAGGCGAGGGCCTGCGCGTCTGGGTCGCCGACAGTGGGGTCGGCTTGAACCCGAGTGCGCCGCCGGGCAGCGGACTTGCCAATCTGAAGCAGCGCCTCGCGGCGTTCTACGGGCCGGGCGCGCGGCTCGACCTGCTGGACGGCGACGGGCGCGGCGGCCGCGGCCTGCGCGCCGAGATCGTGCTGCCATCGACGGAGCGCAACGCATGACGCCGCGGCCGCGCGCGCTGCTCGCCGACGACGAGCCGCTGCTGCGCGAGCACCTCGCGGCGATGCTGGGCCGGCTGTGGCCGGAGCTCGAAATCGTCGCGCAGGCGCGCAACGGGCGCGAGGCCCTCGAGCGCTTCGACGAGCACGAGCCCGAGGTCGTGTTCCTCGATATCCACATGCCCGGCCTCAACGGTGTCGAGGCGGCGCGAGCGATCGCGCGGCGCGCGCAGGTGGTCTTCCTCACCGCCTACGACCAGTACGCGGTGCAGGCCTTCGAGCAGGGGGCGATCGACTACGTCGTCAAGCCGCTGGACGCGCAACGCCTGGCCGACACCGTGCAGCGTCTGCAGCAGCGCCTGGCGTCGGCCCCGCACGCCAGGGCGGCGCTCGACACCGTGCTCGAGCAACTCGCGGTCCGCCTGAAGCAGGGCGGTGCGCCGGGCAAGCCCTGGTTGCAGTGGATCAAGGCATCGATCGGCAGCAACGTGCGGCTGATCCCGGTCGATCAGGTGCACTACCTGCGCTCCGACGAGAAGTACACGCTGGTGGTCTGGGAAGGCGGCGAGGCGCTGATCCGCCGCTCGATCCGCGAACTGGCCGACGAACTGGACCCCGACCGCTTTGCGCAGATCCACCGCTCGACCATCGTCAACCTGCACCAGGTCGTGCAGGTGATCCGCGGCGCCAACGAGACCGCCGAGGTGCAGCTGAAGGGTCGCAGCGAGCTGCTGGCGGTCAGCCGCAGCTACCTGTCGCTGTTCCGGCAGATGTAGCGCAAGGCGCGGCGACGGTCGCTGCCGGCTCGCCCTGCGAGACACGCGCCACCGGTGCGCGGCTCAGCATGCCGAAGCCGGTCGCCATCGCCAGCACCAGGGCCACCAGCACGGTCGCGGGCAGCAAGCTGTCGAGCAGGCGCATGAACATGATGAACTCCCTGGCATGGATGTCGTTGCATGCACTGTAGGAAGCCCGTCCTCGCTGCGCGAGCGCGCTGCGACGAACGACCGCTTGCGCGTCGCGAGCCGCCGTCGGCGGCGATGGGCCGGTCGAAGCGGTGGCGATCAGCGCGCGCCGTGACTTCGTCCGAGCCAGGCCGCACCGCGCACGCCGGAGGCGTCGCCGTGCTGCGCCCGGGCCAGGCGCGTGCGCACGGGCAGGTCGTCGCGGGCGCCGAACACGTGTTCGGGCCAGTGCGCCGGCAGGCCCTCCACCAGGCCAGTCAACTGCGAGAGCCCCCCACCGAACACGATCACGTCCGGGTCCAGCAGGTTGATGACCGACGCCAAGGCGCGCGCGAGGCGCTTGGTGTGACGCGTCAGTGTGGCCTTGCAGGCCGCGTCGCCGCGCAGCGCGGCCTGCGCGATCGCGGCCGCGTCGATGGCGTCGCCGCCGTGGCGCCGGTGGTCTGCGGCGAGCGCCGGGCCGCTGAGCCAGGCCTCGATGCAGCCGCTCGCGCCGCAATAGCAGCGGGGTCCGGGCCGTTCGTCGTCGCCGGGCCCGGGCAGGGGGTTGTGGCCCCATTCGCCGGCCAGGCCGTTGGGCCCTTGCAGCACACGGCCGTGCACCGCGATGCCGGCACCGACGCCGGTGCCGAGGATGACCGCAAAGACCACGCCGGCGCCGGCCCCGGCGCCGTCGGTGGCTTCGGACAGCGCCAGGCAGTTGGCGTCGTTGGCCAGCGCCACCGGCTGGCCCAGCAGCGACTGCAGATCGGCCCGCAGCGGGCGGTGGTTGAGGCAGGTCGAGTTGGCGTTCTTGATGCGGCCATCGGCCGTCGCCGTGCCGGGCCCGCCGATACCGATCGTGAGTGGACTGCCGGCCGTCGTGCGCGCTTCGCCGACCAGGGCGGCGATCGCCGCCAGCGTGGCCGCGTAGTCGCCCCGGGGCGTCGCGATGCGGCGTCGCCAGCGCTCCTGACCCTGCGCGTCGAGCAGCAGGGCCTCGATCTTGCTGCCGCCGAGGTCGATGCCGAGCGCCGGCAGCGTGCTTGCGTCGCAGGCCATGAGGATGCCTAGTGTGCACGGGACGGCAGGCCGGGCCGTCAGGCCCGCCGTGACGCCGCACCTAGAATTCGCCCTCCTTCATGAGGTCGGGGCCGCATTGGATCGTTCAGGGTGCAGGAATCAAGCTCGGCGCCGCGCGTGGATGGCGGGCGTGGCGTGGCTGCTCGCCTGCGCGGCCGTGGCGACGCCCGCGGTCGCGGCCGAGCCGGCGCCGATCTTCGTGTTGAACTCGCTGGATGCGAGCATCAGCGTCATCGATCCCGCCACCTTCACCGAGCTGCGTCGCCTGCCCACGGGCAAGGAGCCGCACCACCTCTACCTGTCGCCCGACGAGCGCTCGCTGCTGGTGGCCAACGCGATGGCCGACTCGCTGACGCTGGTCGATCCCAGAACCGGCCAGATCCAGCGCACGCTGACGGGCGTGCCCGATCCCTACCACCTGCGCTTCTCGCCGGACATGAAGTGGCTCGTGACGGCCGCCAACCGCCTCAACCACGTGGCCATCTACCGCTGGAACGGCGAGGCCGAGGGGGCCGAGCTGACGCTCGTGAAGAAGGTGCCGGCGGCCAAGACCCCCAGCCACCTTGCGATCGACGGCAAGAGCAGCGTGGTCTACGCCTCGCTGCAGGACAGCGACCAGATCGTCGCGATCGAGCTCGCGACCCAGCGGCCGCGCTGGACCGTGTCGACCGGCAAGCTGCCGGCGGACGTCTACCTCACCCCCGACGATCGCCACCTGCTGGTGGGCCTGACAGGCGACGAGTTCGTCGAGGTCTACGACGTCGCGGCCAGCCCGGCCCGCCTGCTCAAGCGCATCAAGACCGGCACCGGGGCGCATGCCTTCCGTGCCTGGGGCGATGGGCGCCACGTGCTGGTCAGCAACCGGGTTGCCAACACCATCAGCCGCGTCGACCTGCAGGCCCTGGAGGTCGTCGATACCTACCCGGCACCGGGCGGGCCGGACTGCATCGACGTGATGGTCGACGCCGCCGGCAACAAGACCATCCTCGTGACCTCGCGCTGGGCGCGCAAGCTGACCGTGATCGATCCGGGGAAGCGCCAGGTGGTGCGGCAGGTCGCGGTGGGCCGCTCGCCGCATGGCGTCTGGACGCTGGACCATGCGCCTCGGCGGTGACGCCCCCCCCGGTGGCGGCTTCGCCGCTCCCCGCCGGGGAGGCGCCGCTGGCGGCCCGGCGGCGCCGGATCCGCGGCGGCTGCTTGGCAGGTGCATCGCGTCGGTGGTGTTGGTTGCCTCGCATGGCGTCTCGGCCTGCGAGAAGCCGGTCTACCTGACCTTCGACACCGGCCACATGGGCGTCGCGCCGCTGGTGGCCGAGGTGCTGCGGCGCCAGCAAGTCAAGGCGACCTTCTTCCTCGCCAACGAGCCGACCCGCAGCGGCGGCGCCAGCCTCGACGACGGCTGGGCGGCCTGGTGGAAAGCGCGCGCCGCCGAAGGGCATGCCTTCGGTTCGCACACCTGGGACCACTGGGTCTGGCGCGCCGACGACCAGCCGGGCTTCGTGGTCCGGCCGACGGCCGGACCGCAGGCCGGACGCACGCTGAAGGTCGATGCCGGCGCGTACTGCGAGGCGCTGCGGCGGCCGCTCGATCGCCTGCAGCAGCTGAGCGGCGAGCGCGGCCTGCCGCTGTTCCGCGCGCCTGCCGGGCGCACGTCGCCGGCCTTGCTGAAGGCGGCCGAGTCCTGCGGCTTCAAGCATGTGCCGTGGACGCCCGCCGGCTTCCTGGGCGACGAGCTGTCGAGCGAGGCCTACCCGAACGCCAGCCTGCTGGCGAAGGCCCTGCGCGAGGTGAAGACCGGCGACATCCTGCTGGCCCACCTCGGCATCTGGTCGCGCCGCGATCCGTGGGCGCCGGCGGTGCTGGAGCCGCTGATCGAGGGCCTCAAGGCCCGCGGTCTGTGTTTCGCGACGCTGCGCGAGCATCCGGACTACCGCGCGTGGATCGCTGCGCATCCGCGTCCTTGAGGCCACGGTGGAGACGCTGATCGAAGCGTTCGGACGGGCGCAGCAGGCGCTGTTCGAGAGCGTCGTGCAGCCGCTGCTGTTCACCACCGGACTGGGCAACCTGCTCGAGGACGGCTACGACGCGACCGGCTGGCTGCTCGTGGGCCTGCTGCAGCTGGCGGTCATGCTCGCCGTGATCGCGCCACTGCAACGCTGGCGCCCGGTCGAGGCGGTCACCGACCGGCAGGCCGTGCGCGTCGACGTGATCTACACCTTGCTGCATCGCCTGGGGCTCTTCCGCGTCGCGATGTTCTTCGCCATCGATCCGCTGTGGGACGGGCTCTTCGGCGTGCTTGGCCTGCAGGGTTACGGCGGCTGGCAGCTCGACCAGTGGGCCGCGGCCTGGTGGCCCGGCCTCACCGACAGCGCCTGGTTCGCCTTCGGCCTGTACTTGCTGATGTTCGACCTGGCCGACTACTGGATCCATCGTGGCCAGCACGGACTGAAGGCCTGGTGGGCGCTGCACGCACTGCATCACAGCCAGCGCCAGATGACGATGTGGAGCGACAACCGCAACCACCTGCTCGACGATGTCCTGCGCGACAGCCTGCTGGTGCTGCTGGCACATGCGATCGGCGTGGCGCCAGGGCAGTTCGTCGCGGTGGTGGCGCTGACGCAGCTGCTCGAGAGCCTGCAGCACGCGAACCTGCGCCTCGACTTCGGGCGGGTCGGCAGCCGGGTGCTGGTCAGCCCGCGCTTCCATCGCCTGCACCACGCCATCGGCGTCGGCCACGAGTCGCGCGGCGCGGGCTCGCTGGGCGGCTGCAACTTCGCGGTGCTGTTCCCGGTGTGGGACCTGCTGTTCGGCACAGCCGATCTCCGCTCGCCCCTCCAGCCGACCGGCGTGCGCGACCAGCTGCCCGAGGCCGGCGGCCGCGACTACGGCCGGGGCTTCTGGGCTCAGCAGGGGCGCGGTCTGCTCAGGCTCTTCGGGCGCGGCTGAGGCGCGGGGCGCCCGCGGCTATGCTCGCCGCATGAAGCAAATCGTCGACGCCTTCTGGCGCGCCGCCGCCTACTGCCTGCACCCGAGGGTGATCCTGCTGTCGCTGCTGCCCTTCGTGCTGACCGGCCTGCTGGCAGGGCTGTTGGGTTACTTCTTCTGGGAAGCGGCGCTCGCCGCGGTGCGGGCGCAGCTCGATGCATGGTCGCTCACCGGGGCGGCGCTCGACTGGCTCACCGGCGTCGGCGCCGACGGCCTGCGCACGTTGATCGGCCCGCTGATCGTGCTGGCATTGACGCTGCCGGTGCTGGTCATCGTCTCGCTCCTCGTGGTGGCCCTGCTGATGATGCCGAGGCTGGTGGACCTGGTCGCGAAACGGCGCTTCGCGGACCTCGAACGCAAGCACGGCGCAGCCTGGTGGCAGGGCGCGGGGTGGTCGCTGGGCGCGACCGCCGTGGCGCTGCTGGCGCTGGTGGTGTCGGTGCCGCTGTGGCTGATCCCGCCGCTGGCGCTGCTGCTGCCACCGTTGATCTGGGGCTGGCTCGGCTACCGGGTGTTGAGCTACGACGCGCTCGCCGAACACGCTTCCGCCGAGGAGCGCCGCGAACTGATGCGCGAGCATCGCCTGCCGCTGCTGGGCATCGGCGTCGTCACCGGCTACCTCGGGGCCGCGCCGGCGCTGGTGTGGGCGGTCGGCGCGGTCGCGCTGGCGTTCGCGCCGCTGCTGATCGTGGTGTCGATGTGGCTCTACACGCTGGTGTTCGCCTTCTCCGCGCTCTGGTTCAGCCACTACGGCCTGGCGGCGTTGCAGGCGCTGCGCGCGCGGCGTGCCGTGCCGGCTGTCGAGACCGTCGACGCCCTGCCATTGCCGGCGAGCCCGGTGTCCCGGGGGGCGCCGTGAGCCCAGGCCAGCCCCTGCCGTTCGGCATCCTGATCGTCGGCGACGAGATCCTCTCCGGCAAGCGCAAGGACCAGCATCTCGCCAAGGCGATCGAGCTGCTGGGCGAGCGGGGTCTGCAGCTCGCCTGGGCCCGCTACGTCGGCGACGATCGCGCGGCGATCACGGCCGAGCTGCGCCAGGCCTTCGCCAGCGGCGCGGTGGTGTTTTCCTGCGGAGGCATCGGCGCGACGCCGGACGATCACACGCGGCAGAGCGCCGCTGCAGCGCTGGACCGGCCGTTGCGGCTGCACCCGCAGGCCCGCGATCTCATCCTCGAACGCATGCGCGACATCGCCGCCGAGCAGGGCCTGCCCTACGAGCCGGATCGCGACGACAACGTGCATCGCCTGAACATGGGCGTGTTCCCGGAAGGCGCCGAGATCATCCCCAACCCGTACAACAAGATCGCCGGCTTCAGCGTCGCCAGCCCGGGCGGGCAGGGCGCGGTGCACTTCGTGCCGGGCTTCCCGGTGATGGCCTGGCCGATGATGGCCTGGGTGCTGGACACGCTGTACCCGCAACTGCACGGCAGCGCCCGGCAGGCCGAGCGCTCGGTCGTCGTCTACGGGGCGATGGAGGCGGCGCTGACGCCGCTGATGGAGGCGATCGAGCTCGGCCACCCGGGCATCAAGGTCTTCAGCCTGCCGAGCGTGGACCACCCCGAGCACGGCCGCCATATCGAGCTGGGCGTGAAGGGCGAGCCGGGCGGCCTGGCGGCTGCGTACCGCCAGTTGATCGAGGGCCTGGCGCAGCACGGAGCGCGGCTCGGCCCCGAGATGGTGCGCTGAGCTAGCCCCAGGACGGTGCAGCAACTGCATCATTGCGGGGCATTCAGTGGCCGATCCAGGCGTCCTCGCTGTGCGCGCCGTGTCTCACGCCCGGGAGTCGCCCTCGTCTTGGGCATGCTTTCTGCTAAATTTCCGCGAGCCTTTCTGGCCATGTCCGGGGCCGCTCGCGCCCCCAACCCCCGAAACACCAACGTCCCGCTAGGAGAACCTGATGGCCAAGACCGTCGCCGACGTGATGAAGATGGTGAAGGAGAACGAAGTCAAGTTCGTCGACTTCCGCTTCACCGACACCCGCGGCAAGGAGCAGCACGTGTCCGTGCCCGTTTCCGCGTTCGATGAAGACAAGTTCACGTCGGGCCACGCTTTCGACGGCTCGTCGATCGCCGGCTGGAAGGGGATCGAGGCCTCCGACATGCTGCTGATGCCGGACCCGATCACCGCGAACATCGATCCGTTCTTCGAAGAGCCGACGCTGATCCTCACCTGCGACGTGCTCGAGCCGGGCGATGGCAAACCGTATGAACGCGACCCGCGCTCGCTGGCCAAGCGCGCCGAAGCCTACATGAAGGCCTCCGGCCTCGGCGACGCCGCCTACTTCGGTCCCGAGCCCGAGTTCTTCGTCTTCGACAGCGTGCGCTGGGGCACCGACATGTCGGGCTGCTTCGTCAAGATCGAGTCCGAGGAAGCCGCCTGGAACTCCGGCAAGGACTACGAGCACGGCAACTCCGGCTACCGGCCCACGGTCAAGGGCGGCTACTTCCCCGTGCCGCCGGTCGACAGCTTCCAGGACATGCGCTCGGAGATGTGCCTGATCCTCGAATCGCTGGGCATTCCGGTCGAAGTGCATCACCACGAAGTGGCGACCGCCGGCCAGATGGAACTGGGCACGAAGTTCAGCACCCTGGTCCAGCGCGCCGACTGGCTGCAACTGCAGAAGTACGTGATCCAGAACGTCGCGCACTCCTACGGCAAGACCGCGACCTTCATGCCCAAGCCCATCGTCGGCGACAACGGCTCGGGCATGCACGTGCACCAGTCGGTGTGGAAGGACGGCAAGAACCTGTTTGCCGGCGACGGCTACGCGGGTCTCAGCGAGTTCGCGTTGTTCTACATCGGCGGCATCATCAAGCACGCGCGCGCACTGAACGCCATCACGAACCCGGGCACCAACAGCTACAAGCGCCTGGTGCCGGGCTTCGAGGCGCCGGTCAAGCTGGCCTACTCGGCCAAGAATCGCTCGGCCTCGATCCGCATTCCCTACGTGGCCAACCCCAAGGGCCGCCGCATCGAGGCGCGCTTCCCGGACCCGACCGCCAACCCCTACCTGGCCTTCACGGCGCTGCTGATGGCCGGCCTGGACGGCGTGGAGAACAAGATCCACCCGGGCGAGGCCGCCACCAAGGACCTGTACCACCTGCCGCCGGAAGAGGACGCGAAGATCCCGACCGTCTGCCACAGCCTGGACCAGGCGCTCGACTACCTGGACAAGGACCGCGCCTTCCTGACCAAGGGTGGCGTGTTCACCGATGCCTACCTCGATGCCTACATCGATCTGAAGATGCAGGAAGTGACGCGGTTCCGCATGACGACGCACCCGGTCGAGTTCGACATGTACTACAGCCTGTGATCCGGCGCGCGCAGGCGACCTGGCCTGCGCGGCGGTGCAGACCGCGCGTGAAAAAGGGACGGCCTGTGCCGTCCCTTTTCATTGGGTGCGTGTGCACGGTGCGGGGTGGCGCCGCGTTGCCTGTCGTATGCCGGATACTCGGCAGCCAAGGCGCGCCGGGCGCGCCGCGACGAGGAGCAGCGGATGGGGTCATCGGGGTCGGGAAAGCTCGTGCTGGCAATGCTGCTGGGCCTGCCGGTGGCGCAGGTCCTCGCCCAGACGGTCTACAAGTGCCCCGGCAACCTCTACACCGACAGCATCAGCGCCAAGGAGGCCGCCGCCCGCAACTGCAAGACGCTGGAAGGCGCGCCGGTGACGGTCATCCAGGGGCCGGCACGCCGCCCGGCACCGAGCAGCACAGAGAGCGCCTCGCGGCCGGCGGAGACGCGCGTCAACCCAGGCGACCAGGCGGCCCGCGATGCCGACAAGCGGCGCATCCTCGAGACCGAACTGCGCCGCGAGGAGGACCGCCTGGCGGCGCTGAAGGCCGAGTACAACAACGGCCAGCCCGAGCGGCGTGGCGACGAGAAGAACTACCAGAAGTACCTCGACCGGACCGCCGAGCTGAAGGCCAACCTCGAGCGCTCCGAGAGCGACGTCGCCGCCCTGCGGCGCGAGCTCGGCAAGCTCGGCAACAACTGATCCGGGGCCGCGAGCCCCGCAGCCCCGCCGGCATGCCGCTGCGATGAGCCTGCCGCCCCCCGCACCGCAAGGCGCCGGCCACGAGGCCTTCGACCTGCTCGCGACCATGGTGGCCGTGGTCCGTCCGGACGGCGTCTGCCTGTTTGCCAATGCCGCCTTCGAGAACGTGCTGGGCCTGTCGCGCCGCAGCGTGCTGCGGCGCGAGTGGTTCGACTGGTTCGTCGAGTCCGACCTGCTGCGCGAGACGGTCGCCGCGGTCGCACGCAACGAGTTCTCGACCAGCCGGCTCGATGCGCAGCTCAAACGACCGCTCTCCAGTCCCGGCGAGCCCCTGCTGGTCCACGTCATCGTCAACCAGCTCGAGGACAGCGACGCGACCCTGGTCGAGCTGATCGAGATCGAGCAGCAGACGCGCCAGGACCGCGAGGAGCGCGCGCGTGGCCAGGTCCAGGCGAACAAGGAGCTGATCCGCAACCTGGCCCATGAGATCAAGAACCCGCTGGGCGGCATCCGCGGCGCCGCCCAGCTGCTGCAGATGGAGGTCGAGTCCAAGGCACTGGGCGAGTACGCCCAGGTCATCATCCACGAGGCCGACCGCCTGCAGGTCCTGGTGGACCGCCTGCTGGCGCCGCACCGCCGGCCTCACGTGGTCGACGACGTCAACATCCACGAGGTCTGCGAACGGGTCCGCTCACTGATCCTGGCGGAGTTCCCGCGCGGGCTGACGGTCGAACGCGACTACGATGCCTCCATCCCCGACTTCCGCGGCGACCGCGAACAGCTGATCCAGGCGGTGCTGAACATCGCGCACAACGCCGCGCAGGCGCTGTCCGAGCGGATCGCCGCCGGCGACGCGCGGCTCAACCTGCGCACGCGCATCGCCCGCCAGGTCACGCTGGGCAAGCGCCGCTATCGATTGGCACTGGAATTGCATATTGAGGACAACGGCCCGGGCATCCCCGAGGCGATCCGCGATCGCATCTTCTACCCGCTGGTGTCGGGGCGCGATGGCGGATCGGGACTGGGGTTGACGCTGGCGCAGACCTTCGTGGCGCAACATCAGGGCACGATCGCCTGCGAAAGCGAACCGGGCAGGACGCTGTTCAAAATCACGATGCCGCTGCCCTGACCACCCGTCGGGGGTGCGGACCGCAAGATGCTCAGGACCACGGGGCCGCATGAAACCCATCTGGATCGTTGACGACGACCAATCCATCCGCTTCGTGCTCGAGAAGGCGCTGGCGCGCGACGAGCTGCCGGTGCGCAGCTTCTCCAATCCGCGCGACGTGCTGTCGGCGATCGAAGCCGGTGACGCGCCCCAGGTGCTGGTGAGCGACATCCGCATGCCCGGCGGTTCAGGCCTGGACCTGCTGGCCACGGTGAAGGAGCGCCTGCCCGGGCTGCCGGTCATCATCATGACGGCCTACTCCGACCTGGACAGTGCCGTCTCGGCCTTCCAGGGCGGCGCCTTCGAGTACCTGCCCAAGCCCTTCGACCTGCCCAAGGCGGTCGAGCTGATCCGCCGCGCCCTCGAGGAGAGCCTGCGCGAGGACGAAGGCGACGAGCGCCTGGCCCAGGTGCCGGAGATGCTGGGCCAGGCCCCGGCCATGCAGGACGTGTTCCGCGCCATCGGCCGCCTCAGCCAGAGCAATGTCACCGTGCTGATCACCGGCGAGAGCGGCTCCGGCAAGGAGCTGGTCGCGCGTGCGCTGCACAAGCACAGCCCGCGCGGCGACGCCGGCACGACCGCCGCAGGCGGTCCCAGAGGGGCCGGGGGGCCCTTTGTCGCGATCAACACCGCGGCCATCCCCAAGGACCTGCTCGAGAGCGAGCTCTTCGGCCACGAGCGCGGCGCCTTCACGGGCGCGCAGACCACGCGCCGCGGGCGCTTCGAGCAGGCCGACGGCGGCACGCTCTTCCTCGACGAGATCGGCGACATGCCCTTCGACCTGCAGACGCGCCTGCTGCGCGTGCTGAGCGACGGGCAGTTCTACCGTGTCGGCGGCCACAACCCGCTCAAGAGCAACGTGCGCGTCATCGCCGCGACCCACCAGGACCTGGAGCAGCGCGTCAAGCAGGGCGCCTTCCGCGAGGACCTGTTCCACCGCCTCAACGTGATCCGCCTGCGCCTGCCGGCGCTGCGCGAGCGGCGCGAGGACATCCCGGCGCTGGCGCGCTCCTTCCTGCAGAAGAGCGCCAAGGAATTGGGCGTCGAGGCCAAGCGCCTGAGCGAGCCCGCGCTGGCGCGGCTGCTGGCCTTCGACTACCCGGGCAACGTGCGCCAGCTCGAGAACATCTGCCACTGGCTCACCGTGATGGCGCCGGCGCAGATGGTCGATGCCAAGGACCTGCCGCCGGAGATCGTGGCCCCGGTGGCCGCGCCGAGACCGCCCGCATCGGCAGACGCGGCCCTCGCGCCGCCGGCCGACCCCGGCCCGGCAGCCGTCGCCGCGGCCGTGCCGACGGTGGCCGCTGCGCCGACGCCGGGACTGTGGCTCGACGACCTGGAGCGCGAGGCACGCAGCCTGCTCGAGGCCGGCGTGCCCGACGTCTGGGAGGCGTTGACCCATAAGTTCGAGGCCCAGCTCATCCACACCGCGCTCGACATCACCCGCGGTCGGCGCATCGAGGCCGCACACAAGCTCGGTATCGGGCGCAACACGATCACGCGCAAAATCCAGGAACTCGGCTTGGACGAGTGAGGCGTGCGGTGCACGCCGCGTCGTGCCGGACGACGAAGCTGTCCGGCGCTCCTGGAGAGCGAACGTGACGCAGCATCGAACATCTTCGAAGGCGCGGCGCCTGGCCGCCTTCGCGATCGGCCTCGCGGCGGTCGCGCTGCCTGCCGCCGCCGAGGCACAGGCCAGCAAGCCCGGCCTGTGGGAAGTGCGACAGCAGGTCCAGGGTGACCCGGCCCAGCAGAAGCAGATGGAAGAGATGCGCAAGCAGATGGCCGCAATGCCCGAGGCGCAGCGCAAGCAGGTCGAGCAGATGATGGCCAAGCAGGGCGGTGGCATGGACCTCGCCAGCGGCGGGACGGTCGCGAAGATCTGCCTGACCCAGGACGATGCTGCGCGCGATGCCGTGCCGATGGACCGGCGCGCCGACTGCAGCTACGAGCCGCAGCGCAGCGGCAGCACCACGCGCCTCAAGTACGTCTGCACCAAGCCGCCGTCGCAGGGCGAGGTCGAGCTGACGACGCTGAGCCCCGAGCGCTACACGATGAAGATGAAGGGCACCGACGGCAAGGGTCGCACGATGGCGATGCAGGGCGAGGGTCGCTGGCTC
The DNA here is from genome assembly GCA_964616015.1 of uncultured Methylibium sp. Lineage (GTDB taxonomy): Bacteria > Pseudomonadota > Gammaproteobacteria > Burkholderiales > Burkholderiaceae_C > Methylibium. The sequence continues at coordinate 13,658 of CAZTTC010000006.1, read as the reverse complement.
GGCGCCGACTGCGGCGACGTCAAGCCGCTGCGAGCGCCGGCCAAACCCTGAGCCCGGTGGGGCTCACGCCGGGGTGATCTCGACAATCACCGGGGCATGGTCGCTCGGCCGCTCGTTCTTGCGCGGCAGCTTGTCGATCGTGCAGGCCGCGACGCGCGCCTTCAGGGCATCGCTGACCAGGATGTGGTCGATGCGCAGGCCCTGGTTCTTGCGGAAGGCGAGGTTGCGGTAGTCCCACCAGCTCCAGCTCTTGGGCGGCTGCTCGAACAGCCGGAAGGCGTCGTGCAGGCCCAGGTCCAGCAACTGGCGGAAGTGCTCGCGCTCCTCGGGCGTGCAGTGGATCTGGCCTTCCCAGGCCACCGGGTCGTAGACGTCGCGGTCGTCCGGGGCGATGTTGTAGTCGCCCATCAACACCAGCCGCGGGTGCGCGGCGAGTTCCTCGCGCACCCAGTCGCGCAAGGCGCATAGCCAGGACATCTTGTAATCGAACTTCTCGGTCCCCGGTGCCTGGCCGTTGGGGAAGTAGGCGCCGATCACGCGCAGGTCGCCGCCGGCGCCGTCCGGCACGGTACCGGCGATCACGCGCGCCTGGGCGTCGTCGTGGCCGGGAATGTTGCGAACGATGTCGATCGCCGCCGGGCGGGACAGCAGGGCCACGCCGTTGTAGGTCTTCTGCCCGTGCCACTGGACCTCGTAGCCCGCGGCCTCGATCTCGGCGTGCGGGAACTTGTCGTCGGTGAGCTTGGTTTCCTGCAGCACGATGGCGTCGACCGGCGCGGTGGCCGCCTGGGCGGCCAGCCAGTCCAGCAGTTGCGGCAGCCGCACCGCGAGCGAGTTCACGTTCCAGGTGGCGAGTTTCATGCTATCTCTACGACCTTGATTCTTATAGAGTTTTCAGAGTGTTGCGGCGCTTTTTTTCTACTGGCTACCCGTCTAGCTACCCACTTTCGTCGAGCCGGCATGACCTCTCCGGGGATCGCCTGATACGGAGCAGTGCCAACCATCGCCGCCGACAAGTCGTGGTGGTCGTGCAAGGCTGGAGCATCTGGGGCAATCGTACTTGCCGCTCGAGAAGAGTGCGGCAAGCAACCCCAGTCGAACTGCGAGGGCCTGCGTGGTTGGTGAAGTTCTCCGTCGCGGCGTCGACAACCGGAGTGCGCAGTTGCCTCTCGTACTGATTGGCTCCTCCAGAACGGGACAACTGACGGCCCTCAAGCGGGCAGGACGACGACTTGGTACGTCTTGAGGAAACTCGGCCAGTCGACGTGGTCGCGCAGCGCGATGTCGTCGACGAGGGAGAGCTTCTCGGCTGCACGGTCGAACAGTGCGGCGCACGCGGCCGGGTGATTGTTGCGCGACGGGTAGAGCACGCCGTCGAATCGAGGCGCGCCATCCGGCTCGGCGAGCGCGTGTACCAGCGCAGCGATGCGCTGCGTGTGAAAGTAGCGGCGGCTGGCCAGTTGGGACAGGTTCAATCCGAACTGCGACGCCATCACGCCGGGCGCAGTGAGGTCGGCGAGCGACAGAGGCTCGAGGACGCCGATCGCCCTGACCATGCGCGCGTACACCTCGGTTCGGGTGATCACGCGCTTTGCGCGGCGGTTCCAACGGTGCTGGCGGAAGACGGACTCCATGAGCGCGGTCGCCAGGTCGAAGCCGACATAGAGGGTGCCAAACCGGAGAGCCCGGTCGTCGTAGCGATTGCCGCCCGAGCGGCCGAAGTGAAGAGCCGCGCCGCGATATGCAGCCCGGCTCACGTGTTGGAGCAGTTCCCCCGCGGGGATGGCTCGGGCCGGAACATCAGGCGTCGGCACCGCCGCGCTCCGCCGGCTGCACGCCGAGCGAAGCAAGCACGACGCGCGCAACAGCGTCAACGTTGCCTCGATTCGCGCTCGCCGCCGGAGATTGGCCGCCCAGCGCTTCGCAGGGCTCCGCCAGGGCGCGGTACACCGTCCAGGCGTCGACATCTTCCGCTGCCTGGAGCACGGTGCGCGTCAGCTGCAGGCCTGGTGCCGCCAGTTGCCAGTCAGGAATGCGCTGGCCTCGGCGGCCGACGTCCAGCGCAAGCAACCTGCGTGCAGTGATGTCCTTGTAGATCTGCTGGCGGGACTTGTGGGCCAGGCGTACGAAGTCGGACAGAGGCAGGTTGTGCGGTCGCTCGAACTCGTGCAGCAGTTCAGCGCGGCCTCGCTGGATGTCGGCGGCCGTCGGCGACCAGGAGGTGCCCGCGCGCAGCGACGCGGCCTTCCGGCCCAGCGTTTCGGTCAGGGGTGTCGCCTCGGCGACCACGTTCGTGGCAGCCGCTACCTTCTCTCGAACAAGTCGGTCAAGTTCCAAGAGGAATGCGCCGCGGTCGCGAACCGTGACCGCCTTGTCGAAGCGGCGAACTTCCGTCGGGGTGACCAGTGGTTGGTTCAAAGCTGATGCCGCTTGTGCCTTGCGCATGGCGAACTCCGCGTACGCACTGAGATGCGGCAGAGTAGTCTCGTTTGTCTCGTATGTCAACTTTGACAACCTGAAGCGACCAGACCTGATGGGTGCCGCAAGCGGTTTTCGGTGGCGCTTGCGCAGGGGCGCCGAACGCCGCTCAAGGCAGATTGCCTTTTCTGCGCCTCTCGCTACGCTTGGAACCCAGTGGGTAGCGAGATGCGCAAGTTGATCTTCTTCGCCTGTATCGCCGTCGGGGGGCTGGCGGGGCTGCTCGTCGCTGCGCATGACTCCTGGAGTGTCCGGGCAGTGATGATTGGCATCGGATGCGTCGCGGGCGCGGCCATCGGAGGCGCAATCGGGCGAGTAGGAGTAGGCAGAGGTGCAGGGGTGCGTCGGCCCGAGGCGCACGATGCCTCGTTCGGAATGGGTAGCGGGCCAGACGATCGGGATCGGAACTACTGGCGGGACGGGGGCCATCCTCCGTTCATGCGCCCCACCCGTTCCGAGCCCGATCGCCATATGCTTGATCCAGACCGCGTCGATTGACTAGCGCTTCTTCTTGAGCAGGTCGCCCGCGGCCTTGCGCGCTTCATCGAGTGTCGAGCCCGCATCGGCGGCGACTTGCCGGCCCGTCTGCAGGAGAAGCGACTTCTCGGTCGAAAGCGTCCCGTCAGCCGATCGAGATGTGCCGTCCTTTGCATCGAAACCCGCGCGAGCGTCGTCCGCTCGAACGCGCAACTGAGCGCCACCACGTCGGACGTCGTCGCGGAGATCGCTCTGCTCGGACGTTGTGGTGCCCGACGGAAGTTCGCTTCGAGGAAGCACCCCTGGAATCCGCGGGGCCGCATCGAGCTTGGGATTGAGCTTCGTCGCCGTGCTGTTCTCTTGAAACTCACGGTGCAGGCGAGCGAACGACTCCGGAACCGCGACACCGTTCGAGAAGACCCGCGTCGGCGGCAACCCCTGTCGCGCAAGTTCGGAGTCCATCAGCGAAAGCGCGGCTGCGCTGTTGCCACCGTACCGTTCGGCGTACCGCATGAACATCTCGAGGTTGTATGGGTCCTGAGCGATGTCGATCGACAACACTTCGCCACGCTCGCGTGCGGATGAGAGACGTTCTGCGAGAGCGCTGCGCTCGCCATAGGACGCCTCGGCACGCTCTGTTCTCGAGGACGTGTTCGCCAGCCTCGAGGCAAGCTCGCGGGACTCTCGCGAGTCAGCTGCGATCAATGCAACGGTAGATGCGTCTCGCGAAACGCGATCGCCAAACTGCTTGAACTCTGCGATCTGCTCGTTGCTCATCGCTCCGAGGACCTTGCGCTGATCCGCCGACAGGCCTGTCTGATAGCTCTTGCCGGCGTTCCCCTGGACGGACGCTCCGGCAACAGGCGTGCTCAGGCCAAGGTGCGCCGAGGCGCCGAAGGCGATGCTGGCCACCTGCGCCTGAGTCAAGCCCGTGCTGTCGGCCACAGTCTTCGTGATCTGGTCCAGCCGCGTCAGCGTCTCGCCCAGTTGCTCGAAGCTGCTCGTCGACGTGCCCGACGAACTGCGCGAGGACTTGAGCTTAGCCAGCCCTTTCGTGAAAGCCTCGGTCAAGACCGTAGACCGCTCGTTGCCCGCGGACACCATCTCGCCGCGCGCGGCATCGGCCTGCCGGCTGGCCTCGGTCACGTCCTGCTCGCTGACCCGCATCGACACCACGCGCGACGCGAAGCCCTGGTTGCGCAGCAGGTTTGCGGCCGTGCGTCCGGTGAGCGCGCTCGACGTGAAGGTGTTGCCGCTCAGATCGCTTTGCCAGGAACTCATGAACGCCGACGTGCGATTCGGTGCGCGAGCGGCGCGAGGCCATCCTGCACGCCCTGGAACGTTTCGAGCCGGCGGCCGGCCACGCTCCGAAAGGGGATCGGGTCGTGAGCGCGGACGAGATCACCCGGGCGGTGCTGCGCATCCGCGGCCGCAGCGCCCAGCCCGCGCGCGATGTGGCCTTGTTCTACACGCTGTTCGTCACCGGCGCGCGCCCGCTGGAAATCGTGCGGCTGCGCGTCCGTGACTACCTGCAGGCCGGTGGCGAGGTGCGCCGAGAGTCGGAACTGCCGGCGAGCGCCAGCATCTCCGGGAAGTCAAGACCGCTCTACTTCGCCAGTCGCAAGTTGGACGACGCGCTGGACGCCTATCTCGCGGAACGAGTGGCTCGGGGCCACGGCATCGCCGACGGCAGCGCCTACCGCCGTCTTGATCCGGACAGCCCCTTGTTCCTGAGTGCGACGGGCGAGGGCTTCCGCATCACGCAGTACGGCGCCGAGGGTCGGCGGAGGTGCCTGTGCCGCCCGATCCTCGAGACCTACCGCAAGCTGTTCCGATACGCCGAACTGGAGTGGGCGACACCGCTGTCGATCCGCCGTACGGTGGTCGCTCGCCTGTACGACCGCGGCGCCGATGAGGAGCAGGTCGGCCTGGTGCTGGGCATCAGCGAACGCAGCGCGGTGCGCGAGCAGTTTCCGCGTGCCCGACCCACCATGGCGAGCCTGGTGCAGGAACTGGTCTGAGCGTTGCGTAGCGCTGCTTATCGGCGATTCGACGGGTTGCGGCCGACGTACACGACCACGGGCTTCCCGGCAAAGCCTGCCGGCGCGATCTGGTTCACATCGACGGACCTGCGGTCGAGCCCGTCGAAGGTCCACGAGAACTGCTTGGCGCCGCTGCGGAAGGTCACGCTCTCGCCATAGGCGACGTTGAGCCGGTCGGTGGACGCCAGGTCGACGACGCGCACCGGCGCGCCCTGAGCCGCCGGCTGCCCATAGATCGACTGGCCGTTCATGAACGTGTTGCCGCTTGCGGCGAAGCCCGCGAGGGGAAGTACGCTCAAGGCGGCAAGAGCGGCGGTGCGGAGTCGGAGGGTCGATTGCATGTTCAGTCCTTTCGATGTGGGAGGGGTGCCGGCGGCGCGCGATCACGCGCTGGGCTGGCATCGAAAGGGACTGTAGAAACCGCTTTCCAACAGCCGCTGAACGGGACCATGACAGCTTCGTCATGTTCGCCGCGGCAAGGGCTCAGTGCGTACCGCGGATGTGGCGATGTGGTGACGCGGAGGTCGACTGGGCGGCCGCGGTGTCGAGCTCGTTGAGGATGCCGCACTGCTCGATCGCATGCGGTGTGCCGCACCTTGCGCGCAGCGCCTTCAGATCCTTCTGCAGCGTCCGCAGTTCGCGCATGCGGTCGGTGACGTGCCCGATGTGCTCGTCGAGCAGTGCGTTGACCTCGCCGCAGTCCTGCGAGGGCGCATCGCGCAGCCGCAACAGCGTCCGGATCTCGTCCAGCGTCATGTCCAGGTTGCGGCAATGGCGGATGAACGCCAGCCGCTCGGCATGGGCGGCCGTGTACACGCGGTAGTTGTTGTCGGCGCGCTGTGCCGCGGGAATCAGGCCCTCACGCTCGTAGAAGCGAATGGTCTCGACCGCCGTGCCGGTCGATTCCGCAAGATCGCCGATGCGCATCGTCATTTCCGTGGTGGATCGAGGGCCTTGACTCTACACCGACTTCAGGGTTTTCAATGGCGGCCATGAGTCAAGGAACGCACCTGTGAGCACCACCCATACCCACGCCAAATCCGCTGCCGCCAGCGAGCCCGCCGACGCCTGCGGCGCCTGCCACGGGCCATCCTGCGCCGCGCCAGTGCCGCCGGGCGCCGCCGCACCGGCAGGTTGGGCCCGGTTCCGTGTGCCGACGATGGACTGTGCCAGCGAGGAGTCGGAGATCCGACGCGCGGTCGAGCACATCGCCGATATCCGCGCGATGAGCTTTCAGCTCGGTCAGCGCACGCTGGCCATCGACGCGCCGCTTGCGTCCGTCGAACAGGCCGTGGCCGCGATCCGCAAGGCCGGCTTCGATCCGCAGCCGGTGTCGGAGAAGGCCGCTGGCTCGACCGGCGAAGCGGGACCCGGATCGGAGGACCTTGACCACGGCGCCGGATCGGAAGGAGCGTGGCGGCTCGGTGGTGCCCTGCTGCTGGCCCTGGGCGCGGAGGTGCTCGGCTTCTTCGCCCCGGACACGCAGGTCTGGAAGGCCGTGGGCCTCGCCGTGGCGGCCGCCGCGATCTGGCTGGCCGGGTTCGACGTCTACAAGAAGGGCCTGACCGCGCTGCGCCATGGGCGGTTGAACATCAATGCCCTGATGACCGTGGCCGTCACGGGCGCGTTCGCCATCGGCCAGTGGCCGGAGGCCGCCATGGTGATGGCGCTGTACGCCATTGCTGAGGCGATCGAAGCGCGAGCGGTCGATCGTGCCCGCAACGCGATCAAGGGCTTGCTGGCCATGGCGCCCGAGGAAGCCTCGGTGCGGCAGGCCGACGGCAGCTGGGCGACCGTGCCGGTCGCATCCGTGGCGCTGGGCGCCGTCGCGCGGGTGCGGCCCGGCGAGCGCGTGCCGATGGACGGCGTGGTATCCGCCGGCAGTTCCAGCATCAACCAGGCGCCGGTCACCGGCGAGAGCATCCCGGTGGACAAGGCGGTCGGCGATCCGGTGTTCGCCGGCACGATCAACGAGACCGGCACCTTCGAGTTCGAGGTCAACGCGCTGGCGTCGAACTCGACGCTGGCGCGCATCATCCACGCCGTGGAGCAAGCGCAGGGCACGCGCGCGCCCACGCAGGGCTTCGTCGACCGCTTCGCTGCCGTCTACACGCCGGCGGTCTTCGTCATCGCGCTGGCCGTGGCGCTGCTCGGCCCCTGGCTGCTCGGCTGGACCTGGATGCAGGCGGTCTACAAGGCGCTGGTGCTGCTGGTCATCGCCTGCCCCTGCGCGCTGGTGATCTCGACCCCGGTGACGATCGTCAGCGGCCTGGCGGCCGCCGCGCGCCGCGGTATTCTGATCAAGGGCGGCATCTATCTGGAAGAGGCGCGCAAGCTCAAGGCCATCGCGCTGGACAAGACCGGCACGATCACCGAGGGCAAGCCCAAGCTGGTGGCCTGGGAGGCGCTCGGCCCGGGGGCCGATGCTGCCGCCGCCGAGCACATCGCCGCGGCGCTGGCAGGGCACTCCGACCATCCGGTGTCGCGTGCCATCGCGGCGGGCCTGCGCCCGAACAACGTCGAGGCCAAGGACTTCAAGGCCATCGCCGGGCGCGGTGTCCAGGCCGACATTGGCGGAACCGTCTACGTGCTCGGCAACCACCGGCTGATCGAGGAGCGTGGCCAATGCTCGCCGGCGCTGGAGGCCACCTTGCGCACGCACGAGGAAGCGGGCCGCACCGTCAGCCTGCTGGCCTCCGACGCAGGCCCCATCGCCTTGTTCGCGGTTGCCGACACGATCAAGCCGTCGTCGCGCGATGCGGTGGCATCGCTCAAGGCACTCGGCATCACGCCGGTGATGCTGACCGGCGACAACCAGGCCACGGCCACCGCGATTGCGCACGAGGCCGGGATCGACGTGGCGCGCGGGAACCTGCTGCCCGAGGACAAGCTCGAAGCGATCAAGGGGCTGCAGGCAGAACATGGCCTGACCGCGATGACCGGTGACGGCATCAACGACGCGCCGGCGCTGGCGCAGGCCGACATCGGCGTGGCGATGGGCGCCGCCGGCACCGACACCGCGATGGAAGCGGCCGACGTGGTGGTGATGAACGACGATCTGCGCCGTATCGCCGAGACGGTGCGGCTGTCGCGGTCGACGCATGCCGTGCTGTGGCAGAACATCACGCTGGCGCTGGGCATCAAGGCGGTGTTCCTGGTGCTGGCGGTGTTCGGCAACGCGTCGATGTGGATGGCGGTGTTCGCCGACATGGGTGCGAGCCTGCTGGTCGTGCTGAACGGCCTGCGGCTGTTGAAGAAGGGGGAGGGCAAGTGACGACAACGACAGGATCACGGCGGATCGAGGCCTTCGAGGCCGCCATGGCAGAGGCCGCCCGGCACCGGTCCGCCGGCGACGCCCAGAGCGCGTTCGCAGCCCTCGAGCGGGCGCATGTGCTCGGGCAACTCGACTTCGTGCCGCACCTGCGGGTGCACGGGCAGATGCTTCGGGCCGGCTGGGCCGCGGGCGACCGGCGCGAAGTGGCGGGCCAGCTGATGCGCATCGCGCTGGTGCCGGTGGGTCATCTGGTCGGCCGCCTGCCGGTCGGCAACACCGGCGGTTCGAACGTGAGTGCGTTCAAGCCGATGGCAATCCCGCCCGACCTCGAGCGGCTGATCGAGGACCGCGACCGATGACGCCCGCATCCGTCGGCCTTGTCGAACCGCGCGCGGCGGCCGCTGCCTCGCGGGGCCGCTGGTGGCTGCTGATGGGCGTCGCCGCCTTGCTCCTCGCGCTGGATCAGGGCATCAAGTGGGTAATCGCCGCGAATCTGTCTCTGGGCGAAGGCATGACCGTCACCGCCTGGTTCAATCTTGTCCATGTCCTGAACCCCGGCGCTTCGTTCTCGTTCCTCGCCGACGCGGGCGGCTGGCAACGCCACGCGCTCACCGTGTTCGGCCTGGCCGTCAGCGTGGCACTCGCCGTGCTGCTGTGGCGCGGCGTTCGCAGCCGACTCGAAACGGCTGCTTACGTCGGCCTGATCGGCGGCGCGCTCGGCAATGTCGTCGACCGGCTGCGCATCGGCGCCGTGGTCGACTACCTTGACCTGCATTGGCGCGACATGCACTGGCCCGCCTTCAACCTGGCGGACATCTTCATCGTCGGCAGCGCCGCGCTGCTCGTGCTGGCCTCGTTCCGGCCAAGGACCGATTCGCACGAAGCCGGCCCAGGAGGTGCGACGTGAGTCCGCAAGCGCCTCCAACGGATCCCGGGGCGAGAATGTCGAGAATGAGCTTTCCTCTTCCGAAGCGTGTGTTGTCCCGCTGCCTCGCCGCGCTGCTGGCTGCGGGTGCGGCGTCGGCGGTACATGCGCAGGTGACCGTCGATGGCGCGTGGGCGCGCGCCACCGTGCCGAACCAGTCGGCCACCGGCGCCTTCATGCGGCTGACCGCCCAGAAGGACGTCGTGCTGACGGGCGCCAGTTCGCCGGTCGCCGACATCGTCGAAGTGCACGAGATGTGGCTGGACAAGGACATCATGCGGATGCGGCCCGCCGATCGCGTGCCCTTGAAGGCCGGCCAGACCATCGAGCTGAAGTCGGGCGGCCTGCACGTCATGATGATGGACCTGAAGAAGCAGCTCAAGGCGGGCGAGCGCGTGCCCCTGACGCTTTCGTTCACGGCGGCCGACGGCAGCGTGTCGAAGGTCGAGGTGAACGCGACGGCTGGCTTCGCGCCACCGACACGATGAGCGAAGAACAGCCGGTTGCCCGGCATGGCAACAGCCGGAACGCCGCGTTCTGGACGCCGCTGTTCCTGGCCTGGCTGCTGGCGCTGCTGGCCACGGCCGGCGCGTTGTTCCTGGGCGAGGTGATGGGCAAGACGCCGTGCGTGCTGTGCTGGTACCAGCGCATCGCGATGTTCCCGCTGGTGCTGGTGCTGGGCACGGGCCTGTTCGCTTCGGACGCGCGCAGCGCGCGCTACGCACTGCCGCTGGCCGGCGTGGGATGGGGGATCGCCGCCTACCACCTGCTGGTCTTCTGGGGCTTGGTGTCCGAAGGGCTGGTGCCGTGCGGCAAGGGATCGTCCTGCGCCGACGCCGACGTCCAGGTGGCCGGCGTGGTGCCGATTCCTTTGCTGTCGCTGGCGGCGTTCACGGGAATCCTGGTTGCGTTGTGGGTGGCAAGAAGAAGGGCAAGAAGATGAGCAGGAAATGGATCGTGCTGGGCACCGTCGCGGCGGTGCTTCTGGCTTTCGTGGCCGGCGTCGTGGTCTTCACGAACCGCTCGAACCAGGAAGTGAAGCAGGCAGCGCAGGCGAACAGCGAGGCACTGGTCAGGCCGCACTCGCCCGTCTTCGGGAATCCGGCGGCCAAGGTGACGATCGTCGAGTTCTTCGATCCGTCCTGCGAGACCTGCCGGGCCTTCTATCCGATCGTGAAGCAGATGGTCAACGCGAGCTTCGGCCAGGTCAGGCTGGTGGTGCGCTATGCACCGCTGCACCACGGGTCCGACACGGCGGTCAAGATCCTCGAGGCGGCGCGGCAGCAGGGCAAGTACTGGGAGGCGCTCGAGCGCGCCCTGGCTGCACAGCCGCAGTGGGCCGCGCATGATCGACCGCAGCCGCAGATGATCTGGGACCTCATCGGTGACATCGGTCTCGACATGGCGAAGGCCAGGGCGGATGCCGACGGCCCGGCCGTGGCCCAGGTGTTGCGGCAGGACGTTGCCGACATGCAGGCTCTGAAGGTCGACCGGACCCCCGGCTTCTTCGTCAACGGCACACCGCTGCGTGAGTTCGGCGAGGCGCAGTTGAAGGCGCTCGTCGAGCAGGAGCTCAAGAAGGCTAGTACGCCCTGAACAATGGCGTGATTCGCAGAGTCATGCTCAGCTGTTCGAACTCGGCCGTAGCGACGTGGCTGTTCGGGCCTTGATGCTTCTTGGGGGCACGTTCCCGAGCGGGCGTCAGTGGCGGTGCTGCGAGCTGCGCCACCCGATACTGGCGTCCATCGCCTCGGCCTTGCGAACCGTCGTGTCCTGCGCCATGTCGCCGAAGTCCGCGGCATCGATGCGCAGGTAGTCCGCCCCGCGAACGCCGGGTTGCGGCCACTCGGCGGGGGCCCGCGAGGCGGACTGCTTGAGGACGAGTCGCACACGGCTGCCGTCCGCCTCCCGGCGCTCGGCGAGCGCGGGCAGCTGCAGATCCGGCATCCAATGCACGCGCAGCGTGGCTGCGCCTACCTTGCCTACCAAAACCGGCGCGGCGCGCACGCCGCTGCCGCGAGCGGCCATCGGCTTGAGAAGCGCCAGTTCACGAGCATCGATGAAGGTGGCGATCGGCTGCCAATCGGTGGCCACGCCGAGCGTGGCCAGTTCCCCGGTGCTGTACTCCACGACACGCTGCTCGTCGTGGAAGGTCCGCTCGAAGCGAACGCGGTCCTGCGCGTCGCGATGCCAGGCTTCCTCGATGTCGCCCTTGATCACGGCGACACGTTGCGCATCGCGGAAGAAGTACCAGGTATGCGTTCGTGTCGCCTTCGCGGAGCCCTTCGCAGGCAGCACCTGCACCTCGTAGCGCGCGGCGATCACCGGCTGCGGGTCACGCCACAGGATCGTTCGCGGCGTGGCCGCGGCAACACCCGTCGGAGCGCGCTGTACTTCGTGGGCGGCAACAGCGAATGGCTGAAACGCACCAAGCAGCGCCATAAACGCCGCCGCAGCACAGCCCATCATCGTCGTGCTGTTCATCTTTTCAAGCGGGAAGACTGGTCGCTGAGATTGCGGCCGGTCGGGCGGTACGAGCCCGGTCGGCCGCGGTTCGCGCATCGATCAATCTCGGTCCCGACCACGGTGATGCCCACCGTTGCGTAGCGCTTCCATCATCACGTGGAAGATCCAGTTCTGTTCCATCGATCCGCCCACGAGGTGCGCCTTGGGGCCGCGGGCATAGATCGGCACGTCCTCGCCAGCATGCGTCTCGGAGCCCGTCGGCACGGCGGCTTCCTGCAAGAAGTTGAGGTCGGTCGTGTCGACGCTTGTCAGGTTCGGGCGGGCGCCGCTCCGGTAGCCGGGGCCGTTGATGTAGCCCAGCGTCGTGTACGGCAGGCCGTTCGCATCGGAGGCGTTGGCCAGCGGGGCACCATCGCGCTCAGGAACCTCGCGCACCAATCCGAGGATGTTGTTGCCCCGGCTCGGGTAGCCGGCGATCGTGAAGGTGTGGCTGTGATCGGCCGTCACGATGATGAGCGTGTCGTCGAGCTGGCCCGTCGCCTTCAGAATCTCGAGCGTGCGTCGGATCGTCTTGGAGAACTCGACGGTTTCGAGCAGCGCCCGCTTCGCGTTGCCGCCGTGATGCGCGTGGTCGATGCGGCCCGCTTCGACATGCAGGAAGAACCCGTGATGATCCTTGGTGAGCATGCGCAGCGCCTTGTCGGTCATCTCGGTCAACGACGGTTCGCCGGCCGGGTCGCGCGCGCGGTCGGCTTCGAACTGCACATGCGACGGCTCGAACAGGCCCAGCAAATAGCTGCCGTAGGCGGGCTCGAAGGCGTCGAACTGCGCCTTGTTCCATGCATAGGCTGCTGCGCCCATCGTGCCGCGCGTGCCGACCCACTCGGCGGCGAGGTTGCGGCCATCGGCGCGACGCCCCTTCTGCGTCGGATACTCGGGGTCAGTCACCGTGTTCGGGAGAAAGTAGGTGCGGCCGCCGCCGAGGGCGACCTTGAGGCTGGAGCGGACGGTAGGCGACAGCTCGATCAGCTGGCGCGCGATGTCCTTGACCGCGGTGGACGAGCCACGGCACGGTGCGCCGGTGTTGACGTCGGTCAGCGGCAGGTTCGCGTCGGCCTCCCAGTCCCGCACGGCGGTGTGCGCGTACAGCGCCGCGGGCGTGGCATGCGTGATGCGTGCCGTCGAGACGATGCCGGTCGACTTGCCCATCGCGGCCGCGTACTCCAGCACCGTCTTGACGCTGTTGGCATCGATCACCGCGGCGTTGCACTCGCCGCGCGCCGTCGTGTGGTTGACCGACAGCATGCCCTCGCGGGTCTTGTAGCCGGTCGACATCGCGGTCATCGTCGGCGCGGAGTCGGATGTCTGCTGATCCCAGGAGTAGGTCTTCGACAGCGCGACGTACGGAAAGTCGCGGAAGTTCTCGAACGACAGGCGGTTCTCCTCGCCCGGTTTGCCGGCGAGCTGGCCCTCCAGGATGCGCGCCGCCGTGACGGTACTGACGCCCATGCCGTCGCCGACGAACAGGATCACGTTCTTGGCCGGCCGGTTGAACTCACGCACCGACTTGCTGTCGTGGATGAACTGCTGGCCGGCCTTGAACCAGTCGTTGACCGACTCGGGGCCTTGCACGACCGGTGGCTGCTGGGCGGTGGCGACGCCAGCAATCAATGCCGCCGCGGTCGCGGCGGATCGACGAAGTATCTGAAGGTGCATGTCCACTCCTGGCTGTAAGTTTGACGTCTGGAAACCGCGCAACGGCAGAGGTGCCGCGAGAGCGACTCCCATCCAGGATGGTTGCAACGCGGTATGTCCGCGTCATGACAGTCACAGGCCAAACCCTTTTGCCGGTCAGCTCACCCGGCCATGACGGCGCGGGCGTTCGTCTGCGGGCGCCGAGGCGCTGTCGCTCCTCCGCGAAAGCCCCGCGCAGTCATCGACCGGGAGGTTCAGAAGGCGTACCTGATGCCCGCCTGGATCTGCCGCGGCACCCCCA
>CAZTTC010000005.1:42411-47111 GCA_964616015.1 uncultured Methylibium sp. | reverse complement strand
CTCAGTCTGTTCGTTCACAAGGTTCCGCTGCTCAGGCCCGAGACGGTGTACGACACCATCCAGCTGTCATTGAGCAAGGTCCTGGTGTTCGCTGTGCTCGCCTACATGCTGGTGTTGTCGGCCAAGAACTTCCTCAGCCACCGCCATAACGCCATCGTCAACAAGCATCGGCAGAACGCGCTGATGACGCATCGCGCGCTTGTCGAAGGGGCTGTCGAGGCTGGAGCGCGCGATGCCATCATGGTCCACGCGGCCAGCTGCATCTTCTCTCCGCAGCCTACCGGCTACACCGCTGCAGCGGCCAGTGGTGATATGTCCTCACCGCGATCTGTCGTTGAGCTGCTGTCGAAGCAGACCACTGCCAGCTGACTGACGTGGTTTCGTTGACGCCGCGCCGCCGGCGTGCCAACGTTCGAGCGTCGCGCCCAGCCGGGGTTGATCACCACCGGTGCGCCTGGTGCCCCTGCCAGGGGGCGCGGCCTTCGACAGGGGTGCTGTGCATGGGGGCGTGCGCATGTTGAACCTGGATCTGATCGACCACGACGCGGACCTGTGGGGCTCCGTGTGGACCGACGAGCCTGAGCCGCGCGAGCTGGTGCGAGTGGCGGAGGTGGTTAAGCAGCTGGTGAGTCCGCGGATGCCGATCCGGCTTGCGGTGGCCAGTGTGATCAAGCGGCTTGAAGAGGCGACGATCTCGAGCTGGTTCAGACTGGTCGCCGGCGACGCACCGTCGACGGATGTGGAGCACCTGGTGTTCGCGCCGCCTGGCACGAAACGACGCTTCGACGACGACTGGATGACCGTGCTGCGGACCGACACCCTGACCGAGGCCTGGGAGTGGTGTCCAGTCGACGAGGCTTCGCGTACTTTCGAACTCGATGAGCTGGCCGTCCGCCGGCTGCAGGGGCAACGCGGCTTGCTGTCCTACCTGCGCGGCGCCTGGACTGGCGACAGCATGCGATCCGTCAAACAGCTCGATGACGATGTGCTGGCCAACCGCATCGCGATCCCGCGCGCTGACGCAGTCGCAGCGTTCGGCACCGTTGAGGCCCCATCGAAGCAGGTCGACTACACGCGACTCAAGGCGCTGCGCACTGGCGGAGGCGCCTGGTCGGACGAGGCTCTGGGTGAGCTGGCAGCGGTCCACGCCGCGCTTGTCGCCAGCGGGCACAAGACGACGAGTGCCGATGTGAAGATCGGCGAGGTCTTGAGCCTCAGTGAGTCTGCTGTGAAGCAGCAACGCCTGAAGACCACCAAGGCGCAACCCAGATCGAAGCGGAAAGCCGCCTAGCGCTTCGCCGGCTTGACCGGCGCTGACTGTCCGACTGTCCTGTCTGCTGTCTGGCTGTACGGACAGTGCCCCTGCCTTCTACCGTTCCGTCATCGCCTTCACGTTGACGGCGGAAGACAGGAGGTCCGAACAATGAAGCTGGTGCCCCCAAGCGATCCGCCGCGGATCGATCCGATGCTCAGCCTGGAAAGGGTCCAGGACGCCGTCGGCCTGAAGCATTCGACGATCTATCTGCTGATGAAGCGGGGCGAGTTCCCCCGCTGCATCAAGCTCACGGCCCGCACCGTCCGGTGGAAGCAGAGCGAGATCTTGAAGTGGCTCGAGGAGCGGACTGCAGCTTCCACCGCGACCGACGCGCAGCTGACGCTTGGGGATCCGCAAGGTGGCCGTCATGCGTGAGTTCAACCGCGGTGGCGAGTGCATGTACGCAACGACCGAGGAGCGCGCACAGGCCTTGAAGTCGGCCGCAGCGATCCTGAAGCATCGCTGGCCGCAGGTCCAGGCCGCCATGCAGGTGGAGATCGGACCGAACGACCTGGCGGCGCACGCCTCGTTGCTGTGGCCTGGCGCGGCCCCTCTGATCGAGGTCCGCCTCAAGTACGACGGCCGCCTGGTCGCCCGCTCGCTGCCTAGCCAGCCGACCCAACTCGACGGCCAGGCTTTCGAATGAGCGGCGTTCGTCCAGGCGTCTGGACACGCGAGGCTGCAGGTGCAGTCAGGCGCGCGCGGTCAGCCGACGCGCCAGATCCTGGTGTGGGTGTCGCTCACCTTGCGCGTCACGAAGCGGGCACCCGCCTTGAGCCTGCAGTACTTCAGCTTCGCGTGCGACAAGGCGGCTGCCGACACGTTCGGCAGCTGGAAGCTGTCGCCCGGCCGCATGCGGTCGAACAGCGCATTCCACTGGCCGCCTGGCTTGGTCGTCTCGGCGACGGGGATCCCGCTCTCGACCACGATGGCATCGAACGCGATGCGCCTGGCCGCGCGCCTTGCGGCACGGTGGGCTCGGCCGGCTGCAGCCACGGAGGGCACGTAAGGTCGAGGGAAGTTGCCACGCTGCCTGGGCCGACTCCACACCGTGCCGTCGGCGGTGCCCTCCTCCCGGCGGAGCATGCCGGCCGCGACGGCGGTGCTGAGCAGGCTGTCGACCTGGCTGGCTGCGGCATCGAACTTGGCGACGATGTCGGATCGGGTCAGCACTTCGGTCGGGTTGGCGGTGAGGTAGTCGACGACGCGCCACATCAGGTGATCCTGCGGCAGGGAGCGGGCGCTGTTCGCGGTGTTGCGAGCCATGGTGATGGTCCTCTCACGTCTGTGGGTTGCGGGTGCCCGGGCTTCGGTGACCAGGCAGCGCCAGGTCACGAGCGGCGCTCGTGGTCTGACCGGCGCGACGGGCAGCAAGGCCAGTTCCGCGCCAGCCAGGTCGTTCCATCCCGTGAGACCCACGCCACGCAAGGCACCACGCTGCCCCTTTTCGGGATGCATGCCGCCCGGCCTGGGGCATACCGTTGGAGCCCGTGCACTCGCGTGCTACATTGGCTGCGCCTGAGTTCATCTCAGGTCGGGTTTGGAAGCCCGGACAACGAAGGCGCGCGGCCGCCACAAGAGCGGCCTTTTTCATGCGCGTCGCGTACGCTCGGCTCCGGTTTCTACGGCAGCCCGGGCGGGGGAGCCCTCGGGCTCGCCGGTGCCTTCGTTCCGGTCTTCCAACCTCGCTTTGGGCTGCCACCCTCGTTTGGAAGCGAGGTTGGCGGTTGTGGACCGCAACGAAGGAGCCGAGACCATGGCTGTCAATCCACTGGGCGCGCACGCGTCCGAAACCTCCCCCGTCAACGACCCTGCCCTGCGCACGCTGTACCGCGTGCCGGCATCGTCGAGAACGCGCCTGAGCCACGGCACGTTCCTCATCGGCGATCAGCTCGGGTCGATCTACAGCTCGCGCCGCGGAGGCGATCGCCAGGCGGTCGTGTTCCAGGTGGGTACCGGGCCGCTGCACATCAGCTGCTCGATCACGCCGCGGCACGCTCGCACGATGGCCCGCGCGCTGCTCGCAGCAGCGAACGCGCTGGATGCGAAGGGGGTGCTGTGATGAGCACCACGCAATCCCTCCGGGCGGTGATCGACTTCAACAACGGAGAGCGATCCGACGAGGACACGCAGCTCCAGATGCTGCGCGCCGAGCAGACCCGGCTGCGCGACGGCCTGAGCTCGATCCTCGCCGCGGCCGAGATGCTGGACGCGAACCTCGAGAACGCCAGCGTCGAAGGAGCGGAGACGCTCAGCGTCCGCCAGCAGGCCGGCCTGGTCGCCGGCATCCGCCTGGCGGTGGAAGCCCTGCAGGCGATCAGCGATGCGGTGGAGGAGCGTTCGTGACCGTCGATCCCGTGCCATTGCCGCGAAGCCATGCCCGATGAGCAAGCGCCAGGTCACGCCTGAGCTCGTCCGCCAGGCGCTTGCCTGCATCACGCCCGATGTCGAGCGCGACACCTGGGCCCGCATCGGCATGGCGATCAAGTCGGAGCTGGGCAGCGGCGCCGGCTTCGCGCTGTGGGACGAGTGGAGCCAGCAAGGGGAGACGTATCGCGCCAGCGATGCCAAGTCGACCTGGCGCAGCCTCAAGGCCGCCGGCGGCACCACGATCGGCACGCTGTTCGGCATTGCCAAGGAGCACGGGTTCCGTTTCCCTGCCGAAGATGGGGCTGTCCAGACGCCTGGACAGGCTGCAGCTCAGGCCGAGGCGCAAGCCAAGAAGCGTGCGCAGGCACGGGCCGCGGAGGCGGCGGCCTACCGCCAGCGCGCCGATCGGGCAGCCCGCGACGCTGCGGCCTTGTGGGACCAAGCCTCCGACGAGGGGCAGTCGCCCTATCTCGGCCGCAAGGGCGTGCGAGGGCACGGGGTCCGCTACCTGGCCGACGGCACGCTGCTGGTACCGGCGCGCGACGCCGACGGGGCGCTGCAGAACGTGCAACGCATCGCGCCGCACAAGCCCGCGGGCGACGCGCCGGAGAAGCGCTTCCTGCCTGGCTCCCGCAAGTCGGGCCTGTGGCACCAGCTGGGTCAGGTCGACGGCGCCGAGGCGCTGCTGGTAGCGGAGGGCTACGCGACGGCTGCCACGTTGCACGAGGCCACGGGTCGCCCGGTCGCGGTGGCCTTCGATGCCGGCAACCTGGCGCACGTGGCCAAGGCACTGCGGACCACGTACCCAGCGGTCAGGATCCTCGTCTGCGGCGACGACGACGCCGGGACGATGGCGCGCACTGGCAAGAACCCCGGCCGCAAGGGGGCCGAAGCCGCAGCGAGGGCGGCGGCAGCGCCCGGCGCGCCGGCCGTGGCGGTGTTCCCGGACGGCCTGGTCGACGGCGAGACGGACTACAACGACCTGGCCGCCCGTGCCGGACTGGCAGCGGTGGCA
>CAZTTC010000005.1:37823-42311 GCA_964616015.1 uncultured Methylibium sp. | reverse complement strand
CGGCGAGACGGACTACAACGACCTGGCCGCCCGTGCCGGACTGGCAGCGGTGGCAGCCATCGTCGATGCCGCATGCGAGCGCCTTGCTGCCTCTACGCCGGCCTCCGACAGCAGCGGTGGGGCTGAGGCCGCCGACGCCTCGCCAGAGGCCGCTGCACGGGGCAAGGACCCGTTCAGCGTCGACGACCGAGGCGTGTGGCACATCACCCGCGATGCCGAAGGCAACGACAGGCGGCCGCAGTGGCTGTGCGCCCGACTGGCGGTGACGGCGCGCACCCGGGGCGACGACACCAATGGCTGGGGCTTCCTGCTGGAGTTCGCGGACCCCGACGGCAACCCGAAGACGTGGGCGATGCCGTCATCGCTGCTGAGCGGCGATCGCGCCGAGTGGGCCGCTCGCCTGCGGGACATGGGGCTGACGATGGCTACAGGTTCGCGGGCTCGCAACCTGATCGCCCACTACATCGACACGCGCTACCCGGACGAGCGAGTGACCTGCACCGACCGGGTGGGTTGGCACGGGCCGGTGTTCGTGCTGCCCAGCGGCAGCATCGGCACGGCCGAGGGTCGGCGCTACGTGTTCCAGAGCGAGACCGCCATGGAAGACACCTTCCGCCGCAGCGGCTCGCTCAACGACTGGCGCAAGGGCACGGCCAGGCTGTGCGCGGGCAACTCCCGGCTGGTCTTCGCGGTGTGCTGTGCCTTCGCCGGGCCGCTGCTGCGGCCGAGCGGCTACGAGAGCGGCGGCTTCCACCTGCGCGGCGACTCGAGCATGGGCAAGACCACGGCGCTGCGGGTAGCCGCCAGCGTGTGGGGTCGACCGAGCTACATGCGTCGCTGGCGCACCACCGACAACGCGCTCGAGTCCACGGCCCTGCAGCACTGCGACGGCCTGTTGATCCTGGACGAGTTCGGCCAGCTCGACGCCCGCATGGCCGGCGAGTGCGCCTACATGCTGGCCAACGAGCAAGAGAAGGGGCGCGGCCGCAGTGGCGGCGGCGTGCGCAAGCTGCGCACCTGGCGATTGCTGTTCCTGTCGTCGGGCGAGGTGTCGCTGGCGGATCACATGGCCGAAGCGGGCAAGCGCACACGGGCTGGCCAGGAAGTGCGGATGGTCGATCTGCCACTGGACGCCGGCGCTGGCATGGGCGGCCTCGAGCAGCTGCACGAGTACGAGCAGCCAGGCCGCTTTGCCGAAGCGATCGTGGCCGCGGCGGCAAAAAACTACGGCACACCCGGCCGCGCCTGGCTGGAGTGGCTGTGTGCGCACATGGGCAGCCTGGCCGAAGAGACTCAGCGCCGCATCGATGCCTATCGCGGCGAGTTCGTGCCCGACGCGGCCGCCGAGCAAGTGCGGCGGGTCGGCAATCGCTTCGCGGTGGTGGCGGCCGCCGGCGAGCTGGCCACCGAGGCCGGCATCACCGGATGGGCAGTCGGCGAGGCGAAGCGTGCTGCGCGCCGATGCTTCGAAGCATGGCTAGGCGCTCGAGGTCACATCGACAACGCCGAAGAGGCTGGCGCGCTGCGGCAGGTGCGGCAGTTCCTCGAGCTGAACGGGGAAGGCCGGTTCACGTGGTGGACGCGCGGAGCAGACGACCACTCACCGAAGACGCTGAACCGTGCAGGGTTTCGTCGTCTGCTCGGCGACGACGGCAAACCGATTCGATCGCACGCCGACCACATGGCCGAGTACGGCGAGCGAATGAGCGCCGCGGACGGCGAGCGTGCATGTGTCGACTACATCGTGCTGAAGGAAGTCTTCCGCCAAGAGGTGTGTCGCGGGTACACGCCCGAGGCCGTCGCCAAGATGCTGGCTCGCAGAGGCCACCTGGTGCACGAGGAGGGGCGGCTCACGAACAAGCTGCGGTGCCCTGGCATAGGCCTCACCTCGTGCTATCACATCAAGCCATCGATCTTCGATGACGACCTTTGAGCCCAGCCTGACGGTGCCCGCAGACGCGGTACAGGCGGCAGCGCAGATCGACGCGCTCGGCTCATCGTTGGACGTACCCGATGCTGGCGCCAGGTTGATGTGGTGCGTGCATGCGTGCGCCGTGCATCGGCTGCCGCTGCCGGCCTGGCTGGCTACTGCTTTCTCGAATCGATTTCGGCTCGTCGCTTCGATGCAGGCTCGCACCTGGGACGAGGCGTTCGGCAGACCATGGCCGAAGCGGGCGCGGTTGCAGGACCGGCGATCGCATCAGGCGGACAGGGCGTCCGTCTACTCCGAGGCGCGACGGCTGATAGACCTGGCTCCAGCGACAGCCATCGACCACGAGCTGTTCGACGCAATCGGCGAGCGACTCGGTCTGAGCGGCGCCACTTGCGAGCGACGGTATCGAGAGGCGGTTGCCGACGGTCTGCCATCGCTGGCTGGCAAGAGGCAGCGTGTCGCAGCGATCAAGCAGAGATAGCTGAGGTTTACGGGCCGCACGGCCCGTCTGACAGTGCATCCCAGCTCATTGGATCGCGCGGTCGAAGCCGGCGCTGTTGCGGTCCCTCATTCAGCCGGCGTGGAGCTTCGACCTTGGACCATCACAACCTCGCATCGCACCGCCGGCGGCCGCCGCCGGTAAACGCCGCTGCAGACCCCGGCCTCGAGATCGCCAAGGCGGCAGTGCTGCGAACCAAGGCGATGATGGCCGGAGCCGGAGCCATGCGTGCGCTCGGCATCCCGTTCTCGCCCCAGGCAGCGGTCGCTGCCGAGCGCTATGGCGCCAACCTGTTGCGACCGCTGAGCGAACGCATCGCAAGTGTCGTCGCGCACGGGAGCTCGAGCACCTCGACGTCAGGCACGAAGCGAGGCGCTCGATCCGGCACCACCGAGGCCCGCGTGCAGGCGTGGCGCGAGGCGAAAAGGCAAGAGCAGATCGACTCTGCGGTCAAGCCCGCCACGGCTCGCGGTGACAACACGACAGCCCGGCACCCTGATGGCCGCACATGGGAGCAAGCCCGATGAGCAAGACTGCGATCCATCTCTCGAAAGAGCCGCGATACATCGAGGCCATCGCGCTGTACGAAAAGATCTGCGCGCAGCAGAACGAGTGCACGCAGAAGCTTGCTGAACTCCAGATCCTCTTGCGCGACCTTCGCGAGAAGGAGTCCGATCCGCTGGTCGTCACGATGGCCGAGATCGATGGTCCTGGCACCAAGCCGCTGCTCGATCAGCTGACCGACTGCAATCGACGAGCCAGCTTGCTGCAGCGGGCGGCTGCCGAGTCGGCCAGGCGGGTCGAGACGGTGCGCGTCCAGTTGACGGCCGAGTACCTGCTGTCTCAACGCGGCGAGTACGTCAAGGCGCTGTCGGTGCTGATCGAGGCGCTGCGTAACGTTGCCGCGGTCGAGGCGCCGTTCTCGGCCATGAAGGAGGCCGCGTCGGCGCTGGGCTACAGCCTGACCGATACCGGTGTGCTGCCGATCAACGTCTGGGAGTCGTACGTCGAGTGGGTCAACGAGCGGTTGCCGGGCCTCGAGCGGGACCTGGACGAGCATCGGGATGCGCTCGACCTGACCCTCGACGATCGAACGCAGCGGGTCCGCATGCTGCGCGACGAGCACATCGGCAAGCGTCGATTGGAAGTCGGCCAGGTGTACGAGCTGACCGCACGCGTCGCCAAGAGATTGCGCCGCGAGTTCGGAGCTGAACCGGTACCGTCTGATGTTGTCTCACCGGAGCTCGCGGCGACAGCCGATGCGAAGCCGCCAGGTGTCGGCTCACCGAAGCCCGCGACGACAACTGATGCGAGGAAGCTGATTCCGCGTATCGGTCGCCTCGCCTGATGGCCAAGGCTCCTGCTTATGCGCTCGTCCAGCCCCCTGGACGGGCGTCACGCTCGACTGCCACCGCTGGTTCCAAGCGAAGCGCCCGCTGGTGCGGTACTGCTGCGGTACGACTCCAACCCACTGAGGAGGCCCTATGGCGGTAGCAACTCTTTCGATCGATCTACTGGCCAGGCTGGCCAGCCTCGAAGCCGGCTTCGACAAGGCGACGCGCCTCGCCGAGAAGACGGCATCGCTGATGGAGACGCGCTTCAAGAAGAGCGGGGGCCTCATCGGCAAGGACCTGACGCAGATCTTCGCCGGCGTGTCGGTGGCCGCGCTCACGCGCAACCTGCTGGGGGGCATCGACGCGCTCAACGACTTCAGCGAAGCGACCGGCGCGAGCGTCGAGAACGCATCAGCGCTCGACGACATTGCTCGCCGGACCGGATCGTCGCTGGAGACGGTCGAGGGCATCCTGGTCAAGTTCAACGGTACGTTGAACGAGGCCGACGGGAAGAACGGCGTCAGCCAGGCACTGCAGCGGATCGGCCTGAACGCGAAGGAGCTCCGAGCGCTGGATCCTGCGGAGGCACTGCGGCGAACCGCCGTCGCGCTGTCAGAGGTCAGCGAGGACGGCGATCGCGCGCGACTGACTCAGGAGTTGTTCGGCAAGGGCGTTCGCGATGCGGCATCGTTCCTGAAGGACCTTGCCGAGCAGCAGCAACT
>CAZTTC010000005.1:0-37723 GCA_964616015.1 uncultured Methylibium sp. | reverse complement strand
AGGGCGTTCGCGATGCGGCATCGTTCCTGAAGGACCTTGCCGAGCAGCAGCAACTTGTCGGAACGATCACGAAGGAGCAGACCGAGGAGGTCAAGAAGTTCAACGAGCAGCTGCTCAGGCTGCAGGCCAACGTCGTCGACTCGGCGCGCGCGATGGCCGGCCCCCTCGTCGCGAGCCTGAACAGCCTGTTCGAGAAGTTCAGTCAGTTCGACAGCTTGAAGGGTTTCGTCAGAGCCGACCTGGGCCTGGACGAGCTGGGCCAGCTGAAGACCCGCGCTGGCCAGCTCGACTCGGACATCAAGCGCTCCACCGACACCGTCGAGCGCCTGGCTGAGGCACTGTCGCGCGACCCCGGCAACGAGCTGCTCGGCGGCCGCCTCGAGAAGGCCCGTACACGCCTCGACGGTCTCCGGCGGGAGGCGAGCCAGACGTCGGAGCAGCTAAAGGTCCTGGCGAATCGCATGGCGCCACCGGATCCCTTCGAGGTGAACTTCCCGGGGCCCGATAAGCCCCGCCTCGGACCGCCACCTGACAAGCCCGGCAAGGCGAAGAAGGACAAGCCCGAGTTCGTCGGCCCCGAGGTGCCGCAGTCGCTGAAAGACGCGCTCGAGCGGCTGGAGCGAACCGACGTCACGAAGGTGGCGCGCCTCCGCGACGAGTTGGAGCGGCTGCTCAGCATCCGCTCCGCCGGCGGCGCGACGCCTGAGGTGGCTGAGGCGATTGAGTCGGTCGAGGCCGAGCTGCTCAAGCTCGACCCCGCGACGAAGGCCGCCTCCGATCGACTGGAGCGGTTGAACCAGCTGCTCGGCGCCACACCCAGCGCCCAGCTTGAGGCCACGCGCCAGGAGATGCTGCTGTTGGCCGAGGCATTGGCCCGCAACGAGATCTCGGCCGAGCAGTTCACCGAAGCCGCCGCCACTCGCCTGGAGCTGCTGCCCGAGCAGCTGCGCACGACGAAGAGCCTCACCGAAGAGCTGGGCCTGACCTTCAGCAGCGCGTTCGAGGACGCCATCGTCAACGGCGGCGAGCTGCGCGACGTGTTGAAAGGCCTGGCCCAGGACATCGCCCGCATCGCCACGCGCAAGCTGATCAGCGAGCCGCTGGGCAACGCCTTCACCAGCTTCCTGGGCGGCCTGTTCGGCGGCACGGCGCGGACCGGCATGGCCTTCGACGAAGGAGGCGTCCGCCGCTTCCGCCTGGGTGGCGTGACGAACCGGCCCACCTACTTCCGCAACGGCGGCCGCGTCGGCCTGATGAGCGAGGAAGGGCAGGCCGAGGCGGTCATGCCGCTGGTGCGCGGCAAGGGCGGCAAGCTGGGTGTCCAGGCGTCTGGACAGGGCGGCGGCACCGTCGTCTACCAGACCAACCACTACAGCGGCGGCGTCAGCCGCGCCGAGTTGGCTGCATTCACGGCAGCCAATAACCGCCGCCTGATCGAGGGGCTGCAGCAGTCCCGCAACCGTGACGGGGACTTCGCGTGAGCACTGGCGGCCCGTCGATCGAGGAGATCGTCCAGACAGAAGCAGTGCTCGAGGCCCTGCAGAATGCCGATGCGCCGGACGCGTGCCAAACCTACGTGATCCAGCAGATGCGCGAGACGTTCGCGAAGTTCGGTGAAGGCATCTTCTTCTCGAGGGTGCCCCCAGCTTTCCGGCCGATGGTGGGCGCGCTGATCGTCGACCTGGCGCTGACTCATTGCAAGCACTGGCTCGCGCTTCAAGGCAAGACGTCCGATCCCCATCGCACGCTGGACGCCTGACCGGGCGTCTCGCATGGGGCGGCCACGCGGGGCGGTTCGCGATGCCATGGCCGGCGCGGCGCGGCAGCTCGCGGCTGAGCGAGGCGGGGCTACCTGGCGGGAGATGGCGCACCGCGCCCAAGTCGGCTTCGACCAGGCAAGGCAGACGGCGTGGGCCATGGTCAGATACGACGAGCTGGTCATAGTCGGGTATCGCCGCGTGGCAGGCACAAACAGGCCAGCGGCGGTGTTCTCGCCGGCGTCGGCCGCTGAGCATGCGCAGAGTGATCAGCTGCTCGCTGACGTTGTCAGCGCCTGGCACCGGGCTCCCCCTCAGGGCTAAGACGTGCGGGGTCGATCGAGGCCGGAGGGGAAGGTCGCGCGCTGCAAAGCTTGTTCCCGTTGCAGCCCCAAACGGGAACAGCGTCGCGCTCGACGGGAACGAGAATTCCTTTGTGCAGCGCTGACTTAGCGGACCGTTCCCGACGTTCCCGCCGTTCCCGTCGCGAAAGCACCGAACACAGAAATGAAGTGGCCGATCGGCTGACGAGGCTCACAGCACGCGCGGCGGATGGGGGCATTTCTGGGGGCATTTCCGAAGGTCCGATCACGGGAAGGCCCAGCTGGCGCGGCCTGCCGCTGATCTTGTGAGAGCCTGAAGCGCCACCAAATCAGAAGCCCCGCATTCGCGGGGCTTCGTCGTTTCGGTGCTCGCGCGGCATGCAGTCCTTCACGCTTCGCGCCCCGCCAACCCGCAGCCGCGGGGTTTTTTGCACGGCCGTCGGTGCCCACACTGGCGGCCATGCGTCAAACGACCCCCTCCGCCTTCACCTGGGACCACGAGCCTGCCGAGGAACGTCCCAGCGAGTTCATGAACTCGACCTCGTACTCGCTGCTGTCCGGCTACCACGTGCTGCCCGACGACGAACGCACCAAGCGCCTGCGCCAGCGCCGTCGCGCCCGCACGATCGCGGCCTGGAGCTGGGTGTCGCTGATCCTGGTGGTCGGCGCGGTCATCATCTTTTCGTTCGCCCGACATGTACGCGGCTGAGACTCGGCTCAGGCACCCATCCGGGCGGCCGCCTGAGGGGGATGGCGACGACGCCGTCCATGACCGATGCTTCCCTTCGTCGGCGACGCCCTCGACGGGCAAGGAGACGTGGATGGACCTGATGGAACGCGAGGTGGGTGACTTCCGCATCTACGCGGGCGCCCTGGAGTCCCCGATGGGCGGCTACACCGCCGCAGTGGAAGTGCATCGCGTGCGCGGTGTGCCGCATCCGCCCCAGGTGGTGTTCAGCAGCGACCGCATGTCGGGCGGCCACCGCTTCGAGCAATCGGCGGCGGCCTTGCGCCACGCGCTCAACATGGGTCACCAGGCGATCCGCCTGCGAGAGACCGCGATCGCCGCCTGAGGCGGCAGCGGCGCAGAGCGCTCAGAGCGCCGTGCGCAGCACCTGGGCAGCGCCGGCTGCCCGCCCCCGGCGATCGGCACCCGGGCCGCGCTGGGCAGCCGCGGCGACCGCCAGTTCGGTCTGCTCGACGATCTCGCGCGCTGTCGCTGCATCGTGGACGAAGAAGTTGCGCCTGGCCACCGCGCGCATCTGGGTCGTCGATCGACTCATCGGCTCCAGTTCGATTTCGATGTCGCGCTCGGCGTGGCGCGCCCGGATGAACTCGCTGCCATCCCTGGCATCGACGGTGGTCACGCCGATGCCCATGCGGGTCAACGCCACCAGCGACGCCGCCTTGACCTGCGACGCCGGCAGCGTGAAGGTGCGGTAGCTGACGCTGCTGGCGGTGTGCGTGACCCCTGCCGACGCACCGACGCCGAGGGCCGTGATGGCCAGCGTCTCGCAGCCGCCGAGCGCTGACGTCGCCAGCCCGATCACGGCGACGCGCAGCGCGATCGGCCAGGCGGCGGGGAAGCAACACTGAATCATGCGGACTCCGGGGAAGGCGGACGCCCCAAACGCGGCAACTTCCGCGCCACCCCACCGCGCGGGACCTGCGCCGCCGTTCGTGACCGATGCGGCAGCGCGTCCGCTACGTTTGCAAACATGTGCGACGCTCGTGCGAGCATCCCCGCTGCAACGAACCGAGGAGATGACATGGCCGGTCCGCTGGCAGGCTTGAAGGTGATCGAGATGGTCGGGCTGGGCCCGGCGCCGTTCTGCGCGATGCTGCTGGCCGACATGGGCGCAGAGGTCATCCGCATCGACCGGCCCGGTGCCGGCGGCGCGCTGGGTCTCGACCCACGCTTCGACCTGGCAGCGCGCGGACGCCGCTCGCTGGCGCTGGACCTGCGCAAGCCGGGCGCCGTGGAGGCCGTGCTGCGGCTGGTCGAGCGTGCCGATGCGCTGGTCGAGGGCTATCGCCCGGGCGTGATGGAGCGCCTGGGCCTCGGGCCGGAAACCTGCCTGCAGCGCAAGCCGCGGCTCGTCTACGGCCGCATGACGGGCTGGGGCCAGCACGGCCCGCTGGCCGCTCGCGCCGGGCACGACATCAACTACATCGCCCTCAGCGGCGCGCTCGCCGCGATCGGGCGCGCCGGCGAGCCGCCGGTGCCGCCGCTCAACTACATCGGCGACTATGGCGGCGGCGCCATGCTGCTGGCCTTCGGCCTGATGTGCGCACTGCACGAGGCCCGCGCCAGCGGCCGGGGGCAGGTCGTCGACGCCGCGATGACCGATGGCAGCGCGCTGCTGTCGGCGATGTTCTACGGCATGCGCGCCGCCGGCGCCTGGTCGACGCAGCGAGAGTCCAACCTCATCGACGGCGCCGCCCCGTTCTACACCTGCTACGCCTGCGCCGACGGCCGGCACGTCGCGATCGGTGCGATCGAGCCCCAGTTCTATGCCGAGCTGCTGCAGCGCCTGGACCTGCCCGAGTCCGACTACCTGCCGCAGCTGGACCGCGCGCGCTGGCCGGCACGGCGAGCTGCGATCGCCGCCGTCTTCGCGACACGCACGCGCGATGCCTGGTGCGAGGTCTTCGCCGGCAGCGACGCCTGCTTCGCGCCGGTCCTCGACTGGGACGAAGCGCCGCTGCATCCGCACCACCAGGCGCGCCACGCCTTCGTCGACGTTGCCGGCGTCACGCAACCGGCACCGGCGCCGCGTTTCAGCCGCACGCCCGCGGCGGTGCCGGGGGCGCCGGCGCTGCCTGGCGCTGGCGGCGAGGCCGTGCTGCATGACTGGGGCTTCGACGCGACGGCGATCGCGCAGTTGCGCCGCGACGGCGCCCTGTGAGTCGCGGAGCGCCCCCTACAATCCGCCCTCCCCCGACAGCCACTGGACAGACACCATGTACCGCTGTGCCCTGCTCGCGCTCGCCCTGTGCGCACCGCTCCTCGCTGCCGCCCAGGTCCAGCGCAACTTCCCGGCGAATGCGCTGCGCGGCGAGCTGACCCTGACGAACCCGCCGGACGTCGTGCTCAACGGGCAGCCGGCGCGGCTCGCCCCGGGCGGCCGCCTGCGTGATCCGAACAACATGATCGTGGTGTCTGGAGCTTTGCAGGGGCAGCGCTTCGTCGCGCACTACACGCTCGACACCCTGGGCCTGGTCAAGGACGTGTGGGTGCTGCGCAAGGAAGAGTCGCTCGGCCTGTGGCCGCGCACACCCGCCGAAGCGGCGGCGTGGCGCTTCGATCCGGCCGCGCAGACCTGGACCAGGCCGTGAGCGCACCCGCTCGAGGCAGCAGCAAGAAGGTCTACATCAAGACCTTCGGCTGCCAGATGAACGAGTACGACTCGGACAAGATGGCCGACGTGCTGCACGCCGCCGAAGGCTATGAGACCACCGCCGACCCCGAGCAGGCCGACCTGATCCTCTTCAACACCTGCTCGGTGCGCGAGAAGGCGCAGGAGAAGGTCTTCAGCGACCTCGGCCGCTACAAGCACCTCAAGGCCAAGGGCGTGAAGATCGGCGTCGGCGGCTGTGTCGCAAGCCAGGAAGGCGCGGCCATCATCGAGCGGGCGCCTTACGTCGACGTGGTGTTCGGCCCGCAGACGCTGCATCGGCTGCCGGAGATGCTGGCCCGGCGCGATGCCCAGCGCCGCCCGCAGGTCGACATCAGCTTCCCCGAGATCGAGAAGTTCGACCACCTGCCGCCGGCGCGCGTAGAGGGCGCAACCGCCTTCGTCTCGATCATGGAGGGCTGCTCCAAGTACTGCAGCTACTGCGTCGTGCCCTACACGCGCGGCGAGGAGGTCTCGCGCCCCTTCGACGACGTGCTGACCGAGGTCGCCGGCTTGGCCGACCAGGGCGTGCGCGAGGTGACGCTGCTGGGCCAGAACGTCAATGGCTACCGCGGCAGGATGGGCGACGGCCCGGAGATCGCCGACTTCGCCCTGCTGCTGGAGTACGTGGCCGAGATCCCCGGCATCGCCCGCCTCCGCTACACGACCAGTCACCCGAACGAGTTTTCGCAGCGGCTGATCGACGCCTATGCCCGCGTGCCGCAGCTGGTCGACCACCTGCACCTGCCGGTGCAGCATGGCAGCGACCGCATCCTGGCGGCCATGAAGCGCGGCTACACGGTGCTCGAGTACAAGTCGACGATCCGCAAGCTGCGCGCGGTCCGGCCCGGCATCAGCCTGTCGACCGACTTCATCGTCGGCTTCCCGGGCGAGACCGACGAGGACCACGCCCGCACGATGAAGCTGATCGACGATGTCGGCTTCGATGCGAGCTTCAGCTTCATCTACAGCGCGCGGCCCGGTACGCCGGCAGCGGCCCTGCCGGACGACACGCCGCGCGAGGTCAAGCTCGCACGGCTGCAGCAGCTGCAGGCGGTCATCGAGGCCAACGCGCAGCGCATCAGCGCCAGCCGCGTCGGCACGCTGCAGCGCATCCTGGTCGAGGGCCGCTCGCGCAAGAACCCGGCCGAGCTGATGGGCCGCACCGCGTGCAACCGCATCGTCAATTTCGCGGGTCCGGCACACCGGGTCGGGCAGCTGATCGACGTGCGCATCACCGCGGCCTACGCACACTCGCTGCGG
Organism: uncultured Methylibium sp.; assembly: GCA_964616015.1. GTDB lineage: Bacteria > Pseudomonadota > Gammaproteobacteria > Burkholderiales > Burkholderiaceae_C > Methylibium. Next base: position 30,982 of record CAZTTC010000005.1, on the reverse strand, counting down.
GCCGAGGTGCCGATCGTGGACGGCGTCGTGCTGGCCGGCTGAGGCCGGCATCAGGCCATGCGGATCGCGTGGCCCCAGGCGGCGAAGAAGTGGCAGGTGCTGCCCAGCAGCACGAACAGGTGCCACACGAAATGCGCAAAGCGCAGCCGCGAGTCGAGCAGGAAGAACACCACGCCGACCATGTAGGCCGCACCGCCGGCCAGCAGCCAGGCCAGGCCGGCCGCCGACAGGCCCTCGAGCATCGGCCGCCCGACGATCACTGCCAGCCAGCCGAGTGCCACGTAGAGCGCGGTCGACAACCAGGGATCCTTGAGCCGGTGCGCCAGCTTGAGCAGCACGCCGACGAAGGCCAGCGCCCAGACCAGGCCGAGCAGGCTCCAGCGCCAGGCCTCGGGCGCACGGCCCAGCACGAAGGGCGTGTAGCTGCCGGCGATGAAGAGGTAGATCGCCACGTGGTCCAGCGTGTTGCACCAGCGCTTGGCCCGCCCGGGCGGCAGCGCGTGGTACAGCGCCGATGCGAAGTAGACGAGGATCATCGTGGCCGAGAACACGCTCGCGCCGACGACGTTGACGAGGCTGCCGTGCCGCGCCGCGAAGTCCACCAGCACCGGCAGCGATGCGATGGCGAGCAGCAGGCCGAGCGCATGGCTCGCGGCGTTGGCCAGTTCCTCGGCCGGGCTTTGCGGACGTTCGGTGGGCACCATGGTGGCGGGCTCCGTGTTCGGCACGGTGGTCGCTTCGACCTCCGTGATCCGATTCTGCGAAGCGCCGCCTCGCGCCGCATCCCCATGACGCGGCATCGTCCCCTGAACGCAGGGAGCCTAGACGGGGGGCGCCGCGACGAGCGCCGCGTGCGACGAGCGCAGCGCCGTGCACAAGCGCACGATATCGGCCGGGCTGTGCAGTGCACTCAACGAGATGCGCAGCCGCGCCGTGCCCTCGGCCACGGTCGGTGGGCGGATGGCCGGCACCCACAGCCCCTGGTCCTCGAGGGCAGCCATCACGGCCAGTGCGGTGGCGTTGTCGCCCAACAGCAGCGGCTGGATCGCGCACGCCGAGGGCAAGGCCTGCCACGACAGGTCGGCCAGGCCTTCGGCAAGCTGCGCCCGCAAGGCGCCGAGTCGATCGCGCCGCCAGCCTTCGGCCTCGATCAGCCTCAGGCTCGTGCGCAGCGCCTCGGCGACCATCGGTGGCGCGCCGGTCGCGAAGAAGAAGGTCCGCGAGCGCTGCATCAGCCACTCGACGACCGCCGGCGCGCCGGCGACGAAGGCCCCGGCCACACCGGCTGCCTTGCCGAGCGTGGCCATGTAGATCAGCCGCGAGGCGTGCTGTGCCGGCGTCGCGAGGCCCCAGTGCGACAGGCTGCCGCGCCCGCCTTCGCCCAGCACCCCGAAGCCGTGCGCGTCGTCGACATAGAGCCAGGCGTCGTGGCGCTCGCACAGCGCCAGCATCTCGGGCAGCGGCGCCAGGTCGCCGTCCATGCTGAACACGGCGTCGGCGACGACGAGCCGCCGCCGGGCACCGCGGGCGGCCTGCAGCGCGCGCTCCAGGCCCGCGAGGTCGTTGTGCGGGTAGATGGCCAATGCAGCGCGCGAGAGCCGCGCACCGTCGATCAGGCAGGCGTGGTTCAGCGCGTCGGAGATCACCGCATCGCCGCGCTCCACCAGCGCCGGGATGGCGCCGCTGTTGGCGGCGTAGCCGGCGTAGAAGTACAGCGCGCGCGGCATGCCGACGAAGCGCGCGACTTCCTCCTCGAGCGCAGCGTGCGCCGGGCTGTGCCCGCAGACCACCGGTGAGGCCGTTGCACCGACGCCGTACTGCCGGGCCGCCCGCTGTGCCGCCTCGACCAACGCCGGATGGCGTGCCAGGCCCAGGTAGTCGTTGCCGGCGAATGACAGCAGCGCCCGGCCATCGGCTTGCAGCGTCGCGCCTTCCCGCGGCACGACCACGCGGCGATGGCGGCGTTGCTGCCGCTCGTCGAGCGACGCGACGGCCGCCTCGAACACCTCGTTCAGGCCGGCCATCGCTCAGTCCGGCAGCCGCAGCACCAAGGCGCGCGGATCGACCTCGGGCTGCCACGGCCAGTCGGCCAGCAGCGGCGCGGGCAGTTGCGCACCCAGGTAGTCGAGGTTGGCGACCTGCTCGGGCATCGCAGGGTCGAGGCGGTTGACGATCCAGCCGGCCAGGCTCAGGCCGCGCGCCGCGATGGCGTCGCGCGTCAGCAGCGCATGGTTCAGGCAGCCGAGCCGCAGGCCGACGACGAGGATCACTGGCAGGCCCAGCGCCTCCGCCAGGTCGGCACCGGTGTGCCGGTCGGACAGCGGGACGAGGAAGCCGCCGGCTCCCTCGACGACGACGGCGTCGGCCTCGCTCGCCAGCGCCCGGTAAGCCGTGACGAGGGCCGCCAGCTCGATCGGACGACCGGCCCGCGCCGCGGCGATGTGCGGCGACACCGGGTCGGCCAGCAGGACCGGGTTGTCGAGCGCAGGCGCGACCGCGATGCTGCTCGCGGCACGCAGGGCCAGCACATCGTCGTTGTGCCCTTCGGCGTCGGTGCCGGCGGCCACCGGCTTCATGCCGACGCAGCGCGCATGGCGCGCGCGCAGCGCGTGGAGCAAGGCCACGCTCGCCCGCGTCTTGCCGACGCCGGTGTCGGTGCCGGTGACGAACCAGCCCCGGCTCACGTCAGACTCTCGAGCGCGCGCAAGGCGCCCTCGGCCAACTGCCGCAGGGCGCCATCGTCGAGCACGTAAGGCGGCATGAAGTACAGCGTGTTGCCGATCGGCCGCAGCAACAGGCCCTGCTCGCGCGCCGCCAGGTGGTAGCGGCCCGAGAAGCCGGCGATGCCGCGGTCGTCGATGTCCCAGGCCCACAGCATGCCGAGCTGGCGGTGGGCCCGAACCCGCGGGTGTGCCGTCAGCGGTGCGCACAGGGCGTTCAGCTGCGCCGCGGTGTCGCGGTTGTGCGCCAGCACCGGCGTCGCCTCGAACAGGTCCAGCACCGTCAGCGCGGCTCGGCAGGCCAGCGGGTTGCCGGTGTAGGAGTGCGAGTGCAGGAAACCGCGCGCCGCGCGATCGTCGTAGAAGGCCTCGTACACGGTGTCCGTGGTCAGCACCACCGACAGCGGCAGCGTGCCGCCGGTCAGGCCCTTGCTGAGGCACAGGAAGTCCGGGCGGATCTGAGCCTGCTCGTGCGCGAACAGCGTGCCGGTGCGACCGAAGCCGACCGCGATCTCGTCGCAGATCAGGTGCACCTGGTAGCGATCGCACAGGGCACGCGCCAGCCTGAGGTAGTCGGCGTCGTGCATGCCGAAGCCGGCGGCGCACTGCACCAGCGGCTCGACGATCAGGGCCGCGGTGCGTTCATGATGCTGGTCGAGATGCGCCTCCAGCGCGCTGGCGCAACGTTGTGCCAGCGCGAGCGCGCTCTCGCCCGGCCCGGCCTGGCGCGTGTCGGGGGACGGCAGGGCAGCACTCAGTCGCAGCAGCGGCGCGTAGGCCTCGCGGAACAGCGGGATGTCGGTGACCGACAGCGCGCCAACCGTCTCGCCGTGGTAGCCGCCGGCCAGACCGACGAACTCGCACTTGTCCGCGCGTCCGGCGTTGCGCCAGGCGTGGGCGCTCATCTTCAGCGCGATCTCGGTGGCCGAGGCGCCGTCGCTCGCATAGAAGGCGTGGCCCAGGCCGGTGAGCTCGCCCAGGCGCTCGGAGAGGCGCACGACCGGCTCGTGCGTCAGCCCGGCCAGCATCACGTGGTCCAGCGTGGCCAGCTGGTCGGCCAAAGCCGCCCGCATCGCCGGATGGCCGTGACCGAACAGATTGACCCACCAGGAGCTGACGGCGTCGAGATAGCGGCGGCCCTCGGCGTCGAACAGCCACGGCCCCTGGGCGCGCGCGATCGCGAGCAGCGGCTCGCCTTCGAGCCGCTTCATCTGCGTGCACGGATGCCAGACGGCGCGCCGGCTGCGATCGGCGAGCGAGGCGGCGTGGGCCGGGCTCACGGCCGGTAGGTGCAGCGATCGCCGCTGCTCTTGCGCTCCACCGTCACGGAGGTCACCCCAGGCACCACCGCGCCGATGCGGCCATGGATGTATCGACACAGGTTCTCGAGCGTCGGCACGCCCAGGCCCGGCACTTCGTCGAGGAAGTGGTGGTCGAGCTGATCGCGCACCGCCGCGATCGCGGCCCGCAGCAGTGCGAGGTCGACCACCATGCCGGTCGCGGCATCGGCCTCACCGCGCACCGCGACGCGCGCGGTGTAGGTGTGGCCGTGCACGCGACGACTGCCGTCGGCCTCGTTGCGCTCGGCCTGGCGCTCGAGGGTGTGCGCCGACTCGAAGTAGAAGGATTGGCTCAGCTCGAACATGCAGGCATTGTCGGCCCGGTCCGGCCGCGGCGGGGATCGCCCCTCATCGGATCCCGAGGAGCTTGTGGGTCTGCAGGCTGAGCTGCCAGCGCGGGTGCTCGAGGCACCAGCGGACGGCCCAGGCGGTGTTGGCGGACAACTGCGGGCCGTCCATCGGCTGGACGCGCCGCTGGGCGAAGTCGAGCGCTTCGAGCCGTTCCAGGTCGAGGCCCAACTGGGGGACGACCACCTTGAGCTCGTCGCCGCGCGTCTGCAGCAGGGGGGCCCCCGCCTTCGGGCTGACGCACAGCCAGTCGATCCCATCCGGCGCCGCGACCGTGCCGTTGGTCTCGACGGCAATCTCGAAGCCCTGCGCGTGCAGCGCATCGATCAGCGCACGGTCGACCTGCAGCAGCGGCTCGCCGCCGGTCAGCACGACGAAGCGCCGATCCGCAGGCCCGGCCGGCCAGTGCGCGGCCACGTGCGAGGCCAGGGCCTCGGCGATGGTGAACTTGCCGCCGCCCGTGCCGTCGGTGCCGACGAACTCGGTGTCGCAAAAGCGGCAGGCGGCCGTGGCGCGATCCTCCTCTCGACCGCTCCACAGGTTGCAGCCGGTAAAGCGGCAGAACACCGCCGGACGGCCGGCCTGGCTGCCCTCGCCCTGCAGCGTGTAGAAGACCTCCTTGACGCTGTAGGTCATCGCCGACCCCAGCCGGCCCAGCCCAGCGCCGCGGCGCAGGCCAGCAGCATCACGCCATAAGTGACCATGCTGCCGTCGCGGCCGGTCACCACCAGGCCGCCGGCCAGCGCCAGCAGCGCCGCACCGCAGGCCCAGGCCGCCAGGCGCAGTACCGACACGCCGCCGAGCGCACGCAGCCAGACCAGCTTGGCCAGCAACGCAGAAATGCTGCCGAGCAGCAAGGCCGGCAGCACGAAGTTCAGCAGGTGGATCAGGGCGTCGAGCGCGGTCATCGGGTGGCGCGGCCAGCGACGCGGGCGCTTGCCGCGACGCGCCCGCGGTGGCACAAGCCCTCGGGAGAGGCCGCAATTTTATAATCAGCACATGTCGGTGTTCACTCTGGGTCTGAACCACACGACCGCGCCCGTCGATCTGCGCGGCCGTTTCGCGTTCACGCTCGAGCAACTGGCCCCCACGCTGCAGACCTTCCGGGACCGCATCGGCACGCCGCAGCGGCCGCTGGCGCCGGAAGCCGCGATCTTGTCGACCTGCAACCGCACCGAGCTCTACTGCGCCGCCGAGCCCCAGCTGGTCCGCCCGGCGCTGGAGTGGCTGGCCGGCGTCGGCGGCGTCGGCGCAGACACGCTGCACAGCCACGCCTACGTGCTGGAGGGCGGCGAGGCCGCGCGGCACGCCTTCCGCGTCGCCAGCGGCCTCGACTCGATGGTGCTGGGCGAGCCTCAGATCCTGGGCCAGATGAAGCAGGCGGTGCGCGAAGCCGACGCCGCCGGCACGCTGGGGAGCACCCTGCACCAGTTGTTCCAGCGCAGCTTTGCGGTCGCCAAGGAGGTGCGCACCGCCACCGAGATCGGCTCGCACTCCATCAGCATGGCGGCGGCCGCGGTGCGACTGGCCGGGCAGCTGTTCGAGGACCTGCGCGAGATCCGCGTGCTGTTCGTCGGCGCGGGCGAGATGATCGAACTGGCCGCCACGCACTTCGCGGCCCGCGCGCCGACGAAGATGGCCGTCGCCAACCGGACGCTCGAGCGCGGCGAGGCACTGGCCGCGCGCTTCGGTGCCGAGACCATCCGCCTGAGCGACCTGCCGTCTCGACTGCACGAGTTCGACGCCGTCGTGTCCTGCACGGCGAGTTCGCTGCCGCTGATCGGCCTGGGCGCCGTCGAGCGCGCACTGAAGCAGCGCAAGCACCGCCCGATGTTCATGGTCGACTTGGCGGTGCCGCGCGACATCGAGCCCGAGGTCGCGCGCCTCGACGACGTCTACCTCTACACCGTCGACGACCTCTCGGCCATCGTCCAGAGCGGCGGCGAGAAGCGCCAGGCGGCGGTCGCGCAGGCCGAAGCCATCATCGAGACCGGCGTGCAGGGTTTCGTCCACTGGCTGGGTCAACGCGGCACGGTGCCGCTGATCCAGGCCCTCAACGCGCAGGCCGACCTCTGGCGCGAAGCCGAGCTCGGCCGCGCCCGCAAGCTGCTGGCACGCGGGGACAGCGTCGAGGCGGTGCTCGAGGCGCTGTCGCGCGGCCTGACGCAGAAGATGCTGCATGGCACGATGGCCGAGCTGCACGCTGCCGATCCGGCGCAGCGCACGCAGCTCGCCAGCACGCTGACGCGGCTGTTCCTGCGCGGTACCGCGCCACCACCCGGCCCCGGGTCGCGGGGCGAGCGCGACGACGCGCTCTAGCGACGCGGCGCCTGCCCGTCCCCTGCCGCCGCGGCCGATGGCCGCCCCGCCCCTTGCCGCGTTGCCGATGAAACCTGCCCTGCGCCAGCAGCTCGACCGCTACGTCCGCCGCCTTGCCGAGCTGGACTCGCTGCTGGCCGACCCGGCGGTCATGCGCGATGGCGGGGCCTTCCGCACGCTGAGCCGCGAGCATGTCGAGGTGGCCGGGATCGTCGAGCGCCGCCGGCGCCACGCCCAGCGCGAGCAGGACCTGTCCACCGCCCGCGAGATGGCCACCGACCCCGAGTTGGCCGAGCTGGCGGCCGAGGAACTGGCCGCCGCGACGGTCGACATCGCCCGGCTGGAAGCCGAACTGCAACGCCTGCTGCTGCCGCGCGACCCGGACGATGCGCGCCCGGCCTTCCTGGAGATCCGCGCCGGCACCGGCGGCGACGAGTCGGCCCTGTTCGCCGGCGACCTGCTGCGCATGTACACGCGCTATGCGGAGCGTCGCGGCTGGAAGGTCGAGCTGGTGTCGGCCAGCGCGAGCGAGCTCGGCGGCTACAAGGAGGTCGTCGTGCGCATCGACGGCGGCGCGGTGTTCGGCCACCTCAAGTACGAGTCCGGGGGTCATCGGGTGCAGCGCGTGCCGGCCACCGAGACCCAGGGCCGCATCCACACCAGTGCCTGCACCGTGGCCGTGCTGGCCGAGCCTGACGAGGCCGAGGAGATCCAGCTCAACCCGGCCGAACTGCGCATCGACACCTTCCGCGCCAGCGGCGCAGGCGGCCAGCACGTCAACAAGACCGATTCGGCCGTGCGCGTGACCCACCTGCCCACCGGCCTGGTGGCCGAATGCCAGGATGACCGCTCGCAACACCGCAACAAGGCCAGGGCGCTGGCCGTGCTGGCGGCACGCTTGCGCGACAAGGACAAGCTCGAGCGCCAGGCCAGGGAGGCTGCGGCGCGCCGCAGCCTGATCGGCAGCGGTGACCGCAGCGACCGCATCCGCACCTACAACTTCCCGCAGGGCCGGCTGACCGACCATCGCATCAACCTGACGCTGTACCAGCTGGGCGCGATCATGGACGGCGACCTCGATCCGGTGGTCGACGCATTGATCGCGGCGCGCGAGGCCGAGTTGCTGGCCGAGCTCGGGATCGGTGACCCGTGAGCGCGGCATCGCCTGCGACCGACACGGTGGCTTCGGCCCTGGCCGCAGCGCGCGAACTCGGCGTGCAGCGGCTCGATGCGACCGCGCTGCTGGCCGAAGTGCTGGGCTGCCCGCGCAGCTGGCTGCTGGCGCACGACGACGCCCGGCTCACCGGGGCGGCGCAGAGCCGCTACGGCGAGTTCCTCGCACGCCGCGCTGCCGGCGAGCCGCTGGCCTATCTGCTCGGGACCAAGGAGTTCTTCGGCCTGGCCCTCGTCGTCACGCCCGACGTGCTGGTGCCGCGCCCCGAGACCGAGACGCTGGTCGAGTGGGCGCTGGAGCTGCTGCCGGCCGATCGCCTCGCGACGGTCCTCGACCTCGGCACTGGCAGCGGGGCCATCGCATTGGCCCTGGCGCAGCAACGCCCCCAGGCGCGAGTGACCGCCGCCGATGCCAGCGCACCGGCCCTGGCCGTGGCGGCCGCCAACGGTCGACGGCTCGGCCTGGCGGTGGATTGGCAGCTCGGCGACTGGTTCGGTCCGCTGGCTGGACGGCGCTTCGACGTCATCGCCTCCAACCCGCCCTACATCGCCATCGCCGACGCCCACCTGGCAGCGCTGACGCACGAACCGCAGCAGGCACTGACATCGGGGCCCGATGGGCTGGACGCGATCCGGCACCTGATCGCCACGGCCCCCCGCCACCTGCAGCCGGCCGGCTGGCTGCTGCTGGAGCACGGTCACGACCAGGCGCCCGCGGTCCAGGCCATGCTGGCCGTGGCCGGCTTTCGCGAAGTGCGCACGCGCAGCGACCTGGCGGGCCGGCCCCGCTGCAGCGGCGGCCGGCTGGCCTGACGCACCGCCCGCCCCCGATTCGTGCGAAAGATGGCACGGATCGCCCAGGTCTGTGGCGGCGTCACGCCCCGCCACAGACAAGTCCGTCGTCGACGCGTAGGATGATTTTCCGGAGCGCCGCGATGGCGCCCCCGGTCTGCCCGAGGAGCCTGCCATGATCGAGCACCGCGCCTTGTTCCGTCCGACCCAACTGGCCCTCGCGGCCAGCGCTCTCCTCCTCTTTGCGCCGCTGGCGCCTGCGCAATCGGCCGATGCCGGCCCCGGGCTGCGCAACGACGCCGGCTGGCCACGCTGGCAGGGCCGGTTGGGCCTGAGCAGCAGCCTGTCCGACCCGTTGAACGGCGGCGCCTCGCGCGACAGCCTCAGCCTGCTGGGTGACTATTACTTCGTCCAGCAGGGACTGGCACCGCGCAGCCGCTATGCGGGCGGGTTCCGCGCGACCGGCGGCCTGTTCATCGGACCCCGGATCGGTGCCTGGTCGGCGCTGCCGGCCAGTCCCGCCGAACTGGGCAGCGGTTTCAGCGCGCAACGCCGCAGCTTCAACCTCTGGGGCCCGGCCGGCGTGGCCGATGACGCCGGCTCGAGCTCGGTGCCGTACGTCGGCGTGGGCTACACCGGCCTGAGCGCGCTGCGCGCGACCGGTGGCGGCTGGAGTTTCAGCGCCGACCTCGGCCTGATGGCGCTGCAGCCACGCTCGGCGGTCCGATTCGGGCAGCAAAGCCTCGGCGACACCCTGCGCGAGTTGCAGCTGAGCCCGTTGCTGCAAGTCGGCGTCTCCTACGCGTTCTGAGCGGCAGGGCTTTGCGCCGAGGCGGCCGCCAACCGTCGGCTTTGCCGTATAACCGCGGCTGTTCTTCATCCTGCCGCGAGCCCGAACCATGTCCGAGACCACCACCGACGTCCAGCAACGCATCGCCCAGCTCGTCAAGAGTCACCGCGTCGTGCTGTTCATGAAGGGCACCGCGCAGTTCCCGATGTGCGGCTTCTCGGGCCGGGCCATCCAGATCCTCAAGGCCAACGGCGTGACCGATCTGACCACGGTCAACGTGCTGGAGGACGAGGCCGTCCGCCAGGGCATCAAGTCGTACGCCAACTGGCCGACCATCCCGCAGCTGTACGTGAACGGCGAGTTCGTCGGTGGCTCGGACATCATGATGGAGATGCACCAGGCCGGAGAGCTGCAGGCGCTGCTCAACGCCTGAGCCGGCATGAAGCCGCGCCTGGTCGTCGGCATCACCGGGGCGACCGGCGCCGTCTACGGGACGCGGTTGCTGAAGCGCGCCCGCGCGCTGGGCGCCGAGACGCACGTCGTCGTGACCCCGGCCGGGGTGCTCAACGTGCACCACGAACTGGGGCTGGATCGTCAGGCGCTCGAGGCGCTGGCCGACCACGCCCATGCGCCGGGCGACATCGGCGCCTGCATCGCGAGCGGCAGCTTCGCGGCGGCGGCGATGGTCGTCGTGCCCTGCTCGATGAAGTCGCTGGCCGCGATCGCGCACGGTCTGTCCGACAACCTGCTGACGCGCGCTGCGGACGTGACGCTGAAGGAGCGCCGGCGCCTCGTGCTGCTGGTGCGCGAAACGCCCTTCAACCTGGCCCACCTGCGCAACATGACCGCGGTGACCGAAATGGGCGGGATCGTGTTCCCGCCGCTGCCGGCCTTCTACCACCGGCCGGAAAGCATCGACGAACTGGTCGACGACACGGTCGAGCGGGTGCTGGCGCTGATCGGCTTCGACGCGGCCGCGCCCAAGGCCTGGGTCGGCCTCTGAGGCGGCTCAGCGCGGCGCGGGGTCCTTGAAGTCCCACTTGCGGCGCGCACCGAAGACCGCGTTCGGATACTCGGAGCGACCGCGGCTGCCGTTGTAGCGGCCCAGCGCGAGGAACAGGTCGCCGCGCTCGCGGTCGAGATAGTGGCGCAGGATCACGCAGCCGAAGCGCAGGTTGGTCTGCAGGTGGAAGAGCCGGCCCGGATCGCCGTCGCCGATCAGGCGCATCCAGAAAGGCATCACCTGCATGTAGCCGCGCGCGCCGGCGATCGAGACGGCGAACTTGCGAAAGCCGCTCTCGACCTCGACGACGCCCAGCACCAGCGCCGGGTCGAGGCCGGCGCGCTTGCTCTCGTACCACACGGTCTCGAGGAACTCGACGCGGCGCAGGTCCTCGGTCTTGCGCTTCTTCAGCCGATCGCTCATCGCGGTGAGCCAGCGGATGTAGGCCAGGCGATCGTCGACCGTCGTGAAGCTCGGGCGCGGCGGCGCGCCCTGGGCCACGGCCGCCGACAGCGCCGTGCGCACGGCATCGGCCAGCGGCTCCTCGGCCTGCGCGCCGGCCCGCGCCGGCGAGGCACGCAAGCCGGCGGCCAGCGCCACCGTCGCGCACAGGGCCGCGCGTCGCCGCATCAGCCGCGCAGGCGCGTGCGCAGCTGCGCCGCCACGTCAGCCAGCGGGAGCTTGCCGGCTTCGGCGTCCTGCCGGCCCTGCAGCTCGACCTGGCCGTCCTTCAGGCCGCGGTCGGAGATGACGACCCGCTGCGGCACGCCGATCAACTCCCAGTCCGCGAACATCGCACCGGGACGCTCGCCGCGATCATCGAGCACGACATCGATCCCCTGCGCCTGCAGCTGCGCGTGCAGATCGTCGGCAGCGGCCTTGACCTCGGCCGAGCGGTCGTAGCCGATCGGGCAGATGACGGCCTCGAAGGGCGCGATCGCGGCCGGCCAGACGATGCCGCGCGCGTCGTGCCCCTGCTCGACCGCGGCACCCAGGATGCGCGTGACGCCGATGCCGTAGCAGCCCATCTCCATCAGCTGTGGCTTGCCGTTCTCGTCGAGGTAGGTGGCGTTCATGGCCGCGCTGTACTTCGTGCCGAGGTAGAAGACGTGGCCGACCTCGATGCCGCGCTGGATGGCGAGCACGCCCCGGCCGTCCGGCGACGGATCACCTTCGACGGCATTGCGGATGTCGGCGACGAGGTCCGGCTCGGGCAGGTCGCGACCCCAATTGACACCGGTGTGGTGGAAGTCGGCTTCGTTGGCGCCGCAGACGAAATCGGCCATGTTCGCCACCGTGCGCTCCGCGATCACCTTGACCGGCTTCCTGGGCCCGATCGGGCCGAGGAAGCCCGGCCGCGTGCCGAAGTGGTCTTCGATCTCGGCCACGGTCGCGAAGCGAAAGCCCGACTGGAAGCCGGGCAGTTTGCCGGCCTTGACCTCGTTGAGGTCGTGGTCGCCCCGGATCAGCAGCAGCCACACCGTCGTGCCGACGATGTCGCCCTTGTCGTTGCGGTGATCGGTCGCGAGCACCAGCGACTTCACGGTGCGCTCGATCGGAAGACCCAGCAGGGCCGCCACGTCGGCGCAGGTGCTCTTGCCGGGCGTGGGTGTCTTGGTCAGCGGCTGCGTGGCAGCGCCGCGGCTCGCCAGCAGCGGCACGCACTCGGCCAGCTCGATGTTGGCCGCGTAGTCGCTGGTGGGGCAGTAGACCAGCGCGTCTTCGCCGGTGTCGGCAATCACCTGGAACTCGTGCGAGGCGTCGCCGCCGATCGCGCCGGTGTCGGCCGCCACGGCGCGATATCGCAATCCGAAGCGGTCGAAGATGCACCTGTAGGCGTCGAACATGGCCTGGTAGCTACGGAGCGCACCCGCTTTGTCGCGATCGAAGGAGTACGCATCCTTCATCGTGAACTCGCGGCCACGCATCACGCCGAAACGCGGTCGGCGCTCGTCACGGAACTTGGTCTGGATGTGATAGAAGTTGCGTGGCAGCTGGCGATAGCTGCGCAGTTCCTGTCGGGCGATGTCGGTGACGACCTCTTCGCTCGTCGGCTGGATCACGAAGTCGCGCTCGTGGCGGTCCTTCACGCGCAGCAGTTCGGGCCCGTAGGCCTGGAAACGGCCGCTCTCCTGCCACAACTCGGCCGGCTGGACGACGGGCATCAGCAGCTCGACGGCCCCGGCTCTGTTCATCTCCTCGCGGATGATGCCCTCGACCTTGCGGATCACGCGCAAACCCATCGGCATGTAGCTGTAGATGCCGGCGCCCAGGCGCTTGATCATGCCGGCGCGCATCATCAGCTGGTGGCTCTTGACCTCGGCATCGGCCGGGGCTTCCTTGAGAGTCGAGACGAAGAACTGGGAGGCTTTCATGGCGGGGCCGAAGGCGGCGCGGGCTGCTACGGAACGGAACGCATTGCCGCCGGCCGCCCCCGGGCCTAGGGCAGGCGCGGGGTTGCATCGCAAGGGCCGGATGCAATAATGAATTCAAGACTGAATTCGGGGTTTCATTATGCTCGACCGTGAAGGCTTCAGGCCCAACGTCGGCATCGTTCTGCTCAATCAGCGGAACCAGGTGTTCTGGGGCAAGCGCATTCGGACCCACTCCTGGCAGTTTCCGCAGGGTGGCATCAAGCACGGCGAGACGCCGGAGCAGGCGATGTTCCGCGAGCTGCACGAAGAAGTCGGCTTGCAACCCGAGCATGTGCGCATCATCGCGCGCACCCGCGACTGGTTGCGCTATGAAGTCCCCGACCACTACATCCGCCGCGAGGCGCGGGGCCACTACCGCGGGCAGAAGCAGATCTGGTTCCTGTTGCAGCTGATGGGGCGCGACTGCGACATGAACCTGCGGGCCAGCGACCACCCCGAGTTCGATGCCTGGCGCTGGAACGAGTACTGGGTGCCGCTCGAGTTCGTGATCGAGTTCAAGCGCGACGTCTACCAGATGGCCTTGACCGAACTGGCGCGCTTCCTGCCGCGCGCCAGCCACCACAACCGCTACCTGCGTGCCGGCATGCGCTCGCACCGTCGCGACGACGAGGCACCCGATACCGGTCCGATCGACGAGCCGACGGAGCCGAGCCCGTTGTCCTGAGCGCTCAGGTCGAGCGGCGGTTGAGCAGGCCGAGGCCGATCGCCACGGCGACGAGGGCGCTCAGCAGCTCGCTGCCGAGCTGCTCTCCGAGCAGCCAGCCGGCGAACGCCGTCCCGAACACCGGCGTGAGGAACACGAAGGCTTGCACGCGCGTCGCCGGGTAGCGCGTCAGCAGCCAGAACCACAGCAGGTAGCTGGCAAAGGTGACGATCACTGACTGGTAGAAGAGCGAGCTGAGCGCCAGCGTGCTCCAGGCCACGGGCCATGGGCTGCCGGCTGCCCAGGCCGCCAGTGGCGAAAGCAGGCCGGCAACGAGCAACTGGTAGGCCAGCGTCTTCTCGGCCGGCGCGTGGCGCAGCGCGCTGAAGCGGATGACCACCGTGGTCAGGCCCCAGAGCACGGCCGCGACGATGATCAACGTGTCGCCGAGCCAGGGCCATGCACCGGCCTGAGGGGCAGGTTCGGCAAAGGCATACGCAACGCCCGCGAAAGCGAGCACGAGACCGAGGGTCTGCAGCGGCCGCAGCCGCTCGGCCGGCACCAGCCAGGCCAGCACCAGCGCCACCACGAACGGCGAGGTGTTGATGAAGACCACGGAGCGCGCCGCGGTCGTGTACTCCAGGCCGACGAAGATGCAGCCGAACTCGACGGCGAACAGCAGGCCCGCAAGCAGTCCGGGGGCGAGCGTGCCGTCGCGCCAGTTCCAAGCGATGCCCCGCCAACACATCCAGCCCAGCACCAGCACGAGGGCGACGACGCTGCGGATCGCCAGCTGCACCAGCGCCGGCAGCTCCGGCAGCGCGGCCTTGATGGCCACCTGGTTCAGGCCCCACAAGGCACAGCACAGCACCAGCGCCACGATGGCCCGCGTGTCGAGACGGCTGGCGCGGTCCGGGGTGGTGGTGGCGGTCGCGGTCAAGACAATCCGGACTCAGCTCAGCACGAGGTTCGTGCGATGGATCATCTCGGGCTCGTTGCTGTAGCCGAGCAGGCTCTCGATCTGGGACGAGGGCTTGCGCACGATGAGCCGGGCCTCGCCGCTGGCGTAGTTGGCCAGCCCGCGCGCGACCTCGACGCCGGCCAGGCTGCGGACGGCGATGACGTCGCCGCGCACGAAGTCACCCTGGACGTCGACCACACCGATCGGCAGAAGACTCTTGCCCTCATCGCGCAGTTTGGCGACGGCGCCATCGTCGATCACCACGGCCCCGCGCAGTTGCAGGTGATCGGCCATCCATTGCTTGCGCGCCGCCAGCTTGGCGGTGCCGGCCACCAGCAAGGTCCCGATGTCCTCCCCGGCGACCAGGCGCAACAGCACGTCGGACTCGCGCCCCCAGGCGATCACCGTGGAGCTGCCGCTGCTGGCGGCGCGCTTGGCCGCCAGCACCTTGGTGAGCATGCCGCCGCGGCCGAGGCTGGAGCCGGCGCCGCCGGCCATCTGCTCGAGTTCCGGGGCGCCGGCCCGTGCCTCGCGGACGAACTGCGCGTCGGCATCCTTGCGCGGATCGGCCGAGTAGAGCCCGGGCTGATCGGTCAAGATGACCAGCGCGTCGGCATCGACGAGGTTGGCGACGAGTGCGCCGAGCGTGTCGTTGTCGCCGAACTTGATCTCGTCATTGACCACGGTGTCGTTCTCGTTGATCACCGGGATGACCTTCAGCGACAGCAAGGTCAGCAGCGTCGTGCGCGCATTCAGGTAGCGCTCGCGGTCCGCCAGGTCGGCATGCGTCAGCAGGATCTGGGCGCTGCCGATGCCGTGCTCCGAGAGCTTGCTCTCGTACATCTGCGCCAGGCCCATCTGCCCGACCGCCGCGGCCGCCTGAAGTTCGTGAATCTCCTTGGGCCGCGTGCGCCAGCCGAGCCGCTTCATGCCTTCGACGATGGCGCCGCTCGACACCATCAGCACCTCGCGCCCCTGGCCCGCCAGCGCCGCCAGCTGCCGGCACCAGTTGCCGATAGCCTCGGCGTCGACGCCACGGCCTTCGTTGGTCACGAGGCTGGAGCCGACCTTGACGACAATGCGCTTGGCGCCGCGCAACACTTCGGACATGCGCGACCTCAGCGGAAACGGGGATCGTCGGCCTGCGGGGCGAAGGCCGGCTCTTCATCGGCCGACTCGGCAAAACGCACGTCCGGCTCGACGTGATGCGTCTGGTAGGTCGCGACGTGGCGGTAGATCGCTTGCACCAGGGGTTCGCAGCCCTCTCGCGTCAAGGCCGAGATCTCGAACACCGGGCCCTTCCACTTGAAGCGCTTGACGAAGTCCTTGACGCGCGCCGCGCGCTCGTCGGCCGGCACCACGTCGAGCTTGTTGAGCACCAGCCAGCGCGGCTTGTCGTGCAGTGCGGGGTCGTACTTCTTCAGTTCGGCCACGATGGCGCGGGCCTGCTCGACCGGATCGACGCCGTCGAAAGGCGCCAGGTCGACCAGATGCAGCAGGAGGCGCGTACGCTGCAGGTGACGCAGGAACTGGTGGCCCAGGCCAGCGCCCTCGGCAGCGCCCTCGATCAGCCCGGGCACGTCAGCCACCACGAAACTCTGCTCCGGTCCGACGCGCACCACGCCCAGATTGGGATGCAGCGTCGTGAACGGATAGTCGGCGATCTTCGGCCGGGCGTTGGAGATCGCCGTGATCAGCGTCGACTTGCCGGCGTTGGGCATGCCCAGCAGGCCGACATCAGCGAGGATGCGGAGTTCCAGCTTCAGCTTCTTCTGCTCGCCAGGCCAGCCGGGCGTCTTCTGGCGAGGCGCCCGGTTGGTGCTGGTCTTGTAGTGGAGATTGCCGAAACCGCCGTCCCCGCCTTTGGCCAGCAGGAGACGCTCGCCGGGCTCGAGCAACTCGGCCACCGGTGCGCCGGTCTCGGCGTCACGGATGATGGTGCCGACGGGCATCTTCAGGACGACATCCTCGGCTGCGGCGCCGAACTGATCGGAGCCCCGGCCGTGCTCGCCGTGGCGAGCCTCATGCCGCCGCCAGAACCGGAAATCGACAAGCGTGTTGAGATTGCGGTCCGCCACCACCCAGACGTGCCCGCCCCGACCGCCATCGCCGCCATTCGGCCCACCGAAGGGGATGAACTTCTCGCGGCGAAAGCTCACGCAACCGTTGCCGCCGTTGCCGGCGATCACGTCGATGTAGGCCTCGTCGACGAACTTCATGATGCTTCTCGTAGGATGTTAGCGGACGCTCCGCAACGAAAAAGCCCCGGCGAGCCGGGGCTTCGTCGGGACGCGCGGGCCGATCAGGCCGGCGTGACGCTGACCGTCCGACGGCTCAAGGACCCCTTGGTCGCATAGCTCACCTGGCCATCGACCAGCGCGAACAGGGTGTGATCCTTGCCCACGCCGACGTTCACGCCAGGATGAAACTGCGTGCCGCGCTGACGCACGATGATGGAACCGGCCGACACGACCTGGCCGCCGAACACCTTGACGCCAAGCATCTTCGGTTGCGAGTCGCGGCCGTTGCGGGTCGATCCACCGCCCTTTTTCTGTGCCATGTTCTAGCTCCTTGGTAGCAGACGGTCAGCCGTTCACCGCGCTGATCTGCAGCTCGGTGAAGTTCTGGCGGTGGCCCTGATGCTTCTGGTAATGCTTGCGGCGGCGCATCTTGAAGATGCGCACCTTGTCGTGGCGGCCATGCGCCACCACGGTGGCCACGACCTTTGCACCGGCAACCAAGGGCGTCCCGACCTTGAGCTCCGCGCCGCTACCGACGGCGAGCACTTGGTCGATCACGATCTCTTGGCCGACGTCCGCAGCAATCTGTTCTACCTTGATCTTTTCGCCGGCAGCGACCTTGTACTGCTTGCCACCGGTTTTTATGAGCGCGTACATATCAGCCTTCCTCACGGATCATGGCGCGGCAGCAATCGACCACGCCCGAAGGACCGCCTTTTGGCGGAGCCCGAAATTCTAGCACGTTGATCGCCGCTGGGCACCACAGGTTGGGGTGAGGCTCCCGAGCGGCGCGGCCGGGCCAGGCGCCGCTTCCTATAATTTGCGAGCTCGCGACCCGCCGAGCGACGACCGACTCCGCTCAGCGTGACTGCCCTGCCGAAGGCCAACCTGCCGCCTGCTTCGCCTCTGGACCCCATCGCTTCGGACATGGCGGAGGTCGACGCGGTGATCCGGCGCCGCCTGGCTTCGGACGTCGTCCTGATCGATCAGATTGCCAACTACATCATCGGAGCCGGCGGCAAGCGCATCCGGCCGATGCTGGTGCTGCTGTTCGCCCAAGCCCTGGGTTTCCGTGGCCCCGAACGCTTCGAGCTCGCCGCGACGGTCGAGTTCATCCACACGGCCACCCTGCTGCACGACGACGTCGTCGACGAGTCCGCGCTGCGTCGGGGTCGTGCCACGGCCAACGCGCGGTTCGGCAATGCGGCCAGCGTCCTCGTCGGCGATTTCCTGTACTCGCGTGCTTTCCAGATGATGGTCTCGGTCGATCGCATGGCCATCCTGGAAGTGCTGGCTGACGCGACCAACGTGATCGCCGAAGGCGAGGTCCTGCAGTTGATGAACATGCACGATCCCGATCTCGCGGTCGACGACTACCTGCGGGTGATCCGGTTCAAGACCGCCAAGCTCTTCGAGGCCAGTGCGCGCCTGGGGGCCCTGCTGGCCGATGCGCCTGCCGCGGTCGAGATGGCCTGCGCGAACTACGGGCGCGCGCTCGGAACCGCCTTCCAGTTGATCGACGACCTGCTGGACTACGAAGGCGCGACCGTGTCGATGGGCAAGAACGTCGGTGACGATTTGCGGGAAGGCAAGCCCACGCTGCCGCTGCTGGTGGCGATGGCCCGCGGCTCTGCGGCCGAGCGGGACCTCGTCCGGCATGCCATTGTCGAGGGCGAAGTGCAGCGGCTTCCAGAGATCATCGACATCGTGCGGCGCACGGGAGCGCTCGAAGCGACACGCAACGCCGCTCGGTCGGAAGTCGACCAAGCGCGCGATGCGCTGTCGGCTCTGCCGGAGTCGCCGTACCGCGAAGCTCTGCTACACTTGTGCGCTCAATCGACCGAGCGTTCGTCATGAGCGCTGCATCGCCAGCGGCAGTGGCCGGTCGGCCGAATCGGGGTGTAGCTTAGCCTGGTAGAGCGCTACGTTCGGGACGTAGAGGCCGGAGGTTCGAATCCTCTCACCCCGACCAGATTTCAATCCGTCTGCCTTGGCGTCAGAAAGTTGTGTGGCGTCTGCACGGCAGAGTGTGGCGAGGGGTTTCCGGGGCAGTCAGCGATCGTTTACAGCGCTGTATGAATCGGCGATCATGAACCGGTCGTAGCTCGCCCTCACCGAACGCCCCGTGGATACCCTTGCCGATGCCCCGCAGAGCTCGCTGTCCGGCGTCGCACGCGTGCTCGTCCACGCCGGCAAGCTGAGCGTCAAGGCGGCCGAGGATCTGGTCCGCAGTGCCAAGGAGCAAAAGCGCAGCTTCGTGTCCGCCGTGTTGAGCGCGGGCGCCGTCAATCCCTCCGATCTGGCGCACACGTTGTCCAACGTGCTGGCGATACCGCTGCTCGACCTCGCCGCCGTGGATGCCCAGCGCCTGCCGCGCAACGTGATCGACGGCAAGCTGGCGACCCAGTACCAGGTCTTGGTCCTGGGCAAGCGCGGGAACCGCTTGTTCATCGCCGGCGCCGACCCGACCGACCAGGAGGCCGCCGAGCGGATCAAGTTCGCCACGCAGTTGACGCCCGAGTGGGTCATCGTCGAGCACGACAAGCTGATGCGTTTGGTCGATGCGGCCAGTTCCACGGCGACCGAGGCGCTCGAGTCCCTGGTCGCCGGCGACTTCGAGTTCGACGTCACCGAAGAAGACACCGCCGCCGCCGAGACCCAGGACGTCACCACCGACGTCGAGGACGCTCCAGTCGTCCGCTTCCTGCAGAAGATGCTGATCGATGCAATCAACGCTCGCGCATCGGACCTGCACTTCGAGCCCTTCGAGTACAACTATCGCGTCCGCTTCCGCGTCGACGGCGAGTTGCGCGAGATCACGCAGCCGCCGATTGCCATCAAGGACAAGCTCGCGTCGCGGATCAAGGTCATCTCGCGCCTCGACATTGCCGAGAAGCGCGTGCCGCAAGACGGTCGCATGAAGCTCAAGTTTGGCAACAAGGCGATCGACTTCCGCGTCAGCACGCTGCCGACCTTGTTCGGCGAAAAGATCGTCATCCGCATTCTCGATCCGTCCAGCGCCAAGCTCGGCATCGAGGCGCTCGGCTACGAGAAGGCCGAGAAGGATCGCCTGCTCGATGCGATCAAGCGCCCCTATGGCATGGTGCTCGTCACGGGACCCACCGGCTCGGGCAAGACGGTCTCGCTTTACACCTGCCTGAACATCCTGAACCAGCCCGGCGTCAACATCTCCACGGTCGAGGACCCGGCCGAAATCAACCTGCCCGGCGTCAACCAGGTCAATGTCAATGACAAGGCTGGCCTGAACTTCTCGGTCGCGCTCAAGGCCTTCCTCCGTCAGGATCCCGACGTGATCATGGTCGGCGAGATCCGCGATCTGGACACCGCCGACATCGCCATCAAGGCCGCCCAGACCGGCCACATGGTGATGAGCACGCTGCACACCAATGACGCGCCGACCACGCTGACGCGCTTGATGAACATGGGTGTAGCGCCCTTCAATATCGCGTCCAGCGTGATACTGATCACGGCGCAGCGTCTGGCGCGACGACTCTGCGAGAACTGCAAGACGCCGGCCGATTACCCTCGGGAAGCTCTGCTGAAGGCTGGGTATGCCGAGACCGATCTCGATGGCAGCTGGAAGCCGTATCGCGCCGTGGGTTGTTCGAGTTGCTCTAACGGCTACAAGGGTCGCGTCGGCATCTACCAGGTGATGCCGATCACCGAGGAGATCCAGCGCATCATCCTTTCGCAGGGCAATGCGGTCGACATTGCGCATCAGGCGCAGCGCGACGGCGTTCGCGACCTGCGGCAATCGGGCTTGATCAAGGTCAGGGCGGGTGCCACCACGCTGGAAGAAGTGATCTCGGTCACGAACGAGTAGGCAACAGTCGTCAGGGAAAGTCGGACACACCATGGCCACAGCAGCAGCAGCGACGACGGCGCGCAACGTCAAGGAATTTGTCTTCGAGTGGGAAGGCAAGGACAAGAACGGCAAGGTCGTCCGTGGCGAGATGCGGGCGGGCGGCGAAGCGGTCGTCAGTGCCAGCCTGCGTCGACAGGGCATCCTGGTCAACAAGGTGAAGAAGCGCCGCATGAGCGGCGGCAAGTCCATCCAGCAGAAGGACATCGCGATCTTCACGCGTCAGATCGCGACCATGATGCGGGCCGGCGTGCCCTTGCTGCAGTCCTTCGACATCGTGGCCCGCGGCAGCACGAACCCGCGCGTCACCAAGCTGCTGACCGACATCCGCTCCGACATCGAGACCGGTACCAGCCTGTCATCCGCCTTCCGCAAGCATCCGCTCTACTTCGACGCTCTCTACTGCAATCTGGTCGAAGCCGGCGAAGCCGCCGGCATCCTGGAAACGCTGCTCGAGCGCCTGGCGACGTATCAGGAGAAGACGCTCGAGATCAAGCGCAAGATCAAGTCCGCGCTGATCTACCCGGTCGCGGTGCTGGTGGTCGCCTTCGTCGTCGTCGCGGTCATCATGATCTTCGTGATCCCCGCCTTCAAGGAGGTATTCACCTCCTTCGGCGCGGACCTGCCGGCGCCGACGCTGTTCGTCATGGGCATGTCGGAGATCTTCGTCCAGTACTGGTGGCTGATCTTCGGCATCATCGGTGGCGGCACCTACTTCTTCTTCCAGTCGTGGCGGCGGTCCGAGAAGATGCAGAAGACGATGGACCGCTTCCTGCTCAAGGTGCCGGTCTTCGGTGATCTCGTCTACAAGTCGGCCGTGGCGCGCTGGACGCGCACGCTCGCCACCATGTTCGCGGCGGGCGTGCCTCTGGTCGAAGCGCTCGACTCCGTCGGCGGCGCGTCGGGCAACGCGGTCTTCGCCGAGGCCACGGAGCAGATCCAGAAGGACGTGTCCACCGGCACGGCCCTGACGACCTCGATGCAGGCCACCGGCATCTTCCCGATCATGGTGCTGCAGATGGCGGCGATCGGCGAGGAATCCGGCGCGCTCGACCACATGCTGAGCAAGGCGGCCGAGTTCTACGAAGCCGAGGTGGACGAAGCCGTGAAAGGCCTGTCCAGCCTGCTCGAGCCGATCATCATCGTCGTGCTGGGCACCATCATCGGGGGCATCGTCGTGTCGATGTACCTGCCGATCTTCAAGCTCGGCCAGGTGGTCTGAGGCCTCGCCCGCGGCTGCATGCTCTCCGACCTGCAGGGCGCCCTGCTGTCGCCCTGGGTGCTGGGGCTGTTCGGGCTGTGCATCGGCAGCTTCCTGAACGTCGTGATCCACCGCCTGCCCCAGATGATGGAGCGGGCCTGGAAGCTCGAAGGCGCCGACTTGCTGGGCGTGGCCGCGCCGGATCTGCCTGAGCTGACACTCTCGCGCCCTGCATCGCGCTGCCCGCAGTGCGGCCACCACATCCGCTGGTTCGAGAACGTGCCCGTGCTCAGCTGGATGGTGCTCAGGGGCCGTTGCTCGGCGTGCAAGACACCGATCTCGGTGCGCTACCCCGTTGTCGAACTGGCAACCGGCCTGTTGTTTGGCCTGCTCGCCTGGCGCTTCGGCCCGCACCTCAACGTGCTCGCCTGGTGCCTGTTCGCCGCCCTGCTGGTCGCTCTCACCGGCATCGACTGGGACACCACCTTGCTGCCCGACAGCCTGACCCTGCCGCTGCTCTGGGCGGGGCTCGTCGCCGCCGCGCTCGGCTGGACCTTGCCGCTGGCGACCGCGGTCTGGGGCGCCGTCTTCGGCTACCTCGCGCTGTGGTCGGTCTACTGGCTGTTCAAGCTGACGACCGGCAAGGAGGGCATGGGCGCAGGTGACTTCAAGCTGCTCGCCGCACTCGGCGCCTGGCTGGGCTGGCAGATGCTGTTGCCGATCGTGCTCGGCGCCTCGATCATCGGCGCGGTGGTCGGCATCGCGATGAAGCTGAGCCGCGCGCTGCGCGAGGGCCGCTACGTGCCCTTCGGACCCTTCCTCGCCGGGGCAGGTCTCGTCGTTCTGTTCGCCGGCCCCGAGCGAGTCCACGCCTGGTTCGGCTGGAGCTGAGTGCGGAGTCCACGATGGCCGCTGCGGTGCTGCGCGTCGGACTGACCGGGGGCATCGGCAGTGGCAAGAGCACCGTGGCCGCGATGCTGCAGGAGCTCGGCGCCAGTCTGGTCGACACCGATGCGATCTCACGATCGCTCACCGCTCAGGGCGGTGCGGCCATCGACGCGCTGCGTGGGCACTTCGGCCCCGACAGCATCACGGCGGCGGGGGCCCTCGACCGCGACTGGATGCGCGAGCGCGCTTTCGCCGATCCGCGCATCAAGCGTGAACTCGAGGCCATCCTCCACCCGATGATCGGCGCGGCCACCGAGCGGCTGGCGGCTGCGGCCGGTGCGGTGCCCTGTGTGGTCTTTGACGTGCCGCTGCTCGTGGAGTCGGGTCGCTGGCGCGCCCGCGTCGATCGCGTTGTGGTCATCGACGCACCGGCCGATGTCCAGATCGCCCGCGTCCTGCGCCGTTCGCAGTGGACGCGCGCCGCCGTCGACCAGGTCATTGCGCAGCAGGCCTCGCGCGAGGCACGCCGGGCCGCAGCCGATGCCGTGATCGACAACCGCGGCGAGTCGATCGAGGTGCTGCGCGCCGAGGTCGAGCGGCTCTGGGCCCACTGGACCGGAGCACGCTGACGGGGCATCCGCGGCGTCGCAAAGACCCTGTGGAACAATCGGTCCGCACGCCTGCGTCCGGATCCGGTCCCTTGATCCTCTACGAGTACCCCTTCAACGAGAGCATCCGCACCATGCTGCGGCTCGAGCATCTGTTCGAGCGCCTCCAGGTGTTGACCGAGCGCGACGCGCCGGTCGATCATCACTTCGCGATCGCGACCCTGTTCGAGATCATGGACGTCGCCTCCCGCGCCGACCTGAAGAGCGATCTGCTGAAGGACCTGGACCGGCACCGTGGTCAGTTGGTCCAGTACCGCGGCAACCCGTCGATTTCGGAAGCGGCGCTCGACCAGGTCATCACGCGCATCGACGAGGCCTACGGCGCGCTCAATCAGCTGGCCGGCAAGGCCGGCCACGCGCTGACCACGAACGAATGGCTGATGGGCATCCGCAGCCGCATCAGCATCCCCGGCGGTACCTGCGAGTTCGACCTGCCGGCGTATTACGCCTGGCAGCACGAGAGCGCGACGCAGCGACGCAGCGACCTGCAGCGCTGGGTCGCCACGCTGCTGCCCCTGGGCGATGCGCTGCGCGTGCTGCTGGCGCTGCTGCGCGAGTCGGGCAGCCCGCACATGGTCGTCGCGCCCGGCGGCCAGTACCAGCAGAGCCTGCAGGCCGGGCGCAGCTACAGCCTGCTGCGTGTGAGGCTGGGCGAGACGCAGGGCCTGGTGCCGGAGATCAGCGGCCACCGCCTGATGGTGTCGATCCGCCTGATGCGCCAGGACGGCGAGGGCCGCCTGCGCCCGAGCGGCGAAGACGCCAGCTTCGAGCTGACGCTGTGCGCATGAGTCCGGGGTCGGGCGCCAGCCCGCGGCGCAGCGTGCGTTGCCCGGGTTGTGGGCGCGACACAGACTATTCGCCGGCCAATGCCTGGCGGCCCTTCTGCAGCGAGCGCTGCAAGAGCGGCGACTTCGGCGCCTGGGCCAGCGAGAGCTACCGCGTCGCAGCCCCGCCACCGACCGAGTCCGAGGACACCGATCCGGCGCCGTGAGGCCGGCGCCGCTCAGTCGGCGAGCGTCGCACCCGCGTGGCCGCGCTCCTCGGCCAGCCAGCGCAGGACCGGCAGCGTGCCCGGCAGCACCGGCCGCACGTCGACGGGCAGCGTCTGCCAACTGGACGACTGCGCTTCGCGCATCTGAAGCTCACCGCGCCAGGCACGCACCTTGCAAAAGTGCAGCCGGACCCGCGCGTGCGGATAGTCGACCCGTTCGACCTTCCACGGCTCGACCGACGCGATCTCGATGCCGAGTTCCTCGTGCAGCTCGCGCCGCAGCGCAGCTTCCACCGTCTCGCCGTCCTCGAGCTTGCCGCCCGGGAACTCCCAGTAGCCGGCGTAGACCTTGCCTTCGGGCCGCGAGGTGAGCAGGAAGCGGTCATCGGCGTCGAAGAGCACGCCCACCGCCACGTCCACCGGATCGCCTTGCGTCGCCGGATCAGCCGTCATGCCGCCCCGCATAGTCGCGTGCGAACTGCCAGGCGACGCGGCCGGAGCGCGAGCCGCGCTCCAGCGCCCACACCAGCGCCTCGGGCCGGGCCGCGGCGATGGCCGGCTCGTCGACGCCGAACGAGCGCAACCACTGGGCGGCGATCGCCAGGTACTCCTCCTGGCTGAACGGGTAGAAGCTGATCCACAGGCCGAAACGCTCGGACAAGGAAATCCTCTCCTCGATCACCTCCCCCGGATGGATCTCGCCGTCATCGGTGTGGCGGTAGCTGAGGTTGTCCTGCATGTACTCGGGCAGCAGGTGACGCCGGTTCGAGGTGGCAACGACCAGCACGTTGTCGCTCGTTTGGGCCACCGAGCCGTCGAGCACCGACTTCAGGGCCTTGTAGCCGGCTTCGCCCTCGTCGAAGCTGAGGTCGTCGCAGAACACGACGAAGCGCTCGGGCCGCTCCGCCACCAGGTCGACCAGGTCGTGCAGGTCGACCAGGTCGGCCTTGTCGACCTCGATGAGCCGCAGCCCGCGCGAGGCGTACTCGTTCAGGCAGGCCTTCACCAGCGAGGACTTGCCGGTCCCGCGCGCGCCGGTCAGCAGCACGTTGTTGGCCGGGCGCCCGGCGACGAACTGCTCGGCATTGCGCCGCAGGCGCGCCTTTTGCGGCTCGACCTCCTTCAGCTCGTCAAGGCGGATCGTCGCCACGTGGCGCACCGGCTCCAGCCATCCGCCGCCGAGGAGCGAGCCGCTGCGACGGCGGTAGCGGAAGGCCGTCGATGTCGCCCAGTCCGGCGCGCGAACCGGGCAGGCGCCGGGGCCGGGCAGCATCGCGTCGATGCGCGCCAGCAGCGCATCGGCCTGCTTCAGCAGGCGCTGGAAGTCGTCGTTCATGGCCGGGGAGTTTAGGAGAGCCGCCGCTCAGGGCAGCGCGACCACCCGGTCGTCGGCGATGGCCCAGACGCGATCGCCCTCGACGCGCGCGATCGGGTGCATGCCCGTGAAGTCACCGAACGCCGGCAGCACGCCGACCGCGCGCCGGTCGGGATCGCCGAACCAAAAGCAGGGCAGGCGCAGCCGGTCGAACGCCCGGCCACCGAAGCTCACGCAGGGGTGCCAGTGGCCGGCCAGCACATAGGCGTCCGCGACGGCCCGAGGATGATGCGCGAGCGCCAACCCACCCAGGCGCAGCGGCTCGTCGACGACCTCGATGCGCAGCGCCGGGGGTGGGTCACCGGCATGCGCATCGTGGTTGCCGCGCACCAGGGTCAGCTCGACGTCGTCGTGCCGCCCTCGCCAGCGCGCCAGCGCACCCAGGGTCGAGGCCGAGTGGGCACGCGCCGAGTGCAGGAAGTCGCCCAGGAAGACGATGCGCCGCGCCGCGGTCTGCTGCAGCAAGGCGGACAAGGCCGCCAGGTTCGCCGTGGTCGTGCCGCGCGGCACCGGCACGCCGAGCCGGCGGAAGGACACCGCCTTGCCGACATGCGCGTCGGCCACCAGGAGCGTGGCGTGCTGCGGCAGCAGGATCGCCCGCCCAGGCAGCAGTTGCAGCCGCTCGCCGGCCAGTGCCAGCCCGGCCGCGCCCTCCACAATGTCAGGCGACCAGCTGGCGCAGCGCCGCGTCGAGGTGCTCGCTCGGCACGCGCTTGAAACCCGAGCGGGCATAGCGCTGCAGCCGACCGAGCGCGAAGCTCGTCAGCACCGACGCGCGCGCCTGCGCATCGACGGTGGGCGTCTGCGAGCCAGCGGCGTCGGCCTGGGCGCGCAGGCTTTGTCGCAGCTGCGATTCGTAGCGGTCGAAGAACTGGTTCATGCGCGCCGTCAGGCGCTCGTTCTCGAACACCAGCGCGTCGCCTGCCATCACGCGGGACATGCCCGGGTTCTTCTCGCCGAACTGCAGCAGCACTGTCAGCATCTTGTGCAGTTGGGCGCGCGGGTCGGTGTCGCGCTCGAGGATCTGGTTGACCAGCGTGAAGACGCTGCTCTCGATGAACTCGATCAGCGCCTCGAACATCTGCGCCTTGCTGGCGAAGTGGCGATACAGCGCCGCTTCGCTCACGTCCAGCTTGGCGGCCAGGGCCGCGGTGGTGATGCGCTCGGCACCCGGCTGCTCGAGCATGGATGCCAGCGTCTGCAGAATCTGGATGCGGCGCTCGCCCGGCTTGGGGCGCTTGCGCACCGGCGCCTCCGCGGCGGCGGGCGCGTCGTCGGCGGGATCCAGCGACTCGGGGGAGGGCGTGTCAGACATGCGCGCGGTGCTGCGGGAAGAGGCTGCGTAACTTCTGTAGCGAACGGATTCTTGCACATACATAGGCGGGCTTTCGGCGCAAGCGCGCACCTACTTCCGGTCCATGCGCATTGCGCCACAGATAGCGCTGCATCCACACGCTGCGCAGGCCCACCGCGTGGGCAGCGCGCTGGTGCGCGAGCGTGTCCTCGACGAGCACGCAGTCCGTCGGCCTGAGCTTCAGCCGCGCCAGCACCGAGCGGAACATGCGGGCGTCGGGCTTGGGCCGCAACGCGCCGAACATGCGCATGTCCTCGATGCTGACGATGGCCTCGAAGTCACCCGCCAGGTCCAGCGCGGTCAGCACCCGGCGCGCGTAGCGGGCCGGTGCATTGGTCAGCAGGATCTTGCGGCCCGGCAGGCGGCGCAGCGCCGCGCGGTCGTGCGCGTGGCTGCGCAACTGCGCCTCGAGGCCCGGCAGGCGGTGGGTCTCTTCCAGGAAATGGGCCGCTCGAATGCCGTGATGGCGCTCCAGCCCCAGCAGCGTGGCGCCGTAGCGCCGCCAGTAGTCACGTCGCAGGTGATCGGCCAGATCGGGCGCGACGCGCAGCTCGCGCTCGATGTAGTCGTTCATCGCGGCGTCGAGCCGCCCATAGGCCGCATGCGACGCATCGTGCAGCGTGTTGTCGAGGTCGAACAGCCAGACCGTCGGCCGGCTCAAAGGCATGACGCCGTTCCATCCCGCGGACGCCGCGGAGCCGGCTCCGCGGCGCGGCCAGCGTCGCCCCCTCGAGGGGGCGCGGCGAAGCCGCGACGGGGGTGGGCCATCAATGCGAGCGGATCATCGTGCCGTAGGCCTGATCGCTCAGGATCTCCAGCAGCATCGCGTGCGGCACCCGCCCGTCGATGATGTGCACCGCGTTGACGCCGCTCTTGGCCGCGTCGAGCGCGCCGGCGATCTTGGGCAGCATGCCACCGCTGATGGTGCCGTCGGCGAACAGCTCGTCGATCTCGCGGGCGCTCAGGTTGGTCAGCAGCTTGCCGGCCTTGTCCAGCACGCCCGGGGTGTTGGTCAGCAGCAGCAGCTTCTCGGCCTTCAGCACCGTCGCGAGCTTGCTCGCCACCATGTCGGCGTTGATGTTGTAGCTCTCGTTGTGCTCGCCGAAGCCGATGGGGCTGACGACCGGGATGAACTGGTCGTCCTGCAGCGCCTTCACGACCGCCGGGTCGATGGCGGTGATCTCGCCGACCTGGCCGACGTCGTGCTCCACCGTCGGGTCGTCCTTGTCGATCATCTTCAGCTTCTGGGCGCGGATGAGCCCGCCGTCGCGGCCGGTCAGGCCCACGGCCTTGCCGCCGGCGGCGTTGATGAGGCCGACGATGTCCTGCTGCACCTGCCCGGCCAGCACCCACTCGACGACTTCCATCGTCTCCTCGTCGGTGACACGCATGCCCTGAATGAAGCTGCCCTTCTTGCCGACGCGCGCCAGCGCGTCGTCGATCTGGGGGCCGCCACCATGGACGACGATCGGGTTCATGCCCACCAGCTTGAGCAGCACCACGTCCTCGGCGAAGTCCTGCTGCAGCGCCGGGTCGGTCATGGCGTTGCCGCCGTACTTGATGACCAGCGTCTTGCCGTGGAACTTGCGGATGTAGGGCAGCGCCTCGGCCAGGATCTCGGCCTTGTCGCGTGGCGCGATGGTGGCCAGGGCATCGGGTGCGGCGGAGGAGGTCATGCGCAGGCTCCGGAGGTCAGGGGTCGTCGGGGCCGAATTCTAGGGTTCGCCCTAGGTCCTTGGCTGTCCCATCGGCACGCGGCGTGGAACTTCCTCGCCCGGCGCGCCCTCGGACGCCGGCCTACACTGTCGACCATGCGCCGCGCCACCTGGATCCTCTGGCTCATGCTGGCCCTGCTGCCGCTGCGCAGCTGGGCGGTGGCGTCCATGGGCCTGCCGCCGGCCGGCGCGCCGGTGGCGGGCGCGCAGTCGGCCGCTGCGCCTTCAGCCGCCGGCGAGCCGGCCGACGCAGTGGCGACGCCCGCCTGCCACATGGCTGGCACCGACGACCCGGGCATCGGCATGAACTGCCAGGCCTGCGACTGGTGTCACGCCGTCTTCGCGCCGGCGGCATCCGCCCCGCAGGCCGCGCCTGCGGCTCTCGCCGATCCACCCGCCAGGACGCCGGTGCGCGACACCGGCCGCCAGGCCGTCGGCGGGCTCGACCGCCCGCCCCGATCCCTCCTCGCCTAGCGGCACGCGGCGCGTGCGGGCCTCGGCTCGCACGTCCCGTCCCGCGAACCCGTTCCCGGCCCGCCTCGGCGGCCGGCGTCTGCGACGAGTTCCTGCGAGGCATCGATGCTCCCGATCCCCATCCGCTGGCTGCTGCCGGCCACCCTACTGTCCATCCTGCCGGGCATCGCCGCGACCGCCCCGGGCGGCCCTGACGGCGTCGCTGCGGCCCGACCCGATCCGCTCGACGCCAGCGCCGCCGTGCCGCCGGTCATCCATCGATCGGCCTTCACGCAGTACCGCCATCTGGCCCCGGCGAAGCTCGATGCCTGGAAGGCCGCCAACGACAAGGTCGGCCGCATCGGCGGCTGGCGTTCGTATGCGCGCGAGGCCGCGCAGAACCCTGCACCGGCGCCACCGGCCAGCGACCCTGGTGGGCACACCGGGCACGGGGACCGGCGATGAACGCGCCGCTGTGCCGCCTGCCCTGGCGCCTGCCGAGATGCCGACTCTGCGCCCCGGCGCTGGCCGTGTTACTGGCCGGCTGTGCCTCGTTCAGCCCGGACGGCGGCTTCGGTCCTGTCGAGTCCGCGGTCCGTCAGCAGCTGGGCAAGGACCTCCACTGGGCCCGGACCGATGCCGACCGGCAGACGATCCAGCAGCGCGTGCAGACGCTGCTCGAGCGGCCGCTGTCGGCGGACGACGCCGTGCAGATCGCGCTGCTCAACAACCGCGGCCTGCAGGCCGCGTTCTTCGAGCTCGGCATCGGCGAGGCCGATCTGGTGCAGGCCGCTCGCCCGGCCAATCCCGGCTTCAGCTTCGGCCGCCTCGAGCGCGGCAGCGAGGTCGAGCTCGAGCGCGGCGTCCACGTCAATCTGGTGCGCCTGCTGGCGATGCCGCTGGCGACCCGGATGGAGGCGCGGCGCTTCCAGCAGACCCAGGGCACGGTCACGATGCGCGTGATGTCGCTGGCGGCCGAGACCCGCAAGGCCTACGTCATGGCCGTCGCCGCCGAGGAGACCGTGCGCTACATGCGCCAGGTGCAGCAGGCCGCCGACGCCAGCGCCGAACTGGCGCGCCGCATGGCCCAGGCCGGCAACTTCAACAAGCTGCAGCAGATGCGCGAGCAGGGCTTCTATGCCGATGCCACCCAGAACCTGGCCCGAGCCCAGCGGGCCAGCGTCTCGTCGCGCGAGAAGCTCACGCGCCTGCTCGGTCTGTGGGGCGCGCAGACGGGCTTCGAGTTGCCCGAGCGCCTGCCCGACCTGCCGCAGGCCCTGCAGGACCTGCCCGACATCGAGCGCACCGCCCTGGCCCAGCGCCTGGACGTGCAGGGCGCCCGGCTCGCGGCGGAGCAGACGGCCAGCAACCTGGGCCTCACGAAGGCGACCCGCTTCGTCAACGTGCTCGAGCTCGGCCGGGTTCACAACAGCTCGAACGAGGCACCGACCCAGCGCGGCTGGGAGATCGGTCTCGAGTTGCCGCTGTTCGACTGGGGCGGTGCCCGCGTGGCACGGGCCGAGGCGATCTACCTGCAGACGCTGAACCGCGCGGCCGAAACGGCCATCAACGCCCGCTCCGAGGTGCGCGAGGCCTACGGTGCCTACCGCTCGGCCTGGGACATCGCCCGCCACCACCGCGACGAGATCGTGCCGCTGCGCCAGCGCATCGCCGAGGAGAACGTGCTGCG
>CAZTTC010000004.1:2323-48420 GCA_964616015.1 uncultured Methylibium sp. | reverse complement strand
CGTGCATAAAGCCAGCCTAGGCGGCTGGGCGGCTTCTGCCGCCCGGACTCCTAGGCCGAGAGCACCCCCCGCTCCAGCCGCAGCCGCCGCCCGCAGCGGGCGGCCAGCGTGTCGTCGTGGGTGACGACGACATAGGCCGTGCCCTGGGCCCGCGCCAGTCCGAGCATCAGCTCGAACACGCCGTCGGCGGTGGCGCGGTCGAGGTTGCCCGTCGGCTCGTCGGCCAGCACGCAGGCCGGCTGGGTGACGAGCGCGCGCGCCACGGCGACGCGCTGGCGCTCGCCGCCCGACAACTCGGACGGCCGGTGCGCGGTGCGCGCCCCCAGTCCCACGGCGGCGAGCGTCTCGCGCGCCTGCTCGCGCGCCTGCTCGCGCGACAGGCGGCGGATGAACAGCGGCATCGCGACGTTGTCGAGCGCGCTGAACTCGGGCAGCAGGTGATGGAACTGGTAGATGAAGCCGAGGTGCAGGTTGCGCCAGCTGCCCTGCGCGGCCGGGCTCATCGCGGCGAAGTCGCGGCCCATCAGGGTGACGTCGCCCGCCGTCGGCGCGTCCAGCCCGCCCAGCAGGTGCAGCAGCGTGCTCTTGCCCGATCCGGAGGCGCCCACCACCGCCAGCGTCTCGCCGCGCTCGACCTGCAGCTCGACGCCCTGCAGCACCGACACGTCGAGGCCGCCTTCGCGGTAGCGCCTGTGCAGGCCTCGGGCCTGCAGCACCGGCTCATTCATATCGCAAGGCCTGCGCCGGCTGCACGCGGCTGGCGCGCCAGCTCGGGTAGATCGTCGCGACGAAGGCCAGCAGCAGCGAGATCACGCCGATCGGCACGATGTCGGCCGACTGCGGGTCGCTGGGCATGCGGCTGATGAGGTAGATGCTGCCCGGCAGGAAGCTGGCGTTGAACAGCCGTTCGAGCGCCGGCACGATGACGTCGATGTTCAGCGCCACCAGCAGACCCAGCCCCAGGCCGGCCAGCGTACCCATCACGCCCGAGGCCGCCCCCTGGACCATGAAGATGCCCATGATGGAGCGCGGGCTCGCGCCGAGCGTGCGCAGGATCGCGATGTCGGCCTGCTTGTCGGTCACCGTCATCACCAGCGTGCTGACCAGGTTGAAGGCGGCGACCGCGACGATCAGCGTGAGGATGATGAACATCATCCGCTTCTCGAGTTGCACCGCGTCGAACCAGTTGCGGTTGGTGCGGGTCCAGTCGCGCACGACGACGGTGTCGCCCAGGCTCGCCTGCAGCTCGGCCGCGACCCGGCGCGCGTCCTGCTGGTCGCGCAGCTTGAGCTGCACGCCGGTCGGCCCTTCGACGCGGAACAGCTTGGCCGCGTCGTCGACGTGGATGAGGGCCAGGCCGCTGTCGTACTCGTAGTGGCCGGCGTTGAACACGCCGACCACCGTCATCTGGCGCAGCCGCGGCACCACGCCCGCCGGCGTGACCTGCCCGTTGGGCGTGACGAGCGTGACCGGGTCGCCGCTGCGCACACCGAGCGATCGCGCCAGCTCGCCGCCCAGCACGATGCCCCAGGCGCCGGGCTCGAGCTGCGCGAACGCGCTGTCCTTGAGCTGCGCCGCCAGCGGCGTCACCTTGGGCTCCTCGGCCGGGTCGATGCCGCGCACGATGGCGCCGCGCATGTCGTCGCCGCGCGCCAGCAGGGCCTGGGTCGAGATGAAGGGCGCAGCGCCGACCACGGCGGGGTTGCGCATTGCGGCGGCCGCGGTGGCCCGCCAGTCGGCAAGCGCGTCGCCGCGCGCGTCGAACACCTCGACGTGCGCGATCACGCTCAGCATGCGGTCGCGCACCTCCTTCTGGAAGCCGTTCATCACCGACAGCACGATGATCAGCGCCGCCACGCCGAGCGCGATGCCGAGCATCGACACGCCGGAGATGAAGGAGATGAAGCCGTTGCGCCGCCCGCCGCGTCCGGCACGGGTGTAGCGCCAGCCGATCAGGAGCTCGTAGGGGCTGCGCATGGGCGGCGATGCTAACTGAGCGAGCACGCGCCTGCGGGTTTGTCCGGGGCCCGGGACCCTTGCGTAGCGCTGGAAGCTACCCAAGAATCAATGACCTACTGAAGAGTAGGAATCAAACGGACCCCGCCCTGGCGCGGCTGGCCGTTCCAGGAGACAAGGTGCCCGCTTCCGCTTCGCAAGCCCTGCTGAAGGTCGACGGCCTGTCGCTCGCCTTCGGCGGCGTGAAGGCCCTGAACGGCGTGAGCTTCTCGGTCCAGCCGGGGTCGATCACCTCGGTGATCGGCCCCAACGGCGCGGGCAAGACCTCGGTCTTCAACACCCTGTCGGGCTTCTATCGGCCGGCGGCCGGCAGCATGGTCTTCGACGGCCACGACCTCGCCGGCCTGTCGCCGCCGAAGCGCGCGGCGCTGGGCCTGGCGCGCAGCTTCCAGAACATCGCGCTGTTCCGCGGCATGACGGTGCTGGACAACATCAAGCTCGGCCGCCACTGCCACCTGCGCACGAACGCGCTGCAGGCCTTGTTCTACACGCCCGCGGCGCGGCGCGAAGAGGAGGCACTGCGCCGCGAGATCGAGGAACGCATCATCGATTTCCTCGAGATCGACCACATCCGCAAGGCCCCGGTCGGCGCGCTGTCCTACGGCTTGCAGAAGCGCGTCGAACTGGCGCGGGCGCTGGCGATGCGGCCGCGGCTGCTGCTGCTCGACGAGCCGGTGGCCGGCATGAACCGCGAAGAAACCGAGGACATGGCGCGCTTCATTCTCGAGGTGCGGCGCGAGTGGGGTGTGACGGTCCTGATGGTCGAGCACGACATGGGCATGGTGATGGACCTGTCGGACCACGTCGTGGTGCTGAACTTCGGCCAGGTCATCGCCAGCGGTCTGCCGGGCGAGGTGCAGGGCAATCCGGAGGTCGTCAAGGCCTACCTCGGCTCGGGCAACGTCGAGGCGCTGCGCGAGCGCTTCCAGCGCGCGGCCGCCGCCGGCGCGCAAGCCCGGAAGGCAGCATGAGCGACGTCTGCGCGGGCCGAGCGCCGGGCCGCCTCAAGCCGGCCCGCATCCCCTCGGGGGATCGGACGACGTACTCGTCGACCGAGGGGTGGTCATGACCATCGACGGGTGGCTGCTGTTCGAGATCACGCTCGCCGGCATCGGCACCGGCGGCCTGTACGCGCTGACCGGCCTGGCCTTCGTGCTGATCTACAAGGCCACGCGCGTCGTCAACATCGCGATCGGCGAGATGCTGATGCTGGGCGCCTACGTCTTCTTCAGCTTCGCGGCCGGCCTCGCGCTGCCGATCTGGCTGGCGATCCCCGGCGCGCTGCTGGTGTCGGCCGCCTTCGGCGCGGTCGTCGAGCGCACGCTGATCCGCCCGATGCTGGGCGAGTCACCGATCTCGTCCTTCATGGTCACGGTCGGCCTGGCCTCGATGCTGGTCGGCCTGGTCGAGCTGGTCTGGAGCGCCGACCAGCAGCGCCTGCCCGAGTTCCTGCCCGCCAAGCACATCGTCATCGGCCAGGCCTTCGTGTCGCCGAAGATCTTCTACGGCTTCTGGATCGCGGTGCTGCTGATCACTGCGGTGCTGCTGCTGTTTCGCTACTGGCGCGGCGGCGTCGCGCTGCGCGCCACGGCCGCCGACCAGGCCGCGGCCTACTCGGTCGGCATCAACGTGCCCCAGGTGTTCTCGATGACCTGGATGGCCGCGGCGGCGATCGCCGGCGTGGCCGGCATCGTCGTCGGCTCGATCGGCGGCCTCTCGTCGGTGATGGGCGTGTTCGGCCTGTCGGTGCTGGTGGTGGTGATCTTCGGCGGCCTGGACAGCGTGGCCGGCGCCCTGGTGGGCGGCGTGATCGTCGGCGTGGTCGAGGCGCTGGCGGGCTTCTACATCGGCGGTGAGTACAAGCTGCTCGCCACCTTCTCGCTGCTGGTGCTGATCCTGATGGTCCGGCCTTACGGCCTGTTCGGCACCCACGAGATCGAAAGGCTCTGAGCACGCCATGAGGATCGGTTCCGCGAAACAGAGCTACGCCGCCGACGCGGCGCTGTTCGACAGCGCCGCGCAGCGGCGCTGGGCGCTGGCCGGCGTCGGCGTCCTGCTGCTCTTCCCCTTCGTCGCCAATGAATACTGGCTCTACCTCGCCTGCCTGGTCGCGATCAACATCGCCAGCACGATGGGCCTGAACATCCTCACCGGCTACACCGGCTTGGTGAGCCTGGGCCAGGCCGCCTTCATGGGCCTGGGCGCCTACACGGTGGCGATCCTGCAGTTGCGCTTCGGTACGCCAATGCTGCTGAACCTGCTGGGCGGTGGCATCGTGGCGATGCTGGCCGGCGTGCTGGTCGGCCTGCCTTCACTGCGCGTCAAGGGCCTGTACCTGGCGATCGCGACCATCGCGGCCGGCGTCATTGCGCACTTCGTGTTCTCGCACTTCGCCCAGCTCACCGGCGGCACGGCCGGGCTGTCGGTGCCGCCGGCAACGGCCTTCGGCCAGCAGCTCGACTCCTCGTTCAAGCTTTACTGGGTGATCGTGCCGACCACCGGCTTGCTGCTGCTGGGCGCGGCCAACCTCTTGCGCACGCGCATCGGCCGCGCCTTCATCGCGATCCGCGACCGCGACATCTCGGCCGAGGTGCTGGGCATTCCGCTGCTGCGCTACAAGCTGCTGTCGTTCGCGATCTCGTCCTTCTACGCCGGCATCGCCGGCGGGCTGTTCGCCTATTTCTTCCGCGCGGTGACGCCGGAGAGCTTCCCGCTGCTGATGTCGATCTTCTTCCTGGCGGCGGTCATCGTCGGCGGCATGGGCACGGTGCTGGGCAGTGTGCTCGGCGCGGTGTTCATGACGCTGGTGCCCGAGCTGCTCAAGCTCGTCGTCAGCGTGCTGCCGCTGTCTGGCAACGCGACGCTGATCCTGTCGCCGGTGCGCACCATCGTCTTCGGTGCGCTCATCGTCCTGTTCCTGATCTTCGAGCCGCTCGGGCTCGCGGAGATGTGGCGCCGCACCCGGCGGACCTTCCATCTCTGGCCCTTCCGCACCTGACCGGGTCGCATCCTCACCTTCAAGGAGACCACCATGACGATCAACAAGCGCGAGCTGATGGCCCTGGGCCTGGCGACGGCCGCATCGAGCTGGGCGCCGGCAGCCCTGGCGCAGAAGGCTGCGGCCAAGGCCGCCGCCCCGGCCGAGGACATCGTCTTCGGCGCCTCGATGCCGCTGACCGGCGTGTTCTCCTTCGCGGGCATCGCGATCGACGCCGGCATCAAGGACTACCTCACCATCCTGCACGAGGGCGGCGGGGTCAAGGGCCGCAAGGTCAAGTACGTGGTCGAGGACACCGGCTACAAGGTCGACCAGTCGATGGCCGTCTTCAAGCGCATCACCAGCGCCAACAAGGTGAACCTGTACTACGCCGACTCCACCGGCTTCGTGAAGACGGTGAACCCCGAGCTCGAGCGCAACCAGGGCATCCTGATGACCGGCGCCTCCTTCGCCAAGGAGATCAGCAACGCCGACAAGTACCCGCTGCAGTTCATGGTCGGCCCCGACTACAGCGAGATGGTCGGCATCCTGCTGCGCTACATCGCCCAGAACAAGCCCGGCGCCAAGGTGGCGCTGGTCTACTCGGACACCGAGTTCGGCCGCGACCCGGTGGACGCCGCGCGTGCCGGCATCAAGGCGCTCAAGCTCGAGCTGGCGACCGAGATCGTCACCGCGCCGGGCAGCGTCGACGTGTCGGCCGAGATCGTCAAGCTGCGTCGCGCCGACCCCGACTTCACGATCTTCCACGGCTACGTGTCGGCGCCGATCCCCGAGTTCATCAACCAGGCCAAGTCGCTGGGCCTGAAGTCGCAGTTCATGGGGACCTTCTGGTCGATGGACAACACCACGGTCATGAAGATGGGTCCCGCGGCCGACGGTTTCCTGGGCGTCATGCCCTACCGCTACTACTACGACACCGAGGGCAAGTCGCCGATGCTCGAGCGCATCCGCAAGATGCGCCCCGACTACCAGCAGACCGGCTACATGCAGGGTTTCCTGGCCGCGATGCTGCTGACCGAGGCGGCGCGTCGCACGCTCGAGGCCGGCAACGAGCTCAACGGCAAAAACATGAAGATCGCGCTCAGCTCGATCCGCAACTTCGACACCGGCGGGATCATCGGCGTGCCGCTGTCGATCAAGGGCAATTCCATCCCCATCGGGCGCATCTACAAGGCCGACTTCAAGGCCCAGAAGATGCTCCCGGCGTCGGACTGGATCGACCTCAACAAGTGACGCAATGACGCCCACCCCCGTTGCGGCTTCGCCGCTCCCCCTCGAAGGGGGCGCCGCTGGCGGACCGGCAGAGCCGGATCCGCGGCGGCTGCTTGGCAGGCCGCCGCACTGCATCTGCCGAGTGCCATGACCGTCGACGTGATCCTTGAAGTCAGCAACATCGAGGTGGTCTACAACAAGGCCGTCCAGGTGCTGCGCGGCCTGTCGCTGACGGTGCCGCGCGGCCAGATCGTCGCGCTGCTCGGCAGCAACGGCGCCGGCAAGAGCACCACGCTGAAGGCGATCTCCAACCTGCTGGCGCTGCAGAACGGCGCGATGACCGGCGGCCAGGTCCGCTTCGGCGGGCAGGACACGCGCGGCCTCGCACCGCATGCGCTGGTGCGGGCCGGCGTCTTCCACGTGATGGAAGGCCGGCATGTCTTCGAGGACCTGAGCGTCGAGGAGAACCTGGTCGCGGCGACCTATGCGCTGACCGGCCGACGGGCGCGCGGCGCCGACTTCGACAAGGTCTACGAGTACTTTCCGCGGCTGCACGAGCGCCGCAAGGGCCTGGCCGGCTACCTGTCGGGCGGCGAGCAGCAGATGCTGGCGATCGGCCGCGCGCTGATCGCCGAGCCGCAGCTGATGCTGCTGGACGAACCCTCGCTGGGCCTGTCGCCGGTGCTGGTGGAGACCATCTTCGAGATCATCGCCCGCATCAACGCCGAGCGCGGCACCTCGATGCTGCTGGTCGAGCAGAACGCCTCGGTCGCGCTGGCGGTCGCGCACTACGGCTACATCATGGAGACCGGCAAGGTGGTGATCGACAACACTGCGGCCCGGCTCGCCAGCGACCCCGACGTGCGCGAGTTCTACCTCGGCCTCGGCCAGGAGGGCGGCGCCAAGAGCTTCCGCGAACTCAAGCACTACAAGCGCCGCAAGAGGTGGCTGTCGTGAGCGTCCCGCAGCGAAAAGCGCATTCACTCCCTCGCCCTCTGGGAGAGGGGGCCATGCGGGTGTGGCGATGACGGAACTTGCGGTTCACCTGACCCTGCCGCAGGCGCTGCGCCAGCACGCGCAGCGGCGGCCGCAGGCGATTGCGCTGCGCCAGAAGGAATACGGCATCTGGCAGCCGATCGATTGGGCCGCCTATCACCGGCGCGCGATGCACGTCGGCCTGGGCCTGCGCGCGCTGGGCCTGGGCGACGGCGCCCACGTCGGCGTGCTGTCCGAGAACCGCATCGAGTGGGTGCTGTCGCAGCTCGGCGCCGGCCTGGTCGGTGCGGTGACGGTCGGCGTCTACCCGACCAGCCCGACGCCCGAAGTCGCCTACGTGCTGGCCCACGCCGACGCCGAGATCGTCGTCTGCGAGGACCAGGAGCAGAGCGACAAGATCCTCGAGGCGCGCGCCCAGTTGCCGCGGCTGAAGAAGATCGTCGTGATGGAGAAGAAGGGCCTGGCCGACACCCGGGCGCTCGCGCCGGACCTGGTCATCGGCTTCGGGGAACTGGAGGCGCTGGGCGCCCGCGCCGAGGCGGAGTCCGGGTCCGGGAGCGCCGGCTTCGTCGAGGCCGTGCTCGCCCGCCAGACCCTGCAGGACACCGCATTGATCATCTACACCTCGGGCTCCACCGGCAAGCCCAAGGGCGCGATGATCAGCTACGGCAATGTCGCGGCGATGGCGCCGGGCGTGGTCGAGCGCCTGGGCCTGCGGCCCGACACCAGCCACCTGTCCTACCTGCCGCTGTGCCACGTGGCCGAGCAGATGCTGACGGTCTTCGTGCCGCTCTACCTCGGCTCGCGCGTCGACTTCGGCGAGTCGATCCGCACCGTGCAGGAAGACCTGCGCGAAGTCGCGCCGACGATGTTCCTCGGCGTGCCGCGCATCTGGGAGAAGCTGCACTCGGCCATCAGCATCAAGATGCAGGAGACCGGGCGTCTGCGTCGCTGGCTCTACCACCGTGCACTCGCCGCCTGCAGCCCTTTCGCCTTCAAGGCGGCCCACCAGCGCAGCCTGAAGGAGAGGCTGGTGTTCGGCTTCTGGTACCTGCTGGTGCTGCGCGCGCTGCAGAACTTCATCGGTCTGCGCCAAGTGCGCGTCGCGCTGACCGGCGCGGCGCCGATCTCGGCTGCCATCGTCGAGTACTTCCGCGTGCTGGGCGTGCCGCTGATCGAGGTCTACGGCATGACCGAGACCAGCGGCATGGTGCTCGGCCAGCGGCCCGACGCGATCGTGCCGGCCACGGTGGGCACGCCGACGCTGGGCGTCGAGCACCGCCTGTCGGACCTCGGCGAGCTGCAGGTGCGTGGGCCGGTGGTCTTCCAGGGCTACTACAAGAGCCCCGAGGCGACCGCGGGCGCCATCGTCGACGGCTGGCTGCACACCGGCGACGTGGTGCAGCGGGTCGACGGCTCGCTGCGCATCGTCGACCGCCTCAAGGACATCATGATCACCGCCGGCGGCAAGAACCTGACGCCCTCCGAGGTCGAGAACGCGATGAAGGCCAGCCCCTACATCAAGGAGTGCGTGATCGTGGCCGACGCGCGGCGCTTCGTCGGCGCGCTGGTGCAGATCGACTTCGAGACGGTGTCGCAATGGGCGCAGATGCGCGGCGTGGTGTTCACCCACTTCCGCTCGCTGGCCGAGCACCCGGAGGTGCGCACCCTGGTCCAGGGCGAGATCGACGCCGGCAATGCGAAGCTCGCGCCGGTCGCCCAGATCCGCAAGTTCCACCTGCTGACCAAGGAGCT
Source organism: uncultured Methylibium sp. (assembly GCA_964616015.1). GTDB lineage: Bacteria > Pseudomonadota > Gammaproteobacteria > Burkholderiales > Burkholderiaceae_C > Methylibium. The sequence continues at coordinate 39,443 of CAZTTC010000004.1, read as the reverse complement.
GGATCACGACGACGGCGAGGTCACCGCGACGATGAAGGTGCGCCGCGCCAGCGTCTACAAGTCCTACTCGCAGGAGATCGAGGCGCTCTATGCCTGAAGTGGATCCCCCCCGTTGCGGCTTCGCCGATCCCCCTCGTAGGGGGCGCCGCTGGCGGACCGGCCAAGCCGGTTCCGCGGCGGCGGCTCGGCCGATCGGTGGCTCCGGCGAGGGCGGCCGTCGGAGTGATGAGTCATTGAAATGAAAGCTGCGCCCGTCGCGTCGCCCTGGGGCCCGGTGCGCGGCCGCGCCGAGCAGCGTGCGCTCAAGCGCGAGGCGGTGCTGCGCACCGCGGCCCAGCTCTTCAACGAGAAGGGCTACGCCGCCAGCACGCTGGACGAGGTGGCCGAGCGCCTGGGCGTCAGCAAGCCGACCGTCTACTACTACGTCGACAGCAAGGACGCGATCCTGCTCGAATGCGTGCGCGCCGGGCTCGAGATGCTGCAGCGGGCCATCCGCGAGGTCGACGCGCGCGGCGGCCGCGCGATCGACAAGCTCGATGCCGCGATGCGCGCCTACGTCGACATCGTGACCCAGGACTTCGGCATGCTGGTGATCCGCGTCGGCGAGGAGTCGCTGCCGCCCGAGAGCCGCCAGAAGGTGCGCCGCATGAAGGCGGGGCTCGACCTGGAGTTCCGCGAGCTGATCCGCCAGGGCATCGCCGAGGGCTCGATCGTCCCCTGCGACCCGCGGCTCGCCGCCTTCACGCTGGCCGGCGCGCTGAGCTGGATCGGCCGCTGGTACCGGCCCGACGGCGGGCTCGACCCGACCGAGATCGCCGACCACTGCATCGGCGTGCTGATGCAGGGCCTGAGTCGCGAGCCGGCGGCCCGCGCCGCCGAGCCGCCCGGGCTGTCCCCCGCGAAACGCGCGCCTTCGTCACGGCGGCGCGCCGCCTGAGCTTACGGAGTTCACGACCATGTCCACCCCCGCACAAGCCCCCGTGCTGATCACGCGCGATGGCGCAGTCGCCACGCTGCAGATGAACCGCCCCGCGGCCTTCAACGCGCTCGACGCCCACACCGCCGAGGCCTTCCACGCCGCCTGCAGGGCACTGGCGACCGACGCCTCGGTGCGCGCCGTCGTCGTCTGCGGCGCCGGCCGCAGCTTCGGCGTCGGCGGTGACCTGGCGGCGATGCGCGGCAACGCGAGCGTCGTCGCGCCGCAGCTGATCGACGGCCTGCACGGCGGACTCAAGCTGCTCGCCGCGATGAACGCGCCGGTGATCGCCAGCCTGCAGGGCGCCGTGGCCGGCGGCTCGATGAGCCTGGCGCTCGGCTGCGACCTCGCCATCGCGGCGGACAACGCCAGCTTCAACCTCGCCTACACGCGCGTCGGCGCCAGCTGCGACGGCTCCAGCTCCTGGGCGCTGCCCCGCCTCGTCGGGCTGCGCCGCGCGATGGAGATCGCCTTGCTGTCCGAAGGCTTCGATGCGGCCGAGGCGCTGCGCCTCGGCCTCGTCAACCGCGTCGTGCCGGCCGCTGACCTGCAGGCCGAGACCGCGAAGCTCGCGCAGCGCCTGGCCGCCGGTCCGACGCTGGCCTACGGCCGCGTCAAGCGCCTGCTGCGGCAGTCGCTGGACCGCGACTTCGCCGGCCAGCTCGACGCCGAGGCCGAGGCCTTCGTCGCCGGCACCCGCACGCGCGACTTCCACGAGGGCCTCGAGGCCTTCTTCGCCAAGCGCCCGGCGGTCTTCGACGGCCGATGAGCATGATCCACGGACCTGCACGGCCGTTCGGGCTGAGCTGGTCGAAGCCTCACGCAGGCGCTTGGACAAGCCCAGCGCGAACGGTGTGTTGAACCTCACAGGAGGCCCTTCATGAGCCACAAAGTCCTCGTCGCCGGCGTCGGCATGATCCCATTCGCCAAGCCCGGCGCCAGCGATCCCTACCCGGTGATGGGCGCGGCCGCCACGCGGGCCGCGCTGGCCGATGCCGGCCTCGGCTACGACGCCGTCGAGCAGGCCTACGTCGGCTACGTCTACGGCGACTCGACCTGCGGCCAGCGCGCGCTCTACGAGGTCGGCATGAGCGGCGTGCCGATCTTCAACGTCAACAACAACTGCTCGACCGGGTCGACCGCGCTCTACCTGGCCCGCCAGGCCATCGAGAACGGCGTCGCCGACTGCGTGCTGGCGCTGGGCATGGAGCAGATGCGACCGGGTGCGCTGGGCAACGTCTACGAGGACCGGCCCTCGCCCTTCGACCGCTTCGACGAGACCTGCGCCGCGCTGGCCGGCGACGACGTGGCGGCGATCCCGCTCGCGCTGCGCTACTTCGGCGGCGCCGGGCGCGAGCACATGCAGCGCTACGGCACCCGGCTCGAGACCTTCGCGAAGATCCGCGCCAAGGCCAGTCGCCATGCGGCCAACAACCCGCTGGCGCTGTTCCGCGAGGTGTTGAGCGAGGACGACGTGATGAACGCCAAGGCCGTGTGGCCCGGCGTGATGACGCGGCTGATGGCCTGCCCGCCGACCTGCGGCGCCGCGGCCGCGCTGCTGGTGTCCGAGGCCTGCGCCGCGCGCCACGGGCTGCGGCGCGACGTGCGCATCGCCGCGCAGGCGATGACGACCGACCGACCCGGCAGCTTCGGCGACGGCTCGATGATGAAACTGGTCGGCAGCGACATGACGCGCGAGGCCGCGCAGCGTGTCTACGCCCAGGCCGGCGTGGATCCGGCCGACATCCGCGTCTGCGAGCTGCACGACTGCTTCGCCCACAACGAGCTGATCACCTACGAGGCCCTGGGCCTGTGCCCGCAAGGCGGTGCCGAGCGCTTCGTCGAGGACGGCGACAACACCTATGGCGGCCGCGTCGTCACCAACCCCTCCGGCGGCCTCCTGTCCAAGGGCCACCCGCTCGGTGCGACCGGCCTGGCGCAGTGCTACGAGCTGACGCAGCAGCTGCGCGGCACCGCCGATCGCCGCCAGGTCGACGGCGTGCAGCTCGCGCTGCAGCACAACCTGGGACTGGGCGGCGCCTGCGTGGTGACGCTGTACGAGCGCGCCGGCTGAGCGCCGGGCCCGCGCCTCAGGGCTCGGCGACCGCCTCGACCTGGATGCGCAGCTCGACCTCCATGCGCAAGCCGTAGTCCTTGCCGGCATCGAGCCGGAACTCGTCGCGGCGGATCGTCGCGCTCGCGTCGGCGCCGCAGAGTTCGCGCTTGGAGAGCGGGTGCGGGATGCACTTGAAGTGCCCGATGGCCAGCGTCACCGGCCGCGTCACGCCGTGCAGCCGCAGCTCGCCGGCGGCCCGCGTCGGCCGACCGTCGACGAAGGCCTCGAGGCGGCCCGTGTAGCGCGCCTTCGGGTACTTCTTCGCCTCCAGGAAGTCCTTGCCGCGCGCCCAGGCGTTGAGCGCGTCGTGCCCGAAGTCGATGCTCGCGACATCGATTTCGATGGCGAGCGTGCCGCTGCCGGCCTCGCGGTCCACCGTGACCTGCCCGCTGCTGCGGTTGAACTTGCCGCGCCACACCGAGATGCCCATGTGGTCGGCCTCGAAGCTCGGGAAGGTGTGCGCCGGGTCGATGCGGTAGCTCACCGGCGCGGCCGGGACCGCGGTCGCAGCCGTCCCCAGCGCCGCCACGGCCGCCGCGGCCCCCGCCACCCTCACCATGCCCACCATCGACAGGCGCTTCGCCTGGGTCGTCGTCATCGAGCTCTCCTCGTGTCGGGACGGATCTGGCGGCCGCGGCCACGCGGCCGCGCCGGTGGCAGGGTACACGCAGGCCGCCTCGCCCCCCAGGGTCGCGCCCCGCTCGCCAGGCTCGCCCCACAATAGGCGCCTCGCGCCGCACGCCATGAACGACTTCAAGGGCAACAAGCAATCCCTGCCCCGCAAGCCCTGTGCCGCCTGCGGCCGCACGATGGTGTGGCGCAAGGCCTGGGCAAAGAACTGGGAAGCGGTGCGCTACTGCTCCGACGCCTGTCGCCGCCGCAGGGCCGCTGTCGATGCCGGCGCGCGCTGAGGTCCGCCACCTGGTCGTCGTGCTGGGCGACCAGCTCGACCGCGGCTCGAGCGCCTTCGACGGCTTCGACCCCGCACGCGATCTCGCCTGGATGTGCGAGGCGAGCGAGGAGTCCACCCACGTCTGGTCCAGCCAGCCGCGCATCGCGCTGTTCCTGTCGGCGATGCGGCACTTCGCGCAGGCGCTGCGCGACGACGGGCTGGCGCTGGCCTACCACGAGCTGTGCGACGGCAGCCTGGCCGCGGCGCTGCAGGCCACGCTGGCGGGCACGCGCGTGCAGCGCGTCGTGCTGGCCGAGCCCGGCGACTGGCGCGTGCGCGAGGCGCTGCGCACGGCGGCGGCCGGGGCCGGCGTGCCGATCGAGATCCGCCCCGACCGCCACTTCCTGTGCAGCAGCGAGGACTTCGCGCGCCACGCGCGCGGCCGCAAGCAGTTGCGCATGGAGACCTTCTACCGCGAGATGCGGCGGCGCCACCGCGTGCTGATGGAAGGAGAGGCCAGCGAGCAGCCCGTCGGCGGCCAATGGAACTTCGACGCCGACAACCGCGGCGCCTTCGGCCCGCAGGGGCCGGGGCTGGTGCCGCCGCCGCTGCGCTTCGAGCCCGATGCGATCACGCGCGAGGTCATCGCGCTGGTGCGGGCGCGCTTTGGCGCGCACCCCGGCCGGCTGGACTGCTTCGGCTGGCCGGTCACGCGCGCGCAGGCGCGGGCCGCGCTCGACGACTTCGTCCAGCACCGCCTGGCCGACTTCGGCCGCTGGCAGGACGCGATGTGGGGCGGCCAGCCCTGGCTTTACCACGCGCAGATCGCGGCAGCGCTGAACCTCAAGTTGCTGGACCCGCGCGAGGCGGTCGCCGCCGCCGAGACCGCCTGGCGCGCCGGCCGCGTGCCGCTCGCCTCGGCCGAGGGCTTCATCCGCCAGGTGCTGGGCTGGCGCGAGTACGTGCGCGGCATCTACTGGACCCAGATGCCCGGCTACGCCGAGCACAACGCGCTCGACGCGAAGCAGCCGCTGCCGGCCTGGTACTGGACCGGCGACACCGGGATGCGCTGCCTGGCCGACGCGATCGGCCAGACGCTCGAGCACGGCTACGCGCACCACATCCAGCGCCTGATGGTGACGGGGCTGTATGCGCTGCTGCTGGGCGTGGAGCCCCGGCAGGTGCACGGCTGGTACCTGTCGGTCTACGTCGACGCGGTCGAATGGGTCGAGCTGCCCAACACCCTGGGCATGAGCCAGTACGCCGACGGCGGGCGGATGGCCAGCAAGCCCTACGCGGCCACGGGCCAGTACATCCAGCGCATGAGCGACCACTGCCGTGGCTGCCGCTACGACCCGACGCTGCGCCACGGCGAACGGGCCTGCCCCTTCACGACGCTGTACTGGGACTTCCTGGCGCGGCACGAGCGGCGCTTCGCCGCCCATCCGCGCATGGCCCTGCAGGTGAAGAACCTCGTGCGGCTGCCGGCCGAGGAGCTGCGGGCGATCCGCGAACAGGCCGACGCGATCCGCCGGCGCGACGGCGGCGCGGGCTGAGGCCGCAGGCGGCCGGCAGCGGGGCCTGCGTCGCCGGCGGACGGGGCCTCGGCGAGAATCGAGCCATGCGCGACCCGTCCGGCTCGTCCACGCTGGCCTGCGGCAACTGCGGCGACGCCATGCAGGCGCTGCGCCTGGCCGGCCACTACGACCGCGCCATCGAGATCGACCTGTGCGCGCCCTGCCACCTGCTGTGGTTCGACCGCATCGAGTCGGCCCGGCTCAGCGGCCCGGGCGTGCTGGGCCTGATCGGCGCGATGGCCGCGGCGCAGTCGCTGCCGCACCGCACGCTGCGCGACGACGCCCGCTGTCCGCGCTGCCGCGGCGGCCTCAAGACCGTGCACAACCGCAGCCGCTGGGGCCGGTCGCTGCAGCTGGAGTGCCTGACGCAGCAGCACGGCGCCTGGCAGAGCTTCGCCCAGTTCCTGTTCGAGAAGGGCCTGGTGCGGCCGCTGTCCTCGGCCGACCGGGCCGCGCTGCTGCGGCGCGACGGCCGCATCGACTGCGTCAACTGCGGCGCGCCGCTCGGCGCCAGCGACGCCGAGTGCGGGCACTGCCGCTCGGTGCCCAGCCTGGTCGACGTGGCCCGGCTGGCGCGCGCGCTCGACCCCGAAGGCGCCATCGAGCCGCAGGCCGTGCACGCCGCGGCGGCGCAACGCTCGGCCCTGGGCTGCATGGCCTGCGGCGCGGCGCTGGAGACCGCGCACGCGCTGCAGTGCGGCCAGTGCGGCGCGACGCTCGCCGTCAGCCGGCTGGCCGACGCGCACCGGCAGGTCTCGGTGCTGGAGCCGGCGCTGCTGGCGCATGCGCGCAAGCCCTCGCCGCAGGTCGTGCGCAAGCGGCTCGAGGCGCATGCCGGCGACCTGCCGCGCCACCGCGAGTGGCTCGAGCGCATGCGCGCCGGCGACCCGAACCGCGTCGACGCGCGCGACGCCGACGGCTCCGTGCTCGACTGGCTGGGCGGCGCGCGCACCTCGCCGCTGCGCGCGGTCTGCCTGGCGCTGGCGATCTGGTTCGTGTGGTGGTCCCTGTAGGGCCGGCGGCCTCGGTCGCGGCGCGCGTTGCGCAGCAAGCGACCCGCGGTCTCGGCGGCCCTCGTCGCTCGCACTGACGTCGCCTCCCGATAATCCCCGCATGCACCTGCTGATCCCCTTCGCCGCGCCGCTGTCCGAAGCCGGACAGCACGCGCTGCGCGAAGCGACCCTGCCCACGCTGGAGGCCCTGCTGGCCCGCCTGACGCCGACCGCGCGCGACGAGGGCGACGAATACCGGCTCTCGCCGCCGCACGAGCGCGTGCTGGCCGGCGCGCTGGGCTGGCCAGGCGTCGACGGCGCCCTGCCCTGGGCGGCCCGCGCCGCCGTGGCCGACGGGCTCGAACCCGGCGAGCTGGCCTGGGGCCTGCTGAGCCCGGTGCACTGGCAGGTCGGGGCCGAGCACCTGACGATGGGCGACCCCGAGGCGCTGGCGCTCGACGCCGCCGAATCGCGCGCCTTCCTCGACGCGGTGCGCCCGCAGTTCGAGAGCCTGGGCTGGCGCTGCGCCTGGGGCGCGCCGACGCGCTGGTACGTGGCCCACGCGTCGCTGGACGGCCTGCCGACCGCGTCGCTCGACCGCGTGATCGGCCGCAACCCCGACCTGTGGATGCCCGACGACCCGCGCGCCCGCCTCGTCAAACGGCTGCAGGCCGAGGTGCAGATGCTGCTGTACACGCACGCGCTCAACGACGCGCGCGAGGCCCGCGGCCTGCAGCCGCTCAACAGCGTCTGGCTCGGCGGCTGCGGCGTGCACCGGGCCGATCGCGGCACTGCGCCGCGCGTGCTGGACACGCTGCGCGCCCCGGCGCTGCGCGAGGACTGGGCCGCCTGGTCCGAGGCCTGGCGCGCGCTCGACCGCGGCGTGCTGCGCGAGGCGCTGGCCGCCGCCCAGGGCGGCCAGCCGCTGACGCTGACGCTGTGCGGCGAGCGCCACGCGCAGACCTGGGAAGCGCGACCGCGCGGCCTCGTCGCGACGCTGCGCAGCCAGTGGCAGCGCGAGCATCCGGCCACGCGGCTGGCCACGCTGTGACGAGACGCTGATGCAGATCACCGTCCGCGACGTGCCGCCGCGCACCGCCTGGGCGCTGGAACAGGCCGGCGTGCATCCGCTGCTGGCGCGGCTGTTCGCGGCGCGCGGCATCACCGCGGCCGAGCAGCTCGACGACGGCCTGGCCCGGTTGATCCCGCCGGACCAGCTGCGCGGCAGCGCCGAGGCGGCCCGCCTGCTGGCCGACGCGATCGCCGCCGGCCGCCGCATCGTCGTCGTCGCCGACTACGACTGCGACGGCGCGACCGCCTGCGCGGTGGCGCTGCGCGGCCTGGCGCTGCTGGGTGCCCAGCCCGGCACGCTGGGCTACGTCGTGCCCGACCGGCGCGTGCACGGCTACGGGCTGACGCCGGCGATCGTCGATCTGGCGATGGGCCAGCGACCGGACCTGCTGGTCACGGTGGACAACGGCATCGCCAGCCTCGAGGGCGTGGCCCACGCCAAGGCGCGCGGCCTCGCAGTGCTGGTGACCGACCACCACCTGCCGGCCTTGCACAACGACGCCGTGGTGCTGCCGGCGGCCGACGTGATCGTCAACCCCAACCAGCCGGGCTGCGACTTCGCCAGCAAGTCGCTGGCCGGCGTCGGCGTGATGTTCTACGTGCTGCTGGCGCTGCGCAGCGAGCTGCGCGCGCGCGGCCGCTGGACCGCCGACGATCAGCCCCGGCTCGACGCGCTGCTGGACCTGGTCGCGCTCGGCACCGTGGCCGACGTGGTGAAGCTCGACGCCAACAACCGGCGGCTGGTCGCGCAGGGCTTGAAGCGCGTCCGCGCCGGCCGAATGCAGGCCGGCGTCGCGGCGCTGTTCGTGGCGGCGGCCCGCGAGCCCGCGCGCGCCAGCGCCTTCGACTTCGGCTTCGCGCTCGGGCCGCGGCTCAACGCCGCGGGCCGCATGGAGAACATGACGCTGGGCATCGAGTGTCTGCTGACCGACGATCCCGCGCGTGCCGCCGAACTGGCAGCGCAGCTGGATGCGATCAACCGCGAGCGCCGCGAGGTCGAGGCCGGCATGCGCGAGCAGGCCGAGGCCCGGCTCGACGCGCTGATGCCGGCCGGCGAGCCGCCCAGCGCGCTGGCGATCTACGACCCCGGCTTTCACGAGGGCGTGGTCGGCATCGTCGCCTCGCGCCTGAAGGACCGGCTGCACCGCCCGAGCTTCGTGTTCGCGCGCGGCCAGGACGGTCTGCTGAAGGGCTCGGGCCGCTCGATCGCCGGCTTTCACCTGCGCGACGCGCTCGACCTCGTCAGCAAGCGCGAGCCCGGCGTGCTGCTGCGCTTCGGCGGGCACGCGATGGCCGCGGGCGCGACCCTCGCCGAGCCCGACTTCGCACGCTTCGCGCAGGCGCTGGCGGGCGTGGCCGCCGAATGGCTGGACGCCGCCGCGCTGGCACGCCGCCTGCCGACCGACGGGCCGCTCGATGCGCAGTGGTTCGCGCCCGAGACGGTGAAGCTGCTCGACCGCGAGGTCTGGGGCCAGGCCTTCGAGGCGCCGGTCTTCGTCGACGACTTCGAGGTGCTGTCGCAGCGCCTGGTCGGCGACCCGGCCAAGACCCAGCACCTGAAGCTGGCGCTGCGCCACGGCGGCACGCAGCGCGAGGCGATCTGGTTCGGCCACGATCAGCCGATCGGCGACCGCGTGCGCCTTGCCTACCGCCTGAGCGTGGACAGCTGGCAGGGTCGCGAGCGCGTGCAGATGGTCGTCGAGGCGCTGGCCTGAAGTGCAACCACAGTCTTCTGGCGGCGCGGCGCGGACCTCTGCGAGCGGCGGGCGAAGAGCGGCGCGGGAGCGCTGCGGCCACCCCGTGGCAGTCGAAGGCTGGCGAAGACAACTGTGGCGACTTGCGGAGGATGTCGGGTGAGCGGCGTAGCGAAGTAAAGGAGGAGGGCCGGAGTGACTGCCGCCGCAGCGCGCTGGCGCTGAACCGGCCCGGGGGACATGAGCGCAGCCGCTCACCCGGCAGCCGCAGCTCGCGTGCAGCGCCCGTTTCATGCGTCGCGAGTCGCGCCACGCGTGGTGGAGCAACTGAGATGACCACCGCCACGCCACTGCGTGGCTGCCCGACGAGGGCTGAGCGTCTGCCGGCCATGCTCGCCCGACGCCCGCGCCGTTGCATTCGGTAGCAGGGACAGCCCGGGCGCCATGCAGGATGTAGGCTTGCGGCCTGCGGAGATTCGCCCATGAGCACGTCCGATCGCCCCCTCGACAGCGCACCCGAAGCCCCGACGCCGGTGCAGCGGCGCCAGGCCATGGCGCGCCTCGCGGCGCTGTGCGGTCTGGCCGCCGGCGGCGGGACGGCCGGCGTGCTCAGCGCCTGCGGCGGGGGCAGCAGCGATGGCGCCGCAGCGCCCGTCGCCGGCACCTCGCCGGCGCCGCCTCCTGCGGCCCCGGCGCCCAGCGGCCCGGCGCGCACGACGACCCTGACGAGCGCGCTCTCCAGTCCCTGGGGCATGGCCTTCCTGCCCGACGGGCGGCTGCTCGTCACGCAAAAAGGCGGTGCGCTGCGCATCGCCACGCTCAGCGGCAACGCCGCCACGCTTTCGGGCCCGATCGCAGGCGTGCCGGCCGTCGCCAGCGCAGGGCAAGGCGGCCTGCTGGACGTCGTCATCGACCCCGACTTCGCCAGCGATCCCTGGGTCTACCTCAGCTATGCGGAGAGTGGCAGCGGCGGCTCGGGCACGGCCGTCGCGCGCGGGCGGCTCGCCGGCACCCAGCTCAACGACGTGGCCGTCATCTACCGCCAGACGCCCAAGGTCGCCGGCGACGGCCACTTCGGCTGCCGGCTCGCCTTCCGCGCCGACGGCACGCTCTTCATCGCGCTCGGCGAACGGCAGCAGGGCAGCCCGGCGCAGAACCTCGGTGGCACGCTCGGCAAGGTGGTGCGCATCAACCGCGACGGCAGCATCCCGAGCGGCAATCCCAGCCTGGGGGCCGGGGCGCGGCCCGAGATCTGGAGCTACGGCCACCGCAATCCGCAGGGCGCCGCGGTGCACCCGACGACCGGCGAGCTGTGGGTGGTGGAGCACGGCCCGCAGGGCGGCGACGAACTCAACCGCGTGGTCGCCGGCGGCAACTTCGGCTGGCCGAACGTGAGCTATGGCTGCGACTACGGCGTGACGCCGGCCAACGACGCCTGCCGCATCGGCGGCGGCGTGCACGCGCCGGGCTACGTCGAGCCGGTGAGCTACTGGCCACCCCAATCGATCGCGCCGGCCGGCCTGATCTTCTACACCGGGGCAGGCTTTCCGGAGTGGCAGGGCAACGCCATGCTGGGCGCGCTGGCCGGCACGGCGCTGTGGCGCGTGGCGCTCAACGGCGCCACCGAGGTGTCGCGCGAGCGCCTGTTCGGCAACCTCGGCGAGCGCATCCGCTGCGTGCGCCAGGGCCCGGACGGCTGGATCTATCTGCTGACCGACAGCGGCCGGCTGATCCGCATCGATCGGGCCTGAGGGGGCGTCGGCGGCCGGGGCTGCGCTCGCGTCAGCGAGCCTCTAGACTCCGTGCGATGCGCAACCTGCCCCCACCCGCCACGGCCGCTCGCCGCCCGCGGCTGCTGCTGGGTCTGGCCCTGTCCGCCAGCCTGGCCGCGGCCCCGGCCTGCGCCGAAGCCCCGCTGTTCCGACTGCCGCAGCTCAACGGCGGGGCCGTGATCCCCGGGCCGCAGGGCCTCAAGCTCGTCACGGTCGCCGGCGGCCTGCACCACCCCTGGGGACTGGCCTTCCTGCCCGACGGCCGCCTGCTGGTGACCGAGCGCGCGGGCCGCATGCGCATCGTGTCGGCCGCCGGCGAGGTGGGGCCGCCGTTGCAGGGCCTGCCCGAGGTCGACGCGCGCTCGCAGGGCGGCCTGCTCGATGTCGTGCTGGACCCGAAGTTCGCCGACAACCGCCGGATCTACTGGAGCTACTCCGAGCCCGGCCCGGGCCGCAGCAACGGCACCAGCGTCGCGCGCGGCAAGCTCGTCGGCGACCGCCTCGAGGAGGTGCAGGTGATCTTCCGCCAGCAGCCCAAGCTCGCGAGCACCGCGCACTTCGGGTCGCGGCTGGTGTTCGCGCGCGACGGCCGGCTGTTCGTGACAACCGGCGACCGCCTGTTCCACCGCGAGCTCGCGCAGAAGCTAGACAACCACATCGGCAAGGTCGTGCGCATCGAGGCCGACGGCCGCGTGCCGGCCGACAACCCCCACGTCGCCACGCCGGGCGCGCGGCCCGAGATCTGGAGCATCGGCCACCGCAACCCGCAGGGTGCCGCGCTGCATCCGGCCACCGGCGTGCTGTGGACCCACGAGCACGGTCCCGAGGGCGGCGACGAGATCAACGTCGACGAGGCCGGCCTCAACTACGGCTGGCCGGTCATCACCTACGGCGTCGACTACGGCAGCGGCCGCAAGATCGGCGAAGGCAGCGCCAAGCCCGGCATGGAGCAGCCGGTCACCTACTGGGTGCCGTCGATCGGCCCCAGCGGCATGGCCTTCCTGACCAGCGACCGCTACCCGGGCTGGAAGGGCAACCTCTTCGTCGGCGCGCTGCGCGGCCAGTTGCTGGTCCGCCTGGAGCTCGACGGCCGGCGCGTCGTGAAGGAGGAGCGCCTGCCGCTCAACGAGGTCGGCCGCATCCGCGACGTGCGCCAGGGCCCCGACGGTTGGCTCTACCTGCTGACCGACCACGCCGACGGCCGCATCCTGCGCGTCGAGCGCTGACGCACCGGCGCGAGCGCGGGCGCGAACCTGCGCGACAGGCGCGGGGATTGCCGCTTCCTACAATCCGTGCGTGACTGCCACCGTACTGAACGCCGACCTGCACTGCCACTCGAGCGTGTCCGACGGCACGCTCGCACCCGAGGCCCTGGCCGCCCGTGCGCACGCCAATGGCGTGGAACTGTGGGCGCTGACCGACCATGACGAGATCGCCGGCCAGGCGCGCGCCCGCGACGCGGCCCTGGCGCTCGGCCTGCCCTACCTCACCGGCACCGAGATCTCGGTCAGCTTCGCCGGCATCACCGTGCACATCGTCGGTCTGGGCTTCGACGCCGGGGACGCCCGGCTCGCGGCTGGCCTGCGGGCCACGCGCGGCGGCCGCGGCCAGCGGGCGCGCGAGATGGCCGAGGCGCTGGCGCGCATCGGCATCGCCGGGGCCTACGAGGGCGCGCTGCAGTACGCCGGCAATCCGGAACTGATCGCGCGCACGCACTTCGCGCGCTTCATGGTCGAGCGCGGCGTGTGCGCCAGCACCAACGAGGTGTTCCGCAACTACCTCGTCGAGGGCAAGCCCGGCTACGTGCCGCACCGCTGGGCCGGGCTCGGCGACGCGGTGCGCTGGATCACGCAGGCCGGCGGGACCGCGGTGATCGCCCACCCGGGTCGCTACAAGTTCACGCCCACCGAGGAGTACGCGCTCTTCACCGAGTTCATCGCGCACGGCGGGCGCGCGGTCGAGGTCGTGACCGGCAGCCACACGGCGGCGGAGTACGTGAAGTACGCCGACATGGCGCAGGAGTTCGACCTGCTGGCCTCGCGCGGCAGCGACTTCCACGCGCCCGGCGAGAGCCGCACCGACCTCGGCGCCCTGCCCTGGCTGCCGGGCAAGCTGTCGCCGGTCTGGGAGGCCCTGGCCGATCGGGTGCAGCGCCCGTGACGCCCGGCGTCGGCGGCGCCCGTCCGCTGCTCGGCGTGGCGCTGGTGCTCGCGATGGCGATGTGCTTCGCCACGCTCGACACCACCGCCAAGTACCTGGGCCAGACGCTGACGGTGCTGGCCATCCTGTGGGTGCGCTACGCGATCCAGGCCGTGGTCATGGGGGCCTGGCTGGGCCTGCGCCTGCTGCGCGGCGGCGGCAACCTCTTCCGCAGCGGGCATCCGCGCTTCCAGGCCCTGCGCGGCGCGCTGCTGCTGCTGACCAGCGCGCTGCTGTTCTACGGCATCCAGTACATGCCGGTGGCCGAGTACACGGCCGTCGGCATGCTGACGCCGGTGCTGGTGACGGTGCTGGCCGCGCTGTTCCTGCACGAGCCGCTGTCGCTGCGGCGCGCGCTGCTGGTGCTGGGCGGCTTTGCCGGTGCGCTGATCGTCGTGCGGCCCGGCAGCGGCCTGTTCGGCTGGGTCGCGCTGCTGCCGCTGGCGATGGCGATGGTCTACGCCAGCTTCCAGCTGCTGACACGCCGGCTGTCGGGGCTGGAGCATCCGCTGACGACGCACTTCTACACCGGCTTCGTCGGCACGCTCATCATGTCGGGGGTGGTGCTGCTGAGTCCCGTCGACGTGCCGGCGGCATTGGCCGCCGCGCCGCCCGCGCACTGGGCGCTGCTGCTGCTGGGCGGGCTGGCCGGCACCGCCGGGCACCTGTGCCTGATCCTCGCGCTGGGGCTCGCGCCGATGGCGCTGCTGATGCCCTTCACCTACGTGCAGATCGCCTGCGCCAGCTTCACCGGCTGGGTCGCGTTTCGCCACGTGCCCGACGGCTGGGCCTTCGTCGGCATGGCGGTGGTCGCGGCCTGCGGTGCCGCCTCGGTGTGGTTGAACCTGCGCGAGAGCGCGGCGGCCCGCCAGGCAGCACCCAGCGAGCTGGCGCCGGTGGCGGATTGACGGCGCGCCCCATCGCGACTGAAGCCGCTCGCGGTCCTTGGGGGCGCCGCCGGCCGACCGGTCGGGCCGAGTCTGCGGCGGCTGGCGGCGCAGGCACGCCTGGCGTTACAGGCCGAGAATGCCGGCATGTCGCAATACTTCGAGGTCCACCCCGACAACCCGCAGCCGCGCCTGCTGAAGCAGGCCGCGCAGATCCTGCACGGCGGCGGCATCGCGGCGATCCCGACCGACTCGAGCTACGCGCTGGTCTGCCACCTCGACGACAAGTCGGCCGCCGAGCGGCTGCGCAAGTTGCGCGGCTTCGACGACAACGACAAGCACCACCTGACGCTGCTGTGCCGCGACCTCAGCGAGCTGGCGAGCTACGCGCGCGTCGACAACAAGCAGTACCGCCTGCTCAAGCTGGGCACGCCGGGGCCCTACACCTTCATCCTCGAGGCGACCAAGGAAGTGCCGCGCCGCGTGTCGCACCCGTCGCGCCGCACCATCGGCCTGCGCGTGCCGGCCCACGCGGCGACGCAGGCGCTGCTGGAGCTCTTCGGCCAGCCGCTGCTGGCCACGACGCTGATCCCGCCCGAGGAGCGCGAGCCGCTGAACGATCCGCACGAGATCCGGGCGCGCTTCGAGAAGCAGCTGCAGGCCATCGTCGACGCCGGCGCCTGCCCGATGCAGCCGACCACCGTCGTCGACCTGAGCGGCGATGAGCCGGTGCTGGTGCGCGTCGGCCGCGGCGACCCGGCGGCGCTGGGGCTGAAGGAGCGGGTTGCGGGCTGAAGCCCCGCCGAGCCCGCAGCTGCCTGGCTGCGCAACGGCCGCTGCGATCGGTTCTATAGGGCGGCTGTCACCACCATCTCGATCTTCCACTCCGCCTTCGCGAGGCGGGCCTGCACGGTGGCGCGCGGCGGGGCGTGGCCGGCGGGGACCCAGGCTTCCCAGACCTCGTTCATCGCCGGGAAGTCGGCCAGGTCGACGATGAAGATCTGCACCATCAGCAGCTTGCGCTTGTCGCTGCCGGCGCGCGCCAGCAGGGCGTCGATCTGCGCCAGCACCTGCCGCGTCTGGCCGCGGATGTCCTGCGTCGCATCGGCGGCGACCTGGCCGGCAAGGTAGGCGGTGCCGTGGTGCACCGCCATCTCGGACAGGCGCGTGCCGACATCGAAACGTTGAATGGTCATGACTGCCCCTTGTGGTGAACCGCATGCGCCTTCCGGCCGAGCTTGCTCTCGGTGCCGGCCAGCAGCTTCTGGATGTTGGCGCTGTGTCGCCAGACGAGCAACAGGCTCATCACGAGGATCGCCATCGCCGCCTCGCCCATGCCCCAGATCAGCAGCTGGTAGAAGGGCGCGAACACGGCCGCCACGATCGAGGCCAGCGACACGTAGCGAAAGAAGAACAGGATGATCGCGAAGCTGGCCAGCGTCGCCAGCGCCAGCCAGGGGTTCAGCGCCAGCAGCACGCCGGCCGCCGTGGCCACGCCCTTGCCGCCCTTGAAGCCGAAGAACACCGGCCACAGGTGGCCGACGAAGGCCGCCAGCCCGACCAGCGCCTGCGTGCCCTCGCCCAGGCCCCAGGCCGCGCCGTAGCGGTCGACCAGCCACACCGGCACCGCGCCCTTGGCCGCATCGAGGACCAGGGTCAGGATGGCCGCGGCCTTCTTGCCGGAGCGCAGCACATTGGTGGCACCGGGGTTGCCGGAGCCGTAGCTGCGCGGGTCGGCCAGGCCGAAGCCGCGGCTCACGATCACGGCGAAGGACAGGGAGCCGACCAGGTAGGCCGCCAGCGCGGCCAGCAGGGGAGCGAACGGGAGCATGCGGCTATTCTGCCGCCGCCTGCGCCGGCACCGATCAGCCCGGGCCGAGTCGCGCTTCGATCCGTCGCTGGCGCTCGAACAGCAGGCTGCCGACGATGCCGGCGCGCCGCATCAGGGCCACCTGGGCCGGCTGCCAATCGATGCGGCGGCCGGCCTGTTCGCCGCACAGCAGGCCGATGCGCCGGCCGTTGGCGGCGAAGGGCACGTCGAGCAGCGAGCGGATGTCCTGCGGCACGAGATAGGACTCGCGCATCGAGGCCAGCGCCGGGTGCTGCTGCGCATCGGCGGCACTCAGGATGCCCTGGCGGTCCAGGGCCTCGAAGTAGGCGGCGTGCTCGGCCTCGACCAGCGGTGGCAGCTCGCTGGTCGCGACCCGGCCACTGCTGTCGTGCAGGCCGCGGCACACCAGGGTGCGTCCGCCCGCGTGGTCGCCGTGCAGCCACAGGCTCATGCGGTCGCAGCCCAGGCCCTCGGCGATCGCGCGCATCGCCCTGGCCACGAAAGTCGGGCCGTCGAGCGTGCCTTGCGCCCGGCAGTCCGCGAGCTGCTGCACGCGGGCCAGCGCGCGCGCACCCTCCGGCGACAAACGACCGAGTGGCACGTCGCCCTCAGTCCGCGTGACCGGTCTTGAAGACGGCCACCACCTCGGCCAGGCGTGCGGCCTGGTCCTTCAGCGAGGCGGCGGCGGCCGCGGACTCCTCGACCAGCGCGGAGTTCTGCTGCGTCAGCTCGTCGAGGTTGGCGATCGCCGTGTTGACCTGGCCGATGCCGTCGCGCTGCTCGCCGGCCGCGCTGCTCAGCTCGCCGATCAGCGCTGACACGCGCTGCACCGACTGCACGATCTCGCCCATGCTCTGGCCGGCCTGCTCGGCCAGCTGCGAGCCGGCCTCGACGCGGCCGACCGAGGTCTCGATCAGTGCCTTGATCTCCTTGGCGGCGCCGGCCGAGCGCTGCGCCAGGTTGCGCACCTCGGAGGCGACGACCGCGAAGCCGCGCCCCTGCTCGCCGGCACGCGCGGCTTCCACCGCGGCGTTCAGCGCCAAGATGTTGGTCTGGAAGGCGATGCCGTCGATGACGCCGATGATGTCGGCGATCTTGCGCGAGGATTCGGTGATCTCGTGCATGCTGGCGACCACGCGGTTCACCACCTCGCCGCCCTGCTCGGCGGCGCCGGCGGCACTGGCCGTCAGCTCGTTGGCGCGCTGGGCCGTGTCGGCCGACTGCGTGACGGTGCCGGTGATCTGCTCCATGCTGGCTGCGGTCTGCTGCAGGTTGGACGCGGTCTGCTCGGTGCGCGAGGACAGGTCCTGGTTGCCGGTGGCGATCTGCGCGGACGCGGTGCCGACCGACTCGACGCCGCTGCGCACCTCGCCGACCACGCGGCGCAGCTGCGCCACCATGTCGGCCAGCGCGCCGCTCAGCTGCCCCAGCTCGTCCTTGCCGCCGCGGCGCAGGCTGCGCGTCAGGTCGCCGGCGGCCACCGCCCCGGCCATCTCGACGGCCTCGCCGAGCGGCCGCGTGATGCTGCGGCTGAACAACACGCCGACGCCGACACCGACCGCGCACACCCCCAGCATCAGCGCCAGGCTCGCGCGCGTGGCGCGCTGGCCATCGGCCGCTGCCTGCGCGGCGACGGCGGCGCTCGCTGCCTTGATCTTGTCGACCGCGTCGTCGAGCAGCTTGCTCGGCGCGCGGTCCATGCCCGACACCGCGGCGTCGCCGACGGCGGACTCGAAGCCCGCCGCCTTGAAGGCCTCGAAGCCCTTGCGGTAGCCCTCGCCCATGGTCGCGTGCGCCTTGGCGAAGTCCTCGACCAGGCTGCGGCCCTCGCCGGCCGGCAGCGTGGCCTGCAGGCGCCGGACCGTCTCGGTCACCTGGCGCTCCTGCTTCTGGAAGGCGCTCCAGTAGCGCTCCAGCTGCTTGGCGTCCTTGCCACGCAGCAGGGTGTTCTTCCACTCCTGGACCTGGATCCTGAAGTCGATGCTGAGTTCGCCGATGGCGCGCTCGGCTTCGTTGCTCGCCTGCACCTCGCCCTGGTACACGCCCAGCGCGCGGTTGAGGCTGTAGATGCCGAACAAGGCCGCCAGCAGCAGCGCGAGTGCCGTGCTGGCGATCACCAGCGGCAGTTTGAGACTGAGTTTCAAGGTCCGACCCCGGTTTGTTTACGCGGCCCGGCACCGGACGGCTTGCGCCGCCCGACCGGCGGGCGCCCCATCGGCGCCCCGGCGCATCGTCGACGCGAGATGGCGTCCACGACCGACCCCGGCACTGTAGGGAGATCTCGATCCCCGGCAGGCGCCGAACAACACCGGCTTCGACCGCCAGCCGATGGCTTCGCGCCGTGCCGGCGTCGCCAGCGTGACACCGTGCACCGCGATGGATCAGGCGGCCTGCCCGCAGCGCACCGCGCGCGCCTGCAGCAGCGCCATGGCGGCGCGCGGGTCGAGGCCGACGAGATAGCCGCGCCGGCCGCCGTTAACGTAGATCATCGGCAAGTCCAGCACGCTCGCCTCGACGTAGACCGGCATCGCCTTCTTCGTCCCGAAGGGCGAGGTGCCGCCGACCAGGTAGCCGCTGTGGCGCTGCGCGACCTCAGGCGCGCAGGGTTCGATCTTCTTGGCGCCGATCTCGCGCGCCAGCGCCTTGAGGCCGACCTGGCGGTCGCCGTGCATCAGCACGATCAGCGGGCGCGCGGCCTCGTCCTGCATCACCAGGGTCTTGACGACCTGGTGCTCGTCGACCCCGAGCTGGCGCGCCGACTCGGCGGTGCCGCCGCGGTCGACGTAGCGGTACAGGTGCTCGGTGTAGGCGAGCTGGGCGCGCTTGAGGAAGGCGGTCGCGGGGGTCTCGCTGGCGTGGTCTTTGCGGGCCATGCCGAAAGTCTGCCTCGGCGGGCTGAGCCGGGCTTGTACCGGATTGCGGCGCGAGCCGCTGCTCAACGCGGCCGCGCGGCTTTCGCGCGGTCTTCTTCCAGCAGCCGCAGCACGCGGCGCTGGACCTTGCCGGTGGTCGTCATCGGCAGCGCCTCGACGAACTCGATCTCCTTCGGGTATTCGTAGGGCGCGAGTCGGCCCTTGACGTGCTGCTGCAGTTCGCCCACGAGGGCGGGCGAGGCCGCGTGGCCCGGCGCCAGCACGACGAAGGCCTTGACCAGCGCGCCGCGCTCGGCATCGGCCTTGGGCACGACGGCGGCGTTGGCGACCGCGGCGTGCTTGACGAGGCAGTTCTCGATCTCGCTCGGGCCGATGCGGTAGCCCGCGACCTTGAAGACGTCGTCGCTGCGGCCCTGGTACCAGAGGTAGCCATCGGCATCCATGATCGCGGTGTCGCCGGTGCGGCACCACGAGTCGTCGGGATCGCCGGTGAACTTGGCGCGCGTCGCCTCGGGCTGCTTCCAGTAGCCCAGGAAGAAGATCGGATCGAGCTCGCCGTGCACGTCGCGGCGGTGCACCGCGACGTCACCGGGCGTGCCGCGCGGCAGCTCGCGGCCGTCGTCGCCGATCACCGCGACGCGATGGCCCGGGTAGGCGCGTCCCATCGACCCGGCACGCGCCGGCCAGCGGCCGTGGCTGTTGCCGACGATGTAGTTGATCTCGGTCTGCCCGAACATCTCGTTGACCGTCAGGCCCAGGGCCTCGCGGCACCAGGCGAAGACGGCGTCGCCGACCGCCTCGCCGGCGCTCATCACGGCGCGCAGCTCGAGCGCGTAGCGCTCGCGCGGCCGCGGGCAGGCCTTCATCATGGCCTTCAGCGCGGTCGGGAACAGGAAGCTGTGCGTGACGCCGTGGCGCTGCATCAGCTCGAAGGCGCGCAGCGGATCGAAGCGGCCCTGCGTGCCGACGAGGGTCTGGCCGAAGTAGAGCGTGGGCAGCAGCGCGTCCATCAGGCCGCCGGTCCAGGCCCAGTCCGCGGGCGACCAGAACACACCCGGCCCGGGCGGCGGGCCGCCCAGCCCGTCGTCGAAGCCGAACCAGTCCTGGCTGCAGACGAAGCCCGGCAGGTTGCCGATCAGCGCGCGCTGCGGGATCAGCGCGCCCTTCGGCGGCCCGGTGGTGCCACTGGTGTAGACGAGGATCGCGGCATCGTCGGCCTGGGTGCGGGCCGGCACGTAGACATCGGACTCGCGCTGCAGGGCCTCGCGCCAGTCGAGCACGCCGGCCGTCGGTGGCGCATCGACCGAGATCAGTGCTTCCAGCGCCGGGCACTCGGCGCGCACGGCCTGCACGGCGGCCACCGCGCCGGCATCGACGATGGCCAGCCGCGCGCCGCTGTCGGCCAGCCGGTACTGCAGCGCCTCGGGGCCGAACAGCATCGACAGCGGCATCGCGACCGCACCGATCTGCTGGATCGCGATGTGCGCGATCGCGGTCTCGGGCCGTTGCGGCAGCACCAGGGCGATGCGGTCGCCGCGCATGGCACCCAGGCGCTCGAGCGCGTGCGCGAGGCGATTGGCCTGGGCCTGCAGCCCGGCGTAGCTCAGGCGCGAGATGCCGCCGTCCTCGCGCTCGTGGATCAGCGCGATGCGCTCGCGCGTCGCGGGGTCGGCCGCCCAGCGGGCGCAGCAGACCTCGGCGATGTTCAAGTACGGCGGCACGCACCAGCGAAAGCCCTGGTGCAGGTCGGCGTGGCGGTCGGTGTCGGAGGGGGGAGCGGTGGTGGCGTTCACGGGGCAGGCAGGGGCGGCGGGGTGCGCCCGGCCGCGATGCTAGTCCCGCCGCGTGACGAACTCCATTGCCGCGCTAAGCAAGAACCGGCAGGACCAGCACGAAGCAGCTGCCGCCGCCCTCGCGCGGCTCGCAGCGCACCTCGCCGCCGTGATGTCGCGCGATCTGCCGCACCAGGCTCAGGCCCAGGCCCACGCCGCCGGCCTGCTCGGCGTGGCCGGGCATGCGGTAGAAGGGCTCGAAGATGCGCTCGCGCTGCGACTCCGGCACGCCGGGGCCGCGGTCGCAGACGCGCACCTGCAGCTCGCGGCCGATGCGCCGCAGCTGCAGCTCGGGCGCCGCGCTGCCGCCGTAGCGGCGCGCGTTCTCCAGCAGGTTGCGGATCGCGCGGCGCAGCAGACGCTCGTCGCCCGGCAGCGTGGCCGGCGGGGCTTCCTCGCCCGGCTCGGGCAGGTCGAGGTGCGCGTCGACGCGCGCGGCCTCCTCGGCCGCCAGCGCGATGACGTCGACCGGATCGCGCACACGCGGCTGGTCGGCGCGGCCCTGGCGGGCGTCGAGCCGGCTCGCCAGCAGCACCTCCTCGACCAGCACGTCGAGCTCGCGGATGTTGGTCTCGATCTCGGCGTGCAGCGCGGCGCGCCGCTCGGGCGGCGTCGCGTCCAGCATCGCCAGCGCCATCTTCAGCCGCGCCAGCGGCGAGCGGAACTCGTGGCTGGCGTTGGCCAGCAGCGACTGGTGGGCATGCACCAGCGACTCGATGCGGGCCGCCGCAGCGTTGAAGCTGCTCGCCACCGCCGCGACCTCGTCGCGGCCGCCCGCATCGACGCGATGGTCCAGCGCGCCGGCGCCGAAGGTCTCGACGCCCTGCTTGAGCGCCTCGAGCCGGCGCGTCAGCCGCCGCACCACCGGGTAGGCCCCGCCCGCGACCGCGAGGAACAGCACGCCGAGCGTGACGACGAGGCCGACGCCGCGCGCGAAGAAGGGCGGCTCGGGCACCAGGCGCCGCGGCCCGCCGCCGCGCTCTGCGGCGCGGATCTGGCTGGGCCGCACGATCCACAGCGTGCGGCCGTCGCTCAGCGCCACGCGCTGTGGCGTCACCGGCTCGATCACCGGCGGTGGGCGCGGTGGCCCGTCGGCGTCGGGCGGCGACCGCTCGCCGTCGGGACCGTCGACCGGGGCCATGCCCGTGAAGCGCGCGAAGGCCGGCGCAGTGACGATGCGTTGACCGCCCTTGTCGTCCAGTGCCAGCGGCATGCGCAGCCGCGACGACCAGTCCAGCAGCGCCGCTGCCTGGTCGCCGGGCGGCGCCTCGGCGGCCGGCAGCGCGTTCTGCAGCAGCTCGGCCCAGGCCAGCAGGCGCTCGGTCGTGCCGGCCTCGAAACGCGCGCGTTCGATCTCGAAGTTGCGCTGCACCAGCCAGCCCGAAGCCAGCGCGAACAGCAGCAGCACGGCCACGACCGTGAGGTAGATGCGCAGGTAGAGCGTCTTCACGTCGTTTCGGTGGTCGTCACCGCCGGCTCGGAGTCACCCGGCAGCCGCAACCGCGGTGCTCACGTCTCCACGTCCTGCTTCTTGGCGAAGACGTAGCCCGCGCCGCGCACGGTGAGGATGCGGCGCGGCGTCTTCGGGTCGTCCTCGATCGCGGCGCGGATGCGCGAGACGTGCACGTCGATCGAGCGGTCGAAGGCCTCGAGCGCGTGGCCCTTGAGCGCGTCCATGATCTGGTCGCGCGACAGCACGCGGCCCGGCGCGCGCGCCAGCACCAGCAGCAGGTCGAACTGGTAGCTGGTCAGGTCGCAGGGCTGGCCGTCGAGCCGCGCCTGGCGACCGCCGGGATCGACCTCGAGCCGGCCGAAGCGCAGCACGTCGTCGTCGGCGGTGTGCGGCAGCGCGCGGCGCAGCAGCGCCTTGACGCGCGCCAGCAGCTCGCGCGGCTCGAAGGGCTTGGGCAGGTAGTCGTCGGCGCCGAGCTCGAGGCCGACGATGCGGTCCATCGGCTCGCCGCGCGCCGTCAGCATCAGCAGCGGCAGGCTGCGCGTGCGCGGCGAGGTGCGCAGCTCGCGCGTGAGGTCCAGGCCGTCGCCGTCGGGCAGCATCAGGTCCAGCACCAGGGCGTCGTAGAGGCTGCGCTCGATGCGCTCGCGGCCCTCGGCCAGCGAGCCGGCGGTGTCGATCTCGTAGCCGGCCTGGCGCAGATAGTCGCCCAGCATCGCGGTGAGGCGGGCGTCGTCGTCGATCAGCAGGAGTCGTGCGCTCATCATCCCGGCGCCGAAGCGGCAAAAGAGCCGCAGCTCGCCCCGGGGGGCAGGCTGCGGCGGAAGGCTGGCTTGATGATGCCAGCAGGGAGGAAGGTCGGAGGCAACAAGCCGTCAGCCGGCCTGGTTCTCGAGCTGCTGGCGCTCTTGCTGATGGCGCTGCATCAGGTCGCGGCGCGACTTCATGCGCTCGGCCAGCTTGACGCGCTGCTCGGGCGTGAGCACGCGGCTGGCGTCCAGCATCGCCTGCGTCATGCGCCGGCTGACCTGGTCGTGCTGGGCCAGCATCTGCTGGCGCAGGGCCTCGACCGCATTGGCGTCGACATTGGGCTGGGTGAAGAGCGCCATCTGGCGCTCGCGCAAGGCCTTGCCGGACTCGCGCTGAGCCTTCAGGTCGGTGGCCGCCGCTTCGGCGATCTGGCGGATCTGCGTGCGCTGGGCGTCGGTGGCGCCGACGCCGTCGAGCAGGCGCTCCAGGTGGCGCGGCGAGCCGCCCATGGCCAAGCCGGCTTCATGCCGGCCCGGGCCGCCGTGGGGCTGGGCCCAGGCCGTGAGGCTGGCGGTGCCGGCCAGCGCGACGACGAGACCGAGCGCCAGCCCTTGGAGGCTGCGCCGGGGGAGAGCGATCGAGGTCATGGGGCGTCCTTTCGTGCGGCAGGCTCCGGATCGGAGCGTGGGCACATCGTGGGCGCCGGTCGTGAAGCCGGCTTGCGCGCGGGGTAAAGAACTGTGTGGCGCCCCTCGCGCGCCTTCGCCCGGCTACCGCAGCCGCGACGCGCGAGCCCGCCGTGCGTCACACTTCGCGCCACCGCCGCCACCGCCGCCACCGAGGATGCGATGTCCCTCTTCCCGCAGACCGCCCTGAACCCCGGCGTGCGCAAGCGCGAGGTGTTCGGCTGGGCGATGTACGACTTCGCCAACTCGGGCTACACGACGGTGGTGCTGACGGCGGTGTTCAACGCCTACTTCGTCGGCGTCGTCGCCGACGGCGCCGAGTGGGGCACGCTGGCCTGGACGCTGATCGTCGCCGCATCGAGCCTCGCGGTGATGCTCACGCTGCCGGCCGTCGGCGCGTACGCCGACCTGCACGCCGCGAAGAAGCGCGTGCTGGCCGTCATGACCACCGCCTGCGTGCTGGGCACCGCGGCGCTGGCCAGCGTCGGCCGCGGCGACCTGACGCTCGCGATCGTCGCGGTCGGGCTGTCCAGCATCGCCTATGCCTACGGCGAGGCGCTGATCGCGGCCTTCCTGCCGGAGCTGGCGCGCGAGGAGGCGCTCGGCCGCGTCTCGGGCTGGGGCTGGTCCTTCGGCTACCTGGGCGGCATGCTGGCGCTGGGCGTGAGCCTGGCCTGGGTGCTGCACGCGCAGTCGCAGGGGCAGACGGCCGAGTCCTTCGTGCCGGTGACGATGTGGATCACCGCCGCCATCTACGCGGTGGCCTGCCTCGCGACGTTCGCGCTGCTGAAGGAGCGCGCCGTCGCCCAGCCGGCCGCGGCGGACGACGGCTTCGGCGCCTCGTGGCGACGGCTCGCGACGACGCTCCGGCAAGCGGCGGCCTACCGCGACCTGGCCAGCTTCCTGGCCTGCGGCGCCTTCTACCAGGCCGGCATCGCCGTCGTCATCACGCTGGCGGCGGTGTACGCCGAGCAGGCCATGGGCTTCCAGCAGGCCGACACGATGATGCTGGTGTTCCTGGTCAACATCGCCGCGGCCGCGGGCGCCTTCGGCTTCGGCTACTGGCAGGACCGCATCGGCCACAAGCGCGCACTCGCGATCACGCTGGTCGGCTGGATCGTGATGACGCTGATGGCCGGGCTGGCGCGCGGGCCGGCGCTGTTCTGGGCCGCCGCGGTGGTGGCGGGCCTGTGCATGGGCTCCAGCCAGTCGGCCGGGCGCGCGCTGGTGGCGCTGTTCGCGCCGGCCGACCGGCGCGCGGAGTTCTTCGGCTTGTGGACCTTCGCGGTGCGGCTCGCCGCCATCGTCGGGCCGCTGACCTACGGCCTGATCACCTGGCTGACGAGCGGCAACCACCGCATCGCGATCGTCAGCACCACGGTCTTCTTCGTCGCAGGCTTGCTGCTGCTGGCACGCGTCGACGTGGAGCGCGGGCAGCGCCGCGCGAAGGGAGCGTAGGGCGCCGCGCTCAGTGTGGCGGACGGTCGCGGTGCAGGTCCAGCAGGCGCGTCATCAGCGCCTCGAACTGCCGCTCGGCCTCGGCGCGGCAACCGCGCTCGCCCACCACCAGGCAGCAGGCGCGGTCGAAGACCACCGCCTCGGCCATCTCGGCCAGCGGCCCCTCGGCGCCGCGCGCGACCGAGATCAGCTCGCCGGTGCTGAGCGACTCCAGGTGCCCGAGCACGCCGACCGCGATGCGGTGGTAGTCGTTGGCGAACATGCGCAGGTGTCCCAGCTCCATGCCGGACAACATCTTGAGCGGCATGGCGAGGGAGAGGGCGGTGTGGAGCATCGGGCGGTCCGGTGATCGAAGGGATCACTCGATATCGACCGCCCGCCGGCCGACTTGGGCCGGAACTGCCGCGTGTCGCCGCGGCTTATCGGGCGATCGGGCGCGCTCGACGTCCCCGGTCACGCGAGCGTCTGCTTGGCGAGGCGCCCGCCTTTCATGATCAGCCGCAGCGACGTCTCCGGGCTGTCCAGCCAGCCGAGGTCCTTCGACGGGTCGCCGTCGATGACCAGCAGGTCGGCCAGCGCGCCCGGCGCGATCACGCCCAGCCGGCCGTCGTAGGGCGCGCGCGGGCCCGACAGGGCCAGCAGCTCGCCGGCCGCGCCGGTGGCCTTGTGCAGCGCCTCGAGCGGCGACATGTAGCGCGCGAACTTCGCCAACTGCCGACCCTGGCTGGCCGCGCCGGCCGGGTTGAAGAGGATGTCGGTGCCGAAGGCGAGCTTGACGCTGTGCTTGCGCATCCGCTCGAAGGCGCGCACCGTGCCTTCGGACACCTCGCGCTGCTTGGCCTGCTGGCGCGGGTCGCTGTAGCGGTTGGCGTCCTCGTCGGCCAGAAACGGCTGGATCGACCACCACACGCCCTCGCCGGCCATCAGCTTGACGGTCGCCTCGTCGGCCAGCTGGCCGTGCTCGATCGACTTGACGCCCGCCGCGACCGCACGGCGGATGCCCGGGCTGGTGTAGACGTGCGCGCAGACATAGGTGCCCCAGTCGGCGGCGGCCTCGACGGCGGCGCGCATCTCGCGCTCGGTGTACTGCGTCGTGTCGATCGGGTCGTAGGGCGAGGCCACGCCGCCGCCGGCCATGATCTTGATCTGGCTCGCGCCCTTCATCAGCTGCTCGCGCGTGGCGCGCAGCACCTGGTCGGCGCCGTCGGCGATCAGCGCGACGCCCTGCTGCTCGATGTTGGAGGCCGGCGTGCCCGGCATGCGCGGCAGCTCGCTGCGCAGCCGGAAGTCGCCGTGGCCCGAGGTCTGGGAAATCATCGCGCCGGAAGGAAAGATGCGCGGCCCCTCGACGGCGCCCGCGTCGATCGCCAGCTTGAGTCCGAAGGCCGGCCCGCCGACATCGCGCACCGTGGTGAAGCCGCGCCGCAGCGTGGCGCCGGCCTCGCGGCCCGCCATCAGGTGGATGAAGGCCGGGTCCTGGGTCAACGCAGCCACCTGGCTGACGGCGATCAGCGTCGAATGCCAGTGCGCGTCGATCAGACCCGGGATCACCGCGCGCCCGCCGCAGTCGATGACTTGCGCGTCCTTCGGTCCCTGGCCGCGTGCCGGCAGGCCCGTGATGCGACCCCCTTCGACCAGGATGTCGCGGCCCTCCTGCAGGCGCAGCGTCGTGCCGTCGAAGTAGCGCAGGTGGGTCAGCAGCATCGGCCGCGCCGGGCCTTGTGCCCGCGTCTCGGTGGGCGCGAGGCCGAAGCCGGCGAAGAGACCCAGCACCGCCGCCGCGCCGCCGACGAACTCGCGGCGCCGCAGGTCCGCG
Source organism: uncultured Methylibium sp. (assembly GCA_964616015.1). GTDB lineage: Bacteria > Pseudomonadota > Gammaproteobacteria > Burkholderiales > Burkholderiaceae_C > Methylibium. The sequence goes on along the minus strand of CAZTTC010000004.1, from coordinate 12,568 downwards.
TCCAACCGCCTGAAGGCCGTGGCCGTGGCCGGCGAGCCGCAGTGGCAGGGGTCGAGCGCCGCACCGGGGAGTCCATGAACCTGGTGGCAGGCGATGCACTTCATGCGTCTCTCCGTGATCGAACGATGGGTCAGGGGGGCTCCGTCAGAGCGTACCGGAGCAGCTGCGAGCGGCCCAGTCCAGCGCCCGCCGCAGCCGACGGCAGCTCAGCTCAAGGCGGCGCGCGATCGGGCCCCACGAGCTTCCAGCGGCCGGCCGTCGGCTCGCAGAAACGGTAGACGCCCTGCTCGGTCAGCCGGCCGTGGGTGTTGACGATGCGCAGGCGGCGGCAGTCCATGCCGTTCCAGGCGAAACGCCCCAACGGCGTCGCGCTGCCCGACGCGCGGCTCTTGTCGCTCGTCCATTCCAGCGTCTCGCCGTCTTTGTCGGCCCGCAGCGCGCGGCCGACGGTCGCCTTCATCAGCGCGAGGTCCGCGGCATTGAACTTCGACGCCACCGTGCCTCGGAGGACCGCGCCCTGGCCGGCGGCATGCGCCGGGCCCAGCAGGAGCGCGAGCGCGACGAAGGTGACGAGGGGCCTCATGAACGAACTCCCTGGTGTGGACGAGCGGGGTGACAGGCGCGGGAACCGGCGGTCGCGGTGGACGGCGCTTCGATTGGAGCAGAAACGATCGACGGTGAGAACCGTGTCCGCGGCCGTGTCCGCCGCATCTCGGCTGATGCTCGCACCGCCAGCGACGCCGGGATCGCAGCGCGCGGGAGCCTTGACCCCTGCGGGCCTCGGGCAAGAAAAAGCCCGCGACTGGCGCGGGCTCGGTCTGACTGGCGGAGAGGGTGGGATTCGAACCCACGGTGCGGGGATACCGCACGCCTGATTTCGAGTCAGGTACATTCGACCACTCTGCCACCTCTCCTGGTATTCGCCGTGGTCTCGCTGCAAGAGCGAAGGCGCGAATTCTAGCTCACGGCACCAGCCGTTCGAGCCCGCCCAGGTAAGGCCGCAGCGCCGCGGGGATCGCGATGCTGCCGTCGGCCTGCTGGTGGTTCTCGAGCACGGCGACCAGCGCACGGCCCACGGCCAGACCCGACCCGTTGAGCGTGTGCACCAGCTCGTTCTTCCCCTGCGCGGTCTTGTAGCGCGCCTGCATGCGCCGCGCCTGGAAGGCCTCACAGTTGGAGCAGGAGCTGATCTCGCGGTAGGTGTCCTGCGCGGGCAGCCAGACCTCGAGGTCGTAGGTCTTCGCCGCGCCGAAGCCCATGTCGCCGGTGCACAGGGTGATGACGCGGTAGGGCAGCTCCAGTTTCTGCAGGATGGCCTCGGCGTGGCCGACCATCTGCTCGAGCGCGGCGTCGCTCTGCTCGGGCGAGGTGATCTGCACCATCTCGACCTTGTCGAACTGGTGCTGGCGGATCATGCCGCGCGTGTCGCGCCCCGCGCTGCCGGCTTCGGAGCGAAAACACGGGCTGTGGGCAGTGAGCTTGATCGGCAGCTGGTCGGCGGCCAGCACCTGCTCGCGCACGCTGTTGGTCAGCGTGATCTCGGAGGTCGAGATCAGGTACTGCTTGGTCGCCGCATCGTCGCCGCCACGCGTGACCCAGAACATGTCGGCCTCGAACTTGGGCAGCTGGTTGGTTCCCTCCAGCACCTCGCGGTTGACGATGTAGGGCGTGTAGCACTCCGTGTAGCCATGCGCCTGCGTCTGCACGTCGAGCATGAACTGCGCAAGTGCACGGTGCAGCCGCGCGACCGGGCCGCGCAGGAAGGTGAAGCGCGCGCCAGAGAGCTTCGCGCCCGTGTCGAAGTCCAGCCCGAGCGGCGCGCCCAGGTCCACGTGGTCCCTGGGTACGAAGCCCAGCGCCCGAGGTATGCCCCAGCGCCGCACCTCGACGTTGCCCTGCTCGTCGGCGCCGACCGGCACGCCGGGCTGCGGCAGGTTGGGCAGGGCCATCAGCATGGCGTTCAGCTCGGCCTGCAGGGCCACGAGCCGCTCGGCGCCGCTCTTGAGCGCGTCGCCGATGCCACCGACCTCGCCCATCACCGCCGCGGTGTCCTCGCCCTTGGCCTTGAGTTGCCCGATCTGCTTGCTGAGGCTGTTGCGCCGTGCCTGCAGCTCCTCGGTGCGCGTCTGGATCGTCTTGCGTTCGGCCTCGAGCGCGCGGAAGCGCTCGACGTCGAGAAAGGGCTGCGGCGACTTGCGCGTCGCGAGCCGCGCGACGACGCCGTCGAGGTCCTTGCGCAGCAGGGTGATGTCGAGCATGGCGGGGGTCGGTGCGGGAAAGGCGGCGATTCTAGGTCGGGCCTCGGCCCAGGCCGGCCATGGACTTGTCGCCCAGGCCCAGCGGCAGGGGGAAGTGGACGGTCTCCTCGACGCCGCTCATCTTGCGCACCGACACCGCCCCCAGCGCGCGCAGGCGCTCGATGACCTGCTGCACCAGCAGCTCCGGCGCCGAGGCCCCGGCCGTGAGGCCGACGCGCGAGCGACCGTCGAACCACTCGGCCTGCAGCTGGTCGGCGCCGTCGATCATGTAGGACGGCGTGCCCAGCCGCTGCGCCAGCTCGCGCAGCCGGTTGCTGTTGGAGCTGGTCTGGCTGCCGACGACGATCAGCACGTCGACCGTCGGTGCCAGCAGCTTGACCGCGTCCTGCCGGTTCTGCGTGGCGTAGCAGATGTCCTGCTGCTTGGGCTCGCGCACCTGCGGGAAGCGGCGCTTGACGGCCGCCAGGATCGCGGCCGCGTCGTCGACCGACAGCGTGGTCTGGGTCACCACCGCGAGCTTGTCGCGGCCGACCTCCACGTGTTGCACGTCGTCGACGTCCTCGACCAGGTGGATGCCCTCGTCCAGCTGGCCCATCGTGCCCTCGACCTCGGGGTGGCCCTTGTGGCCGATCATGATGAACTCGTAGCCTTCCTTGGCCAGCTTGGCCACCTCGACGTGGACCTTGGTCACCAGCGGACAGGTCGCGTCGAACACCTGGAAGCCGCGCGCTTCGGCCTCGTCGCGCACCGCGCGGCTGACGCCGTGGGCGCTGAACACCAAGGTCGCGCCGGGTGGCACCTCGGCCAGGTCCTCGATGAAGATCGCGCCCTTGGACTTGAGATCGTTCACGACGTAGGTGTTGTGCACGATCTCGTGGCGCACGTAGATCGGCGCGCCGAAGCGGCGCAGCGCGCGCTCGACGATCTCGATCGCGCGGTCGACGCCGGCGCAGAAGCCGCGCGGCTCGGCCAGCAGCACATCGCGCACGTCGGACGCATGACCCTGCGGTGTCGCCATCACAGCACTCCGATCAGTTGCACCTCGAAGCCCAGCGCCTGGCCGGCCAGCGGGTGGTTGAAGTCGAACAGCGCCCAGTCCTCGCCCTGCGGACCCAGCTGGCGCAAGACGCCGGCGAAGCTGCCGCGACCGTCGGGCGTGGGGAACTGCACCACGTCGCCGACGGCGTAGCGCTCGTCGGGATCGCCGTGCTCGCGCAGCACCGCGAGCGAGACGCGCTGCAGCAGCTCGGGATTGCGCGGGCCGAAGGCCTCGCCAGGCGCCAGATCGAAGCGCGTGCGCGTGCCCTCCTCCAGCCCGATCAGGCGCTGCTCCATCGCGGGCGCCAGTTCACCGGTGCCGAGCGACAGCGTCGCCGGCTGCTCGGCGAAGGTGTCCACGAGCGCCGCGCCGTCGGGGCCGGTCAGGCGGTAGTGCAGGGTCAGGAAGGAGCCGGGCTGGACTTGTGACACGAGGTGAAGCTTGCTTCGATAGACTGGGCTGGATTTTGGCACCCCGCATCGTGAAGGACCTCCCCGCCGACCTGAGACCCCGCGAGAAGCTGCTCGCGCGCGGGCCGCAGGCGCTGGCCGACGCCGAACTGCTGGCGCTGCTGCTGCGCACCGGCGTGCAGGGGCGCGGCGTGCTGCAGCTGGCACAGCTGCTGCTGGACGACTTCGGCGGCCTGACCGGGCTGCTGGCCGCCGAGCCAGCGGCGTTGGAGCGGGTCAAGGGCCTCGGCCCGGCCAAGCGGGCCGAGTTGGCCGCGGTGCTGGAGATCGCGCGCCGCACGCTGACGGCGCGGCTGTCCGAGGCGCCGGTGTTCGACGCGCCGCAAACCGTCAAGGACTACCTGCAGTTGCAGATGGGCAACAAGCCGCACGAGGTCTTCGCGGTGCTCTTCCTCGACACCCAGCACCGGCTGCTGGCCTTCGAGGAGCTGTTCCGCGGCACGCTCGCCCAGGCCAGCGTCTACCCGCGCGAGGTGGTCAAGCGCGCGTTGGCGCTCAACGCCGCCGCGGCCATCCTGGCGCACAACCACCCCTCGGGCGTGGCCGAGCCCTCGCGCGCCGACGAGGCGCTGACGCAGGCCTTGAAGGCAGCGCTCGCCCTGGTCGACGTGAAGGTGCTGGATCACTTTGTCGTGGCGCGCGGCAGCGTGGTGTCCTTCGCCGAGCGTGGGCTGCTATGACGAGCGCCGCGCCGCCGCGCCGTGGCCGCATCGGCGGCCTGCAGGACCTGAAGACGTTCAAGCGCGAGATCGAGGCCACCGCCCGGGAGCAGGCCGCGTGCGCGGCCGAGGCGCAGGTCCGCGAGGCGGCGGCGCGCCGCGAACGGCAGCTGTTCGCCACCGAGGTCGGCCCCGTCACGCCGCTCAAGGGCCGCGCGCATCCCCGGCCGCCGCGCCCCAAGCCCGAGCCGCTGCCGCTGCAACGCCAGCGCGACGAGCAGGCGGCGCTGCGCGAGGCGCTGTCCGACGAGTTCGACGTCGAGTCGCTGCTCGACACCGACGAGGCACTGTCCTGGCGCCGCCACGGCGTCGGCCCCGACGTGGCGCGCAAGCTGCGCCGCGGCGTCTGGGCGATCCAGGCGCAGGTGGACCTGCACGGACTGCAGCGCGATGCGGCGCGCGAGCGCCTCGCCGCCTTCCTGCGCGACGCGGCGAAGCAGGGCCTGCGCTGCGTGCGCGTGGTCCACGGCAAGGGCAATGGCTCGCCGGGGCGGCAGCCGGTGCTCAAGGGCAAGGTGCAGACCTGGCTGGTGCAGAAGGCCGAGGTGATGGCCTTCGTGCAGGCGCGTGCGGCCGAAGGCGGGGCGGGCGCGCTGGTGGTGCTGCTCGGCTCCACGGCCGCGTCGCCGTGACCGGCGCCCGCCCGCGGAGGGCTGGGCGGGGGGTGAAGCCCTGCGAAGCCGGGGGATGCGCAATCGGGGCTACACGCCCCGATTGCGCATCCAATCTGCGGTGTTGGCGAACGAGGCCTTGAGGCGCGTCACCAGCAGCGGATCGAGCCCGCATTCGTTCATGGCCTGCTCCATGCAGGCCATCCACTGGTCGCGCTCGCGCACGCCGATGGCGTAGGGCAGGTGGCGCGCCCGCAGTCGTGGGTGGCCGAAGCGCTGCTGGTAGAGATCCGGCCCGCCCAGCCAGCCGCTCAGGAACCAGAACAGCTTGTCGCGCGAGCCGTCCAGCGTGGTCGGGTGCAGGACCCGCAGCTCGGCGTAGCGCGGCTCGAGGTCCATCAGGTCGTAGAAGCGGTCGACCAGGCCGCGCACGGCGGGCTCGCCGCCGATCCAGTCGTAGGGCGTGGCGGCCGGGGGCGGCTCGGCCAGGGGAGTCAGGTCAGACATCCGGAAAGAGAGTGGGCAACAGAGCGGGACACAGTGCGGGAATGGCCGCGGCGCCACGCGCCGCCGGTCACAGGCGTCGACTCACGAGGTCAGGCGCGCCGCCAGCGCAACGATGGCTCGTGCGGCCGGCGTGCCCGGCATGGATTGCACCACGAGCTGGCGCTTCTTGACGGCATCGCGCACCCCCGGGTCGATGGGGACATCGCCGAGCAGCGTCAGGCCCACCGCGCCACCGACCGGCGGGGCGACGAAGCGGTCGATCACCTGCTTCAATTGCCCGGCCACGGCACGGCCGTCGCCGCTGCGTGGCACCTGGTTGACGATCAGCTTGAGCTCGCGCCGCCCCTGCTGCGTGGCCAGCACCTTGATCGTCGCGTAGGCGTCGGTCATCGAGGTCGGCTCGGGGGTCGCCACGATCACGACCTCGTCGGCCAGCGACACGGTGTAGAGCACCACGTCGGAGATGCCGGCGCCGGTGTCGAGCAGCACGACGTCGAAGCGCGGCGTGACTTCGTTGATCACGGCCAGCAGCTTGTCGCGCACCTCGGGCGTGAGCCGCGAGTACTCGACCAGGCCCGACCCGGCCAGCAGCACCGAGAAGCCGCCCGGTGCCGGCAGCACGGCCTGCTCCAGCGTGGCCTGGCCCGTGAAGACGTCGTGCAGGGTCATCTTGGGGTGCAGGTTGAGCACCACGTCGAGGTTGGCGAGACCCAGGTCGGCGTCGAGCACCAGCACGCGCAGGCCGCGCTGGGCCAGCGCCGCCGCGAGGTTGGCGGACAGAAATGTCTTGCCGACGCCGCCCTTGCCGCTGGTGACGGCCAGGATGCGGGCGCGCTGGGCCCCCGGCGGAGCGGTGGCGGGCGTGTCGAGGGTGGCGGGCGCGTTCATGCGGAGCTCGTGCTGGAGGAGTCGTCGATCGGTGCCGGCAGGGTCACGCCGAAGAGCATGCCGCGCTCCTCGGCGCTGACGTGCGACACCGCGGTCGGTTCGAGGCAGGTGCGGTTGCGGCCTTCGGCCTTGGCGCGGTAGAGCTGGGTGTCGGCGCGCTCGGTCCACAGCCGGGCCGACGATCGCACCCAGGGCGGCGCAAAGGCGCCGCCGGCGCTGAGCGTGACGTTGAGGGTGATGCCGTGGGCCACGCTGACCGCCTGCGCCTCGACCGCACGGCGCACGCGCTCGGCCGCGGCCTGGGCGAAGGCCGGCGGGCAGTTCGGCAGCACGATGGCGAACTCCTCGCCACCGTAGCGCGCCACGGTGTCCATCGGCCGCACGCAGTCCTGCAGCGTGCGGGCCACGGCCTGCAGCACCAGGTCGCCGGCCGCGTGGCCGTAGGTGTCGTTGACGCGCTTGAAGTGATCGATGTCGAGCAGCAGCACCAGCGCCGGCTCGCCCGAACGGGCCACGCGGTCGGCTTCGCGGTCGAGCGCCAGCTCGAACTGGCGCCGATTGGCCAGGCCGGTCAGCGCATCGCGGCTGGACAGGTCGCACAGTGCGTCCAGCACCTTCTGCAGCCACGCGGCGTCGCGCGGACCGTCCGGGAAGGCGTGGCCGGCGCGCTGCAGCAATTGCAGCGCGGCGTCCAGGCGCAGGCCGTCGATCGACGGCACGGCAGCCTGGGTGTCTGGGTGGGGGGCACTCACGATCGAATCAGTCTAGCGGCGCACCGGCCCGTCGAAGCGACGAACTGCGCCGCTTAGGGGCGGCTTCTCGACAGGGCCGGCCCGCTCAAGCGCGCCAGACTGTGGTCGATAAACAACCGTCCGCCCACCGAGCACGACCGGTCCCTGCCGATCGCGACCCGGCCTCCTGCCTCGCCCGCCGCTCCTGCCCTGTCGCCCCCGCCCAGCCGCCCATGAATGCCGTGCTTTCCCCTGCTCCCGCCGCCTCGGCCGCGCCGGGCGCCGACCGCGAGTTCAGCTTCGATACCGGCGACTTCGAACGCGTGCGCGCCCTGATCTACCAGCGTGCGGGCATCAGCCTGCAGGCCGGCAAGCAGGCGATGGTCTACAGCCGCCTGTCGCGGCGCTTGCGCGAGACGACCCACCGCTCCTTCGCCAGCTACCTGCAGTGGCTGGAGTCCAGCAGCGGCCCGTCCGGCGAGGCCGAATGGCAGGAGTTCGTCAACTGCCTGACCACCAACCTGACCAGCTTCTTCCGCGAGGAGCACCATTTCCCGCTGCTCACGCAGGCCCTGCAGCAGCGGCGCGGCAAGGCGACGCGGATCTGGTGCAATGCCGCCTCGACCGGCGAGGAGCCCTACTCGCTGGCGATGACCGTGCTGGAGACGCTGGGGCCGCAAGCGCCGGCCAGCATCCTGGCCAGCGACATCGACACCAAGGTGCTGGCCACCGCCAGCCGCGGCGTGTACGACGCCGACTCGCGCGGCCTGAGCCCGCAGCGGCTGAAGGCGCACTTCCTGCGCGGCACCGGCGCCAACGCCGGCATGATCCGCGTGCGGCCCGAACTGGCCAAGCTGATCGAGTTCCGCGCCTTCAACCTGATGGCGGGCTCGTGGTCGCTGGGCGAGCCCTTCGACATCGTGTTCTGCCGCAACGTGATGATCTACTTCGACGCGAAGACGCAGCGTCGCGTGCTGGAGGGCATGCACCGGGCGATGAAGCCGGGCAGCCTGCTGTTCGTCGGCCACTCCGAGAACTTCAGCGACGCCCGCGAGCTGTTCCGCCTGCGCGGCAAGACCGTCTACGAGCGCATCGGCGCCTGAGGCCGGACGACATGGCCCTGCTGTCCCCCCCCGCTCCACTCTCGCAGGCGCCCGGCTTCTCGGCCGCCGGCGCGCGCCCCGGCTCGCGCATCGACCAGCTCAAGGCCGCACCGCGCAAGCCGGGCGAGGCCTCCTTCTTCTTCTACGACGCACACTTCAAGGCCGACGCCGTCAAGGTGCTGCCGGGCGAGTACTTCGTGTACGACGAGGACCTGGCGATCATGACGACGCTGGGCTCGTGCATCGCCGCCTGCCTCTGGGACCGCGACCGCCGCATCGGCGGGCTCAACCACTTCATGCTGCCCGAGGGTGGCGGCGCAGCCGACTCGGGGCGCTACGGCTCCTACGCGATGGAGCTGCTGATCAACGAGATGATGAAGCGCGGCGCCAGCCGGCTGTCGATGGAGGCCAAGGTCTTCGGCGGTGGCGCGGTGATCAGCGGCATGAGCACGATCAACGTCGGCGAGCGCAACACCGCCTTCGTGATCGACTACCTCAAGACCGAGCGCATCCCCATCGTCAGCAAGGACGTGCTGGAGATCTACCCGCGCAAAGTTTGCTTCTTCCCGGCCAGCGGCAAGGCCATGGTCAAGCGGCTGGCGCCCAGCAACACCGACGCGCTGGTGGCGCAGGACCGCGCCGCAGCCAAGGTCGCGGTGCCGGCCGCGACCGGCGGCGGGTCGATCGACCTGTTCTGATCCGGCAGGAAGCAAGGACAAGCCATGGCGAAGACCCGGGTGGTGGTGGTGGACGACTCGGCGCTGGTGCGCAGCCTGCTCACCGAGATCATCAACCGACAGCCGGACATGCAGTGCATCGGCGCGGCCAGCGACCCGATCGTCGCACGCGAGATGATCCGCAACCTGAACCCGGACGTCATCACGCTGGACGTCGAGATGCCGCGCATGGACGGCATCGATTTCCTGTCCAAGCTGATGCGCTTGCGGCCGATGCCGGTGGTGATGGTGTCGACGCTGACCGAGCGCGGGGCCGAGGTCACGCTGAAGGCGCTGGAGCTGGGCGCGATCGACTTCGTCGCCAAGCCCAAGATCGGCGTGGCCGACGGCCTGCGCCAGCTGGGCGCCGACATCACCGAGAAGATCCGCACGGCCGCGCGGGCGCAGGTCAGGAAGCTGAGCACGGCGCCGGCTGCGGCGGGCAGCGAGGCGGCGCGCGCCGCGGCGCCCGTCGCCAGCCTGGGGCGCCTGTCGACCGAGAAGATCGTCGTCATCGGCGCCTCCACCGGCGGCACCGAGGCCACCAAGGAAGTGCTGATGGCGCTGCCGCCCGACTGCCCGGCGGTGATGATCACGCAGCACATGCCGCCCGGCTTCACGACCAGCTACGCGGCGCGACTCGACGGGTTGTGCCGCATCCGCGTCGCCGAGGCGCGCGACGGCGAGCGCGTGCTGCCGGGGCACGCCTACCTGGCGCCCGGTGGCCTGCACCTGAGCGTGGAGCGCAGCGGCGCCAACTACATCGCGCGCGTCCAGGACGGCGAGCCGGTCAACCGCCACAAGCCCAGCGTCGAGGTGCTGTTCAAGAGCGCCGCGCGCGTGGTCGGCCCCAACGCACTGGGCATCATGCTGACCGGCATGGGCGCAGACGGCGCCAGGGCGATGCGCGAGATGCGCGACGCCGGCAGCTACAACCTCGTGCAGGACGAGGCGAGCTGCGTCGTCTTCGGCATGCCGCGCGAAGCCATCGCGGCCGGGGCCTCGCACGAGGTGCTGCCGCTGACGCGCATCGCGCCGGCGCTGCTGGACCGGCTGCGCAGCACGGCGGGGATGTCGCTGAACCGCGTGTAGCGCGGACGACCTCAGGAACAGCGACTGCAGGTCGCTACCTCAGGAACAGCGACTGTAGGTCGCTACCTCAGGAACAGCGACTGTAGGTCGCTACCTCAGGAACAGCGACTG
>CAZTTC010000004.1:0-2223 GCA_964616015.1 uncultured Methylibium sp. | reverse complement strand
TAGGTCGCTGAGGAAGTCGAAGCCGCGCCCGGTGGGCCAGGCGCGCTGCAGGTCGCGCGCCAGCAGGCCCTTGGCCTCGGCCGCTTCCAGTGCGCGCGCGATCGTCGTGAGCGGCAGGCCGGTGCGCTCGGTGTAACGGGCCAGCTCGAAGCCATCCTTCAGTCGCAGGGCATTGAGCATGAACTCGAACGGCAGCTCCGTGGCCGCCACCTCGTGTTCGCTCGACACCGCCGCACCCGCCAGCGCCTTGTCCATGTAGGCCTGCGGCTCGCGCCAGCGGGTCTGGCGCAGGATGCGGTGCGCGAAGCTCAGCTTGCCGTGCGCACCGGCGCCGATGCCGAGGTAGTCGCCGAAGTTCCAGTAGTTCAGGTTGTGGACGCTGCGGTGACCCGGCCGCGCGTAGGCCGAGACCTCGTAGCGCGCCAGGCCGGCGTCGCCGGTCAGGGCGGTGATGCGGTCCAGCATCTCGAAGGCGAGGTCGTCTTCGGGCAGGCCCGGCGGCGGCTGCACCGCGAAGCGCGTGTTCGGCTCCAGCGTCAGGTGATAGACGCTCAGGTGCGGTGGCTCGAAGGCGAGCGCCCGCCGCAGGTCGCGCTCGCAGCCCGCCAGGTCCTGGCCGGGCAACGCGTACATCAGGTCGATGTTGAAAGTGTCGAAGGCACGCCGCGCCTCCTCGATCGCGGCGACGGCCTGGGCCTGGTCGTGCACGCGGCCCAGCAGCTCGAGCTTCGCGTCGTCGAAGCTCTGCACGCCGATCGACAGCCGCGTGACGCCGGCCGCACGGAAGGCGCTGAAGCGCTCGCGCTCGAAGGTCCCCGGATTGGCCTCGAGCGTGATCTCGCAGTCCGGCAGCAGTGGCAGACGCGCGCGGATGTCTTCGAGCAGCCGGCCGATCGCGTCGGGCGAGAACAAGCTGGGCGTGCCGCCGCCGATGAAGACGCTGACGATGCGGCGCCCCCACACGAGCGGCAGCGCGGCTTCGAGATCGGCGCGCAGCGCATCGAGGTAGCGGGCTTCCTGTGGCAGGCCCTTGGCCAACGTTTCGGATCCGGGTTTCCCGGTCCGGATCACGCCCCCCAGGGCGGCGGCGACCGCCGAGAGCGTGGGGGCGGACAGTTCATGCGAGTTGAAGTCGCAGTACGGGCACTTCTGCAGGCACCACGGCAGGTGAACGTAGAGCGCCAGCGGGGGCAGCGCGGCCAGGTTGAGCGCTCCGCCGCGCTTGTGCAGCGCGCTGACGTCGATCCGGGCCGTGTTCACGTCTTCCAGTGTGCGCGCATCAGCGCGAGCATCTCGCGTGCCGCGAGCGCGCGGTGGCTCGCGGCGTTCTTCTCGTCGGACGCCAGTTCGGCCACGCTGCGGCCGAGCGCCGGGATGAACATCAGCGGGTCGTAGCCAAAGCCGCCCTCGCCGCGCGGCTGCTCGAGGATCACGCCGGGCCAGCGGCCGAAGGCGATCAGCGGCTGCGGGTCGTCGGCGTGGCGCAGCGCGACCAGGGTGCTCACGAAGGCGGCGCGGCGGTCGCTCGCGCCCTGCAGGCGCTCGAGCAACAGGCGGTTGTTGGCGGCATCCTGAAGCCGCCGCTGGGCCTCGCGCTCGCCGGCCGGCAGGTCCACCGCGGCGAAGTGCGCGGAGGCAACGCCCGGCGCGCCGCCGAGCGCGTCGACGCACAGGCCCGAGTCGTCGGCAATCGCGGCGCCACCGGCCGCGGCGGCCGCATGGCGCGCCTTGGCCAGGGCGTTCTCGACGAAGGTGGCGTGCGGCTCCTCGGCCTCGACGACGCCGAGCGCGCCTTGCGTCACCAGCTCGATCGGCAGGGCCGCGAACAGGGCCCGCAGCTCGGCCAGCTTCTTCGCGTTGTTGGACGCGAGGACGAGCCTCACGCTTCGCTCAGGGCCCGGGCCTGCGCCGCGACCAGTGTGCGGATGCCCTGCTCGGCCAGCTGCAGCAGCCGGTCCATCTCGGTGCGGCTGAAGGCAGCGCCCTCGGCCGTGCCCTGGACCTCGACGAAGTGGCCGGCCGCGGTCATGACAACGTTCATGTCGGTGTCGCAGGCCGAGTCCTCGATGTACTCGAGGTCCAGCAGCGGCGTGCCCTGCACGATGCCGACGCTCACCGCGGCGACGGCCTCGCGGATCGGCGATGCGGTCAGCTTGCCCTGCGCCATGAGCCAGCTCACGGCGTCGTGCGCCGCCACGTAGGCGCCGGTGATGGCCGCGGTGC
>CAZTTC010000003.1:0-56521 GCA_964616015.1 uncultured Methylibium sp. | reverse complement strand
TGCTCTTGGTGAGCATCGGCGTCTCGATGTCGATGAAGCCGTTGGCGTCGAGGAACTTGCGCGTCTCCATCGCCACGCGGTAGCGCAGCATCAGGTTCCTCTGCATGGCCGGGCGGCGCAGGTCCAGCACGCGGTGGGTCAGCCGCGTGGTTTCCGACAGGTTGTCGTCGTCGAGCTGGAAGGGTGGCGTGACGCTGGGGTTGAGCACCTCGAGCTCGTGGCACAGGACCTCGACCTTGCCACTGACGAGGTTGGCGTTCTCGGTGCCGCCCGGCCGCGCGCGCACCAGGCCGACGACGCGCAGGCAGAACTCGTTGCGCACACCTTCGGCGGTCTTGAACATCGCGGCGCGGTCGGGGTCGCAGACGACCTGGACCAGGCCTTCGCGGTCGCGCAGGTCGATGAAGATCACGCCGCCGTGGTCGCGGCGGCGATGGGCCCAGCCCATCAGGGTCACGGTCTGGCCCATCAGCTGGTCGCTGACGAGGCCGCAGTAGGTGGTTCTCATGCAGGCACTCCGGGTTCTCGGATTCGGTGGGGATCGCGCCGGGCGCGTTCTTCGGGAGGCTCTGGGGACCGCTCAGCGGTCGGTGCGGGTGAGCGCGTGCCGGGCGCTCACCCGGCCGGATTTCGCGCCGGCTCGGCGGCCAGCGGCACGGGCGGCGCGACGACGCCCATCGAGATGATGTACTTGAGCGCTTCGTCGACGCTCATCGTCAGCTCGATCACGTCGCTGCGCGGCACCATCAGGAAGAAGCCCGAGGTCGGGTTCGGCGTGGTCGGGACGTACAGGCTCAGGTAGTCGTGGCTCAGGTGCTGGCCGGCCTCGCCGCCCGGCTTGCCGGTGACGAAGGCGATGGTCCACGAGCCCTGGCGCGGGTACTGCACCAGCACCGCCTCGCGGAAGGCGTTGCCGCTGCTGGAGAACAGCGTGTCCGAGACCTGCTTGACCGAGCTGTAGATCGACTTGACGATGGGGATGCGCTGCAGCAGCCGCGAGCCCTGCGACAGCCACCATTGGCCCACGATGTTGGCGGCGAACATGCCGGTGAGCAGCAGGCCGATCACCATCACGATGACGCCCAGGCCGGGGATCTGCTTGAGCAGCTCGAGCGGCGCGTGCGCCGCGCCCGGCAGCACCGCCTGCGACGCGCTCAGCAGCCAGGCGAACAGGCCGTCGAGCAGGCCCAGCACCGCGTGCAGCACCCAGATGGTGACGGCCAGCGGCAGCCAGACCAGCAGGCCGGCGATCAGGTATTTCTTCACGCAGGGGCTTTCGTTGGGGCCTCAGTGGCAGGCGCAGGGACCACCGCAACCCGCAGCCGCAGCCGCCGGGGCCGCGGACGCGCTGCTGCCGCCGCTGTCGGCGGCCGGTGCCGCGGCGGGCGGCGCGGAAGCCGCACCGCCTTCGGCCGGGGCCGCGGCAGCCGGCTTGGCGGCCTGGCCGTTGCGGAAGTCGGTCGCGTACCAGCCGGAGCCCTTGAGCTGGAAGCCCGCCGCGGTCAGTTGCTTCTTGAAGGCGGACGCGCCGCAGGCCGGGCAGGTGCTCAGCACCGGATCGGCGATCTTCTGGAGCACGTCCTGGGCGTGACCGCAGGCGTCGCAGCGGTAGGCATAGATCGGCATGGCTAAGCCCTTGAAAACAAACGCGAAATTATAGGGGCAGCGGCTTCGTCGGAGGGCTCAGTGGGTCGCGGAGGCGTGGTGCTTGTGGTTGGGGACGAGTTGCGGCGCGAGCGAGCCCATGACCATGAAGACGGCCGAGGCGAAGAAGCCGACCAGGTTGGGCGGCACCAGCGCGTCGGCGGCGATCACGTCGGCCGCCAGCCAGGTGCCGATGCCCAGGATGATGGACAGCAAGGCCCCCTGGGTGGTGGCACGCTTCCAGTAGGCGCCGGCCAGCAGCGGCACGAAGGCACCGGCCAGCGTCACGTTGTAGGCGTTCTGCACCATCTCGTACATCGTGCTCTTGCTGTTGAGCGCGAACAGCAGCGCCCCGGCGGTGAAGATGACGAGCACGAGCCGCAGGGTCAGCAGGAACTGGCGGTCGCTCATGTTGGGCACGAAGGGCCGCAGCACGTTCTCGGTGAAGGTGGCCGTCGGCGCCAGCAGGGCCCCGCTGGCGGTCGACAGGATCGCGGACAGCAGCGCGCCGAAGAACATCACCTGCGCCCACAGCGGCATCTTGGTCAGCACCAGGTCGGGCAGGATGCGCTGGATCTCGCGCGCATCCTCGGCCGCGAACAGGCCGCCCAGCGTGGGGTCGGCGACCAGTGCCGAGTAGGCGATGAAGATCGGGACGAAGGCGAAGCAGAAGTAGATGGCCGCGCCGATCAGCGTGCCGCGCACGGCGGTCTTCTCGTCCTTGGCGCTGGTCATGCGCTGGAACACGTCCTGCTGCGGGATGGAGCCGAAGGCGAAGGCGAAGAAGGCGCCGGCCATCGCCCACCAGGCCGCGGCATCGCCGGCCGCCGGGAAGAAGTTGAACTTGCCGTCGGCCGCGGCCTGGGCGATGACCTTGCTCGGCCCGCCGGCCAGGTCGCCGACCAGCACGGCCACCAGGGTCAGGCCGACCAGGATGATCACGGTCTGGAACAGGTCGGTGAAGGCGACCGACCACATGCCGCCGAAGATCGTGTAGACCATCACCACGCCGGCGCCGATGAGGATGGCGGTGTTCAGGTCCACCGCGGCGCCCGACAGCACGTGGATCACCAGGCCCAGGGCCGTCATCTGCGCCGAGGTCCAGCCCAGGTAGGACAGCGTGATCGCGAGGCTGGTCAGCACCTCGACCGACTTGCCGTAGCGCTGCTTGTAGAAGTCGCCGATGGTCAGCAGGTTCATGCGGTAGAAGAGCCGCGCGAACAGCAGGGCCGCCAGCACCAGGCAGAACGAGGCGCCGAAGGGATCGCCCGGGATGCCGGCGAGGCCGTCCTTGGCGAAGGTGGCCGACACCGACAGCACCGTCTCGGCGCCGAACCAGGTGGCGAACACCGTGGCCACGTTCATGTACAGCGGCAGGCTGCGGCCGGCCACCAGGTAGTCCTTGGCGCTGTGCACGCGCCGCGCCGCCAGCAGGCCGATGCCGATGGTGACGAGCATGTAGATGACGACGAACGCGACGAGCACGGCAGCCTCCGTGAGCCGGCGCCTGGCGCCGACGGTTGAGATGGGGCGGAAGTTTACGGGGCGCGGCGCGGCGCCCGCGCACTCACCCGGCGGGCCAGCGCCCCATCGCCAGCACGGCCAGCACGGCCAGCGCGCCCAATGCAAATCCCAGCCCCCCGTAGACCACCGCCTGGGCCCAGCCGTGGTTGCGGCGCTGTTCGCGCAGCAGCTGGGCCAGCAATTCGTCGGACGCGCGCGGCGGCGCGGCGCGCGCCGCCAGCGCGTCGTGCAGCAGCCGCGGCAGCTCGGGCAGCAGCCGGGCGTAGCGCGGGGCCTCGTCCTTGAAGCGCTCGAGCAGGCCGCGCCAGCCGATCTGATCTTCCATCCAGCGCTCGAGGAAGGGCTTGGCGGTGCTCCACAGGTCCAGGTCCGGGTCGAGCTGGCGTCCGAGGCCCTCGACATTGAGCAGGGTCTTCTGCAGCAGCACCAGCTGGGGCTGGATCTCGACGTTGAACCGGCGCGAGGTCTGGAACAGCCGCAGCAGCACCTGGCCGAGCGAGATCTCTTTCAGCGGCCGGTCGAAGAAGGGTTCGCAGCAGGCGCGGATCGCGCCCTCCAACTCGTCGACGCGCGTGCCGGCCGGCACCCAGCCGGACTCGAGGTGAAGCTCGGCGACGCGCTTGTAGTCGCGCCGGAAGAAAGCGATGAAGTTCTGCGCCAGGTAGTCCTTGTCGACCTGGGTCAGCGTGCCGATGATCCCGAAGTCCAGCGCCACGTAGCGCCCGAAGGTCGCCGGCTCGAGGCTGACCTGGATGTTGCCCGGGTGCATGTCGGCGTGGAAGAAGCCGTCGCGAAACACCTGAGTGAAGAAGATCGTCACGCCGTCGCGCGCCAGCTTCTTGAAGTCGACGCCGGCCTCGCGCAGGCGGTCGATCTGGCCGATGGGCACGCCCTTCATGCGCTCCATCACGATGACGCCCGGCGTGCACAGGTCCCACAGCATCTCGGGCACCAGCACCAGGTTCAGGCCGGCCATGTTGCGGCGCAGTTGCGCGGCATTGGCGGCCTCGCGCACGAGGTCGAGTTCGTCGTGCAGGTACTTGTCGAACTCGGCGACGACCTCGCGCGGCTTGAGGCGCCGCCCGTCGGCCGAACGCCGCTCGACCCAGCCGGCCACGTCGTGCAGCAGCGCCAGGTCGGCATCGATGGCCGCCAGCATGCCCGGACGCAGCACCTTGACGGCGACCTCGCGGCCGTCGGTCAGCACCGCGAAGTGCACCTGGGCGATCGAGGCGCTGGCGACCGGCTCGCGCTCGAAGCGGGTGAACACCTCATGCAGCGGCCGCTGGAACGCCGCCTCGACCAGGGCCACGGCCTGCTCGGCCGGGAACGGCGGCACGTCGTCCTGCAGCTTGGCCAGTTCGTCGGCCACGTCGACCGGCAGCAGGTCGCGCCGCGTGGACAGCACCTGCCCGAACTTCACGAAGATCGGGCCCAGCCGGACCAGCGCTTCGCGCAGGCGCTCGCCGCGCGGCGCGTCGAGCCGCCGCCCGAAGGCGAGCAGTCGTCCCAGCCGGCGCACGCGGCGCTGACCGGAGCTCGACAGCAGCAGCTCGTCCAGGCCGTAGCGCAGGACGACGAAGGCGATCGCTGCCAGGCGCAGCAGCTGCCTCATCGCGAGGCCGTCGCGCCGCCGCCCGGACGGCCCCGGGCCGCGCCCGCCTGGCGGGCGGTGGCGCGCAGGCCGTCGCGCAGCGCGGCTGCCAGACGCGCCAGCTGGTGTGCCGGCGCGTCGCCCACGAGGCGGGCCAGGTCGTGCTCGACGTCCCAGCGCAAGTGCTCGGCCAGCCAGGCGACGTCGGCGGCCAGCCGCACGTCGCCGTCGATGGTCAGTGCCGGCCGCTCGCCGGCGAGCCACATCCCCAGCGCCCGGGGCGGCGTCGGCAGCTCGACGCTGACGCGCAGAGCCGTCGCCGCATCGGCGGCCGGCTCGGCCGACTCCAGCGACTCGAAGAGGCCGGCCGGCGTGATGCGCAAGGCGACCGCGGGCGGGCGCGGCCAGGGCCCGGCAGGCAGTTGCCACTCGAGCCTGAGCACGCGGCCGACGTGCGGCCGCAGGCGCTCGGTCGCCGATGGCTCGGACGCGAGCACGTGGTTGAGCACGAGCAGGGCGTGCTGCGTCAATGCAGGCAACAACAGGGTCTCGACGGCGGTCGGCACGGCCCAAATTGTAGGGGGGTGGTCGTGCATTCCCGCACGCACGCCGCTGTGGTGCCGAGGCCGCACCCCTGCGACGGGGGGTTGGGCCGTCTTTCATTGTGGTCACAATTCCTGATGAGTTCCGTGCCGCGTCGACGATGGACGGGCAAGGCCCACGCGGCACCCGCAGGACCGCGCATCCGCATGTTCGAAGACCGCACCCACAAGAGGACGTTCTACAACGCACCGCAGTCCGTCACGTCCTTCGTGGCGGCGCTGCTGGAGCCTGCCTTGACGGTGGCCTGCTACCTGGGCGTCACGGTGGCCTATGGCGAGCCGATCCTGCGGTCCTCCCTGATGCTGTGCCTGCTGGTGTTTGCGCTGACCTTCCCGGGGCGCAACCGCTTCCGCGACAGCGGCCTGACCGCGGCCATCGACATCGTGCTGACCTGGGTGAGCCTGCTGGCCATCCTGGCGCTGTGCGGCTACGCGACACGCAGCCTGCACTACTTCGAGGACGACGTGCTGATGATGTGGGCCGTGCTGACGCCGCTGCTGCAGTGGCTGGCCGTGACCGCCGGCCGGCTGATCATCCAGCACCACGCGCGGCTGCCCGAGAACCGCAGCACCGCCATCATCGTCGGCGCGGGGCCGCTGGGCGTGAAGGTCGCACGCGCGCTGGAGCGGCGCGCCGACGAGGTGGTCGACGTGCGCGGCTTCTTCGACGACCGCACCGACGAGCGCGTCGAGGCCGAGACCGCGCCCCAGCGCCTGGGCACGCTGGCCGACGTGGCGCCCTACATCACCGCCCACGGCGTGCGCGAGGTCTACATCACGCTGCCGCTGGGCCTGCAGCCGCGCATCGTGCAGCTGCTGGAGTCGCTCCAGGGCACGACCGCCTCGCTGTTCTTCGTGCCGGACGTGTTCGGCATCAGCATCATCCAGGGCCGTCTGCAGGACGTGAACGGCGTGCCGGTCGTCGGCATCTGCGAGACGCCGTTCACCGGCACCAACGAGCTGCTCAAGCGCGTCTCCGACATCGTGCTGGCGAGCCTGATCCTGGTGCTGATCTCGCCGGTGCTGCTGGCGGTGGCCCTCGGCGTGAAGCTCAGCTCCCCCGGGCCGGTCATCTTCAAGCAGAAGCGCAACGGTCTCGACGGCGAGGAGATCGTCGTCTACAAGTTCCGCTCGATGACGACGCAGGACAACGGCGACTCGGTGCCGCAGGCCACGCGCGGCGACCAGCGCATCACGCCCTTTGGCGCCTTCCTGCGCAAGACCTCGCTCGACGAGCTGCCGCAGTTCATCAACGTGCTGCAGGGGCGCATGAGCATCGTCGGGCCGCGACCGCACGCGGTGGCCCACAACCAGATGTACCGCGACCTGATCAAGGCCTACATGGTGCGCCACAAGGTCAAGCCCGGCATCACCGGCTGGGCCCAGGTGAACGGGCTGCGCGGCGAAACCGATACGATCGACAAGATGAGGGCCCGGGTCGAGTACGACTTGGAGTACCTTCGCAACTGGTCGCTCGGCCTGGACCTGCAGATCATCGTGCGCACGGTCCGGCTGGTGTTCTTCGACCGCCACGCCTACTGAGTCGGGTCCCCCACCCAGGAGACAGGAGAAACCTCATGCACAAGAAGACCGGATGGATCGCCCTCGCGCTGGGCCTGAGCGCAGGCCCGGCGGCACTGGCCCAGAGCAGCCCCTACTACCTCGGGGCCTCGCAGGCCTTCGGCCATGTCTCGAACGTCCGCAATGCCCCGGATGACCAACCGGCCGTCAGCGACAACTACTGGACGACGACGCTCAGCGCCGGCGTGAATCAGCCCTTCGGCCGGCAGCGCTTCTTCTTCGACGCGCTGGCTCGCCGCACCCAGTACAACGACACCGGCGATCTCGACAACAACGGCTACGACGTGCGCACCGGCCTCGACTGGGCGACCGTCGAGCGCCTCTCCGGCAGCCTGGTCGTCGGCAGCACGCAGAGCCTGTCGCGGCTGAACCCGGGCAACGCGCCGGTGGTCACCACCCGCAACCTCGAGCGCACCAACAGCGCCGAAGCGCGCGTCAGGCTCGGCGGCGAAGGCCGGCTCGCGCTCGACGGGAGCCTGGGCTATCGGCGCGTCGACTACACGGCGCCCGAGTTCGAGCTGCGCGAGTACGACCAGGGCAGCGCGAGTGCGGGCATCAGCTACCGGCCCGGCGGCGCCCTCACCCTCAGCACCGGCGTGAGCGGGCAGAAGTCGAAGTACCCGCGCTTCCTCCAAGTGGCGCCGGGCGAGTACCAGGCCGACCGCGCCGATCGTCGTGACATCTACCTGGGCGCCTACTGGGTGCCCAGCGGACTCAGCTCGGTCAACGCGCGCCTGAGCTACTCGAAGGTCGAATACGACCTCGCGACCGTGAACGACTTCTCCGGCCTCACCGGCTTGCTGAGCTGGGCCTGGCGCCCCACCGGACGGCTGCAGTTCGTGACCACGGCATCGCGCGAGACGGGCCAGGACGCCAGCTTCGCGACCGCCGCCGCGGCCGTGTCGGGCGGATCGACGCCGACCGGATCGACACCGACGACCCCCGGCACGCCCGACACCGGCGCTGGCCCCACCACCGCGCCGTCGACCGTGACCACCTCCGACTTCAGCCGCGTGACCAACTCGCTCGCCTTGCGTTCGCTCTACGAGCTGACCGCCAAGATCCGACTCGATGCCGGCGTCACCTTCACACGACGCAACCTGGCCGACGCCTCGGGCGCAGGCGGCACCGACAAGTCGACGAGCTACTCGCTCGGCGCCTTCTGGACGCCGACGCGCTCGCTCGGCTTCGGTTGCTCGTTCATCCGCGACGTGCGGACCACCTCGACCCCCCTGTCCTCGGACCTGCATGCCAACGCCTTCAGCTGCCTCGGGCAGTTGATGCTGCGCTGAGGCGGCGGTTGGACAGCGGCGCGGATCACGATTTGATTTCAGGAGTGGACGGAATGCGGACGGTTGCGGTCATAGGCCTCGGGTATGTCGGATTGCCGCTGGTGGTCGAGTTCGGAAAGCTCGGCCGCACCATCGGCTTCGACATCGACACTGCCAAGGTGGCCAAGTGCCGCAGCGGCGTCGATCCGTCGAAGGAGATCCCGGATGCCGAGATGCGCCTGGCCGTGCATGCGGAATACTCCAGCGACCCCCGTTCGCTGGCCGAGGCCGACTTCATCCTGGTGGCCGTGCCGACACCGGTGGACGCCGCGCACAACCCGGATTTCAGCCCCCTCGTCGGCGCGAGCCGCAGCATCGGGCCGAACCTCAAGCGCGGTGCGATCGTCGTCTTCGAGTCGACCGTCTACCCGGGCGCGACCGAGGAGGTCTGCATCCCCGTGATCGAGCAGAGTTCCGGGCTGCGCTGGAAGCAGGACTTCTTCGTCGGCTACAGCCCGGAGCGCATCAATCCCGGCGACCGCGAGCACATGCTGACGAACGTGGTCAAGGTCGTCTCCGGCGACACGCCGGACACCCTGGAGCAGGTGGCCCAGCTCTACGAGAAGATCGTCAAGCCGGGCGTCTACCGCTGCTCCAGCATCAAGGCCGCCGAGGCCTGCAAGGTCATCGAGAACACGCAGCGCGACCTCAACATCGCACTGATGAACGAACTGGCGATCATCTTCGACAAGGTCGGCGTCGACACCAGCGAGGTGCTGCAGGCGGCCGGCACCAAGTGGAACTTCCTCAAGTTCAAGCCGGGCCTGGTCGGCGGCCACTGCATCGGCGTCGACCCGTACTACCTGACGCACAAGGCCGGCATGCTGGGCTACCACCCGCAGGTGATCCTGGCCGGCCGCCGCATCAACGACGGCATGGGCAAGTTCATCGCCGAGCAGACCGTCAAGCAGATGATCTCGGCCGGCAGCTACATCAAGGGCACCAAGGTCAACGTCCTGGGCCTGACGTTCAAGGAGAACTGCGCCGATCTGCGCAACAGCAAGGTCGTCGACATCATCAACGAGCTGCGCAGCTTCGGCGTGGAGGTCTTCGTGCACGATCCCGAAGCCGACCCCGAGGAGGCCCTGCACGAGTACGGCGTCAAGCTCATGAGCTGGGACGAGCTGCCGCGCGCCGAGGCGATCGTCGCCGCCGTGGCGCACGACCAGTTCCGCGAGCTCGGCGTCGAGGCGCTGAGCCGCAAGGTCGTCAAGGGCGGCTGCTTCATCGACGTCAAGGCGTGCTTCGACGACCGCGCACTCGAAGGCAACGGCCTGCGCGTGTGGCGACTGTGAACGTCTCGATGACCGCCACGGCCACGATGCTGCCCGAGCGCGCCCCCACGCCCGACGGGCCGCCGCCGGCGCGCCCGCGGCGCACCGCGCTGCGGGTGGCGGCCGGCATGGTCGCGGCAGCGGCGATCGGCGGCTTCGTGCGACCGACGGCCGAGCCGGGCGCCGCTGGCCGGCCACGCCTCGTGCTGGAAGACCTGGTGCCGCGCCAGTTCGGCCGCTGGGCCGAGTCGCCGGGTGCAGCGCAGGTCGTGAACCCCCAGCAGCAGGAGTTGCTGGACAAGCTGTATTCGCAGGTGCTGACGCGGTCCTACGTCGACGCCCGGGGCTACCGCATCATGCTGTCGGTGGCCTACGGCGACGATCAGCGAGGAGGTCTGCGGGCCCACCGACCCGAGGCCTGCTATCCGGCCCAGGGCTTCACCCTGCAGAGCAACGTCGAGTCGCTGATCACCACACCCTTCGGGGCGATTCCCGGTCGCCGCCTCGAGACGAGCCTGAGCCATCGCAAGGAGCCGGTCACCTACTGGCTGACGGCCGGCGGCGTGCCGATCCGCGATCGCCACGAGATGCGCATCGTCGAACTCAAGTTCGCCCTGACCGGTCGCGTGCCGGACGGGCTGCTGTTTCGCGTCTCTTCCATCGACGACGACTCGGCGCAGGCCTTCGCGCAGCACGAGGCCTTCGTCACCGAACTGCTGAAGTCCGTGTCGCCGGCAGGCCGCGCGCGACTCGCCGGCCTGCCGGGGCCGGCCTGAGGCCGGTCGGTCGCATCACCCCCCGCTGTGTCGACGCCATCGCCGGTCACGCCCCCCACCGAGCATCCAGCGAGCCGCGATCCGCGCGCTCGGCCACCCCGAGAGGACATGATGAGCAAGAAAGCCCCCACCATCAAAGAGAAGAAGACGCCGGGCCTGGCCGCGTCGAACATGACCGGCACCGGCCCCGGCGGCCTGGGCCTGCGGGCCTTCGCCGAGTGGTACCGCGACCGCGAGCTCGAGCAGTGGCAGAAGTTCGACTTCGCGGCGCTGGAGAAGATCGCCAAGGCGATCGAGACCGTCGAGAAGAAGGGCAAGCAGATCTTCGTCATGGGCAACGGCGGCTCCGCCGCCACGGCCTCGCACATCGCGACGGACTGGTCCAAGACCGCCGAGCGCGTCGGCAAGCCGCTGATCCGCTGCATGTCCCTCAACGACAACACGGCCTTCATGACCGCGATCGGCAACGACCTCGGCTACGAGGAGCTGTTCTCGCGGCAGCTGCGCAACCTGCTCAACGCCGGTGACCTGGTCGTCATCATCTCGGGGTCCGGCAACTCGCCCAACGTCATCAAGGCCGCGGAGTACGCCAGCAAGACCGGCGCCAAGACGGTCGCGATGACCGGCTTCACGGGCGGCAAGCTGCGCCAGATGGCCGACATCTGCCTGCACGTCGACAGCGACCAGTACGGCGTGATCGAGGACATGCACATGGCCGCCGGATCGATCCTGGCCTTCTACCTGAAGCAGCGCAAGTGACGCCCCGTCGGACGGCAGCGCGGCCATGATCCATTACGTCACGCAGAACGGCATCGGCAACGCCTGGGTGGCCAACGAGCTGAGCCGCGTCGAGGCCGGCGGCGTGCCCTTCGTGCTGCATGCGATGCGCGGGCCGGACCAGCTCTTCCACGCGTCGCCCTGGGCGGTGCGCCTCAACGAGCAGACGCGCCCCCTCTATCCGCTGCCGCCGCTCGGTCTGCTGGTGTCGCTGCTGCTCGGGCCGCTGCTGTTCGGCCGGCGGTTCTTCGCGGCACTCTCGAACGCGCTGTTCGGCCGCCGCGAGCACCTGCGTGCCCGGATCGCCGGCATCGCGCACTTCGCCGTGGCCTGCCACTGGGCGCGCCGGCTGCGCGCCGGCCCGGAGCCCGTGACGCACATCCATTCGCAGTGGATCAACTCCTGCGGCACGATCGCGATGGTCGGCGCCTGGCTGCTGGACGTGCCCTACAGCTTCACCGGCCACGCCACCGACCTCTACCGCGACCGCTGCGCGCTGCTCGACAAGATCGCGCGCGCCGACTTCATCGTCTGCATCTCGGAGTTCCACCGCCGGTTCTACCTGGAGCACGGCGCTCGGCCCGAGCAGCTCTTCATCGCCTACTGCGGCATCGACCCGGCGGTGTTCTACCCACCGGCCGCCGACGCACGGCAGGGCGAACGCCCCTACCGCATCGTGGCCTCGGGCCGACTGGTCGAGAAGAAGGGCTTCGCCGACCTGATCGACGCCTGCCGGCTGCTGGCCGACCGCGGCGAGCGCTTCGAGGTCGTGATCGGCGGCAGCGGCCCGCTGGAGGCCGCGCTGAAGGCGCACGTCGAGCGCGTCGGCCTGGCCGATCGCATCGCGATCACCGGCCAGGCGCTGCTGCAGGAGAAGATCATCGACTTCATGCACGGCGGCGACGTCTACGTGCTGCCCTGCGTGTGGGCCGCGGACGGCGATGTCGACGGCCTGCCGCAGATGCTGATGGAGGCGATGGCCAGCGGTCTGCCGGCGATCTCGACGCGGCTGGTCGGCATCCCGGACCTGATCCGCGACGGCGAGACCGGCTTGCTGATCCCACCCAACGACCCGGCCGCACTGGCCGATGCGATCGCCCGCCTGATGCACGACCGGGCGCTCGGCCGACGCCTGGCCGAGGACGGCCGACGCTGGGTCCACGAACGCTTCGACCTCGGCACCTGCCTCGAGCCCCTGATCGAGCGCTACCGCCAGCGACTCGGCCTCGGCCGACAGGCCGTCACCGCCGCCGCGCCGGCGCATCCCCAACAGCAGATGAGCGGGGTCTGACTCCATGATCATTTCCCAGACCCCCTACCGGGTCAGCTTCGCCGGCGGCGGCACCGACCTGCCGGCCTACTACCGCCAGGAGTACGGCGCGGTGCTGTCGATGGCGATCGACAAGCACATGTACGTGACGGTCAGCCCGCGCTTCGAGCCTTCCACGCGCGTGTCCTACACCCGGGTCGAGATCGTCGACGGCGTCGGCCAGCTGCAGCACGAGCTGGTGCGCGAGGCGCTCAAGATGACCGGCCTGGGCCGCCACCTCGAGATCACGACCGTCGGCGACGTGCCGGCGGGCACCGGCATGGGCTCGTCGAGCTCGCTCACCGTCGGCGTGCTGCAGGCGCTGTATGCCTACAAGGGCCAGATCGTCAGTGCCAAGAACCTCGCTGAGCAGGCCTGCCGCATCGAAATCGACGTGCTGGGCAAGCCGATCGGCAAGCAGGACCAGTACGCGGCGGCCTTCGGCGGCCTGAACTACATCCGCTTCAACCCCGACGACAGCGTCGATGTCGAGCCGGTGCCGGCGCGCCCCGAGACCATGCACGAGCTGTCGGACCGCATGATGCTGCTGTACACCGAGCAGCAGCGCGACGCCGACGGCATCCTCAAGCGCCAGAGCGAAGGCACCAAGGACCGCATGTCGGTGCTGCGTGCGATGCGCGACCTGGCGCACGAGATGCGCCTGGCGCTCGGCGGCGGCAACGGCCTGGACGAGTTCGCGCGCTTGCTGCACGAGGGCTGGGAGCTCAAGCGCTCGCTCGGCTTCGGCATCAGCATGGACAAGGTCGACGCCTGGTACGACCAGGCGCGCAAGCTCGGCGCCCAGGGCGGCAAGCTGCTGGGCGCCGGCGGCGGCGGCTTCCTGCTGCTGCTGGCGCCGAAGGAGCGCCATGGCCTGATCCGCGACGCCCTCGGCCATCCGCGCGAGCTCACGCTGGGCATCGACCGCCGTGGTGGCCGCATCATCTTCATCAGCGACCACCAGCGCCTGCTGCATAACCAATGAGCACTCGCGTCCTGATCACCGGCGGAGCCGGCTTCATCGGATCCCACACCGCCGATGCGCTGCTGCGCGAGGGCCACCAGGTGCGCGTGCTCGACTCGCTCGAGGAGCCGGTCCACCCCGGCCGCCGCGTGCCCGACTACCTGGACCCGCGCATCGAATTCGTGCGCGGCGACGTGCGCGACGCCACGGTCCTGCTCGACGCGCTGCGCGGCTGCGACGTGGTCTACCACCTGGCGGCCTTCCAGGACTACCTGCCGACCTTCAGCCGCTTCTTCGACGTCAACGTCACCAGCACCGCGCTGATCTACGAGCTGATCGTGCGCGAGAAGCTGCCGGTGAAGAAGGTCATCGTCGCCTCCAGCCAGGCGGCGCTCGGCGAAGGCCTGTACCACGACGCCAACGGCAAGCCGGTGCTGCCGGACATCCGCCCGACGGAGCAGCTCGAGGTCGGCCTCTGGGACGTGCAGGCGCCGCCGGGCTTTCGTGGCCCGCTCGCATGGCGCCCCACCGACGAGACGGTCGCCAACCCGCAGAACCAGTACGGCCTGTCCAAGATCGCCGAGGAGCGCGTGGCGCTGTCGCTGGGCAAGCGCTATGGCATCCCGACGGTGGCGATGCGCTACTCCATCGTCCAGGGCCCGCGCCAGAGCTTCTACAACGCCTACAGCGGCGCCTGCCGCGTGTTCTGCCTGAGCTTTCACCTCGGCCGCGAGCCGATGATCTACGAGGACGGCCAGCAGGTGCGCGACTTCGTCAACATCCAGGACGTGGTCGACGCCAACCTGCTGGTGCTGCGCGATGCGCGCGCCGACTTCGAGATGTTCAACGTCGGCGGCGACCACGCCCACACGGTGTCGTCGTTCGCGACCGTCGTGGCCGAGGTCTTCGGCGCGAAAGGCTACGTCGCCACCCCGTGCGGCAAGTTCCGCTTCGGCGACACGCGCCACATCTGCTCGGACGTGAGCAAGCTCAAGGCCCTGGGCTGGAAGCCGAAGCGCACGGTGCACGACAGCGTCGAGGCCTACCGGGGCTGGCTGTCCACGGCGGAGAACGCCGCGCAGATCCTCGACTACTGCAACCAGCAGATGGCCGCGCTGAACGTCGTGCGCGACGTCAAGAAGGCGTGAGCGCCGACGCGGATCCGGGTGCGTCGCCGCGGCGCACCAAGGCCCTGCTGCTGGCCGGCGGCCTGGGCAGCCGTCTGCGCCCACTGACCGACACGGTCCCGAAGTGCCTGGTCGAGATCGGCGGCCGTCCGCTGCTGGACCACTGGTTCACCGCGCTGCGCCGCGCCGGCGTGCACGACGTGATGGTCAACACGCATCACCTGCCCGACCCGGTGCGCGCCTTCCTGGCCGCCAAGAACGGCGAAGGCTTCCGCGCCGCCGAGACCTACGAGCGCGTGCTGCTCGGTTCGGCCGGCACCATCGCCGCGCACGCCGACTTCGCGGACGACGCCGACGACGTGCTGATCGTCTACGCCGACAACCTGTCGGACCTGGACCTCGCCGACTTCCTGCGCACGCATCGCAGCCACGACGAGCCGTTCACGATGCTGCTGTTCCACGCCCCCAACCCGCGCGCCTGCGGCATCGCCGACATGGACGCCGGGGGACGCATCGTCGCCTTCGAGGAGAAGCCCGCCGAGCCGCGCTCCGACCTGGCCAATGCCGGCGTCTACGCGGTCACGGCGGCGGCGTGGCGCGAGATCGCCGCCCTGCGCGCCTTCGACATCGGCTACGACGTGCTGCCGCGCTTCGTCGGCCGCATGCGCGGCCACGTGCATGGCGGCTACCACCGCGACATCGGCGACCTGGCCGCGCTCGAGGCGGCGCGGCGGGCCCACGCCGCCGGCTTGCGCGACACCCTTCCATCTTCCACAGGAATCACCCCATGAGGATCTTCGTCACCGGCGGTGCCGGCTACGTGGGCAGCGCCTGCCTGCGGCTGTTGCTGGCCCAGGGCCACGACGCCATCGCCTTCGACAACCTGTCCGAGGGCCACCGCCTCGCGGTGCCCGCGGGCCGTCTGATCGAGGGCGACATCCGCGACACCGCGGCGCTGGCCGCCGCGATGAAGGCGCACGGCGCCGAGGCGGTGATGCACTTCGCCGCCGCGACCTATGTCGGCGAGTCGGTCACCAACCCCGACCACCACTACGGCAACAACATCGGCGGCACGCTGAGCCTGCTGCGCGCGATGCGCGAGGCCGGCGTGGCACGCATGCTCTTCTCGAGCACCTGCGCTACCTACGGCGACAACCCCGAGCCGCCGATGAACGAAGCGGCCGCGCAGATCCCCTGCAGCCCCTACGCGCGCACCAAGCTCGCGGTCGAGTGGATGATCCGCGACTTCGCGCACGCCTACGGCCTGGGCTACACCCTTCTGCGCTACTTCAACGCCTCGGGCGCCGACGGCGACGGCGAGTTCGGCGAGAACCACGAGCCCGAGACCCACCTGATCCCGCTGCTGCTGCAGGTGGCACTCGGCCAGCGCGACCAGCTGATGCTCTACGGCGACGACTACCCGACGCCCGACGGCACCTGCATCCGCGACTACGTGCACACCGACGACCTGGCTTCGGCCCACCTGCTGGCGATCGCGGCCACCACGCCGACGACCGCCGAGGTGTTCAACATCGGCACCGGCAACGGCCAGTCGGTGAAGCAGGTGCACCAGGCCTGCGAGGACGTCACCGGCCGCAAGATCCCGCTGCAGGTCGTGGCACGCCGCCCCGGCGACGCGCCGGCGCTGGTGGCCGATCCGGCCAAGCTCAAGACCCGCCTGGGCTGGGCGCCGCGCTACGAGGACATCCGCGCCACCGTCCAGACCGCCTGGACCTGGCACCAGCGCTACCCGAAGGGCTACGCCGACAAGGCCGCACGCAAGTAGGCGTCGGCATCCGCCAGCCGGCGGATGCGCGCGGCGGCGGCATGCACCGGCCGCTCGTCATCGGCTGGCCGCAACTGCAGCAGCCGGCCGATGCCGGCCGCCACGCCGGCCTGGATGTCGGTGTCCATGTCGCCCACCAGCATCGACGCGGCGAGATCGACGCCGAACTCGCGTGCGGCCTGCTGGATCATCCCGGGCCCTGGCTTGCGCATCGGCGAGTCGAGCTTGTAGGCGCCCACGCCATGCTCGGGGTGGAAGGGGCAGAAGTAGACCTTGTCGATCGGCGCGCCCTCGGCCGCGAAGCGCTCCAGCATCCACGCCGTGAGCGCGTGGAAGTCGTCCTCGGTGTAGTAGCCGCGGCCGATGCCGGCCTGGTTGGTGACCACGAAGATGCGATAGCCGCGCGACCGCGCCGAGCGGCACAGCTCGAAGATGCCGTCGATGAACTGGAAGTCCTCGCGCCGATGGACGTAGGCATGATCGACATTGATCACGCCGTCGCGGTCGAGGAACAGGGCCGCAGGCGGGCTCAAGCGGTGCGCCCGTGGACCAGGCACTCCTCGGCGGCTCGCCGCTTGCCGACGAGCAGCGAACGCAGCTGGTAGCGGCGCAGGAAGCGACGGAACTCCACGTCGGCGTAGCGTGGCTTGGCCCGCAGCGCCCCCCAGAGCCAGCCCCACAGCACGGCCAGCTGGCCCAGCACATAGGGCTTCTGGTTGAAGCGCGACACCGCGCTCGCGGTCAGGTACAGGAAGCTCGTGCCCATGTAGTACTGGCCGAAGCCCTGCCGCACGCGGCCGGTGTAGACGCCCTTGTGGCTGGAGCCCTGCGGCCGCAGGTGGATGAAGCGCAGTGCCGGCTCGTCCCAGCTGACAGCGATCCAGCCGTTCATGCGGCACTTGTGCCCGTCGATGCCGTCCCAGCCGACCTCGCGCACGAAGCCGCCGATCGCCTTGAAGCGGTCGACGCGGTAGAACTTGGCAGCACCGATCGAGTTCTCGTCGCCATGTCGTTCGTAGACCTGGGCGCCGTCCTGCTCGACGTAGGACTTGCCGCTGCAAGTGGCCAGGCGGTCGTCGGCCTGCATGCGCTCGATCAGCGTCTCGAAGTAGCGCTGCGGCATGCGCAGGTCGAGGTCGAGCTTGCAGAGGTAGTCGTAGTCGTCGACATCGATGGTGTCGTAGCCCGAGTAGAAGGCATCGACCACCCCCGGCCCGACGGCGCGAACGCCGCGGTTGGGGCGCGTGACGATGCGGATCCAGTCATGGCGCGCCGCGTACTCGGCCAGGATCGCCGGCGTCGCGTCGGTCGACCCGTCGTCGACGATCACCCAGCGGGCGGGCCGCAGGGATTGCGCGACGACCGAGTCCAGCGTCTGGCGCATGTAGTCCGCCTCGTTGCGGCAGGGCGAGATCAGCAGGTAGCGGGGGCCGGTCTTCACGGTGGCTTCGATCGGGCGGGGGCGCCTCAGGAGGGTGCCGGTCTCGGCACGCGAGCCGGAATCCTACCGAAGCACGGGCCGCTCGATGGGCACGCGAGCCGCCAGGCACCGGGTTGAGGGGCTGGCGGACCGGTAATGCATCACGCGATGGCACGGGCCGGCGCCGGGCTCATCGCACCGCCGGCACGCGCGCGAAGGGCATCAGCACGCCCCCATGCTGCGCCATCCACACCGGGTCGAAGTGGCTGCCGTCGATGTAGATCGGCCGCCCGAGCTGCGGGTCGAAGATCCGGCAATCCGTCGCCGTGCACAGCGGCTCGTTCAGACTGACACGGTGGAATCCCGGTCGGCCCGACAGCTGCTGCAGCAGGGGCTCCATCCACGCGGTCTGCGCGGCCAGCATGCGCCGCGGGATCGTCGAGCGCACCTCGCCGTGCCAGAAGCGCTCGCGGGCCACATGCTCGGGCACGTTCATGCGAGCCTCCGGTGTGCTGTCGAGCATCACCACGGTCTTGCCGGCGGCCAGCGTCCGCTCGACCGCCGCGCGCAGCTCGTCGACCACCCGGGCCGACTTCTCGCCGCTCGCCGGGAAGGGGCAGTGCCCGGACGCCTGGCGGTGGCAGTACGGCGGGCCGCTCAGGGCCGGCGTGGCCCATCGCGCCGCGACGACGACGGTGTCGTAGGCGTCCGAGCCGGCCAGCTGCCAGGCGCGCGCCGCATAGTCGGCGCAGTGATAGCCGGGCTGGACGCGCTCGAAGTTCGGCACCGGCGGGCACTCCGACGCCGAGTAGAAATCCACCGAGACCTCGCTGTGCGCGACGAACCAGGCGTACAGCGATTCGGCGTGCGAGTCACCGATGACCAGGAGGCGGCGGCTCGCGTCCTTCTCGATCGGGCAGACCGTCATCGCCGCCACCGGCTTGCGGAAGTTGCTGCACCGCTCGGGAAAGTACAGCGGCGGCACCGAGGCCTGGTAGGCGCTCATGGCCTCGTGACCGGCCCGGTCGCGCCAGGCCAGGCCGTCGGAGGCCACGATGCCGAAGGCCGCGGCGCCCACCAGCAGTCCGGCCAGCAGCAGCCCGGCCGGCGCCGATACCGGCACGCGGCGCGGCGACGCCGCGCCGCCACGGCGCAGCAGCGGCCGCTCGATCCAGCGGTACGAGCACCAGCCGGCGACCAGCGATGCCGCCAGCGTCGCGGCGGTGGCCGCGCGCGGGTGGTCGAGCGGCAGGCCGGTGATCCGCACCGCGACGATCAAGGGCCAATGCCAGAGGTACACCGAGTACGAGCACCGCCCCAACGCCTGCAGCCAGGCGGGGCGCAGCAGGGCATTGCCGCGATGGTCGGCCCACAGCACCAGGGCCACGCCAACTGTCGGCAGCAGCAGCAGCGGTCCCATGCCGACCGGCCGCAGGTGGAGCCACGCGATCAGCAGCGCGCTGCCCAGCACGATCGCCACGCCGGCGTGGCTGGCCGCGACGCGCCAACGCCCCGGCGCCCGGCTGCGTCCGGCGACGGCGAGGAAGGCCGCCCCGCCGATGAGCAGCTCCCAGGCCCGCGACGGCAGCAGGAAGAAGCTCCCGTCCGGATCGGCGTCGAGCTGCCGGGCCTGCCACCCCAGGGAGGCCGCTGCGAGCAAGACAACGACGCCGAGCAGGATGCGGCGCCGGGTGTCCATCGAGGCCGGCGCCCGCGCGACCCGCAGCAGGCCGGCCGCAGCCATCAGCAGCAGCGGATACAGCAGGTAGAACTGCCCCTCCACCGACAGCGACCAGGTGTGCAGCAGCCAGTGTGTGTCGGCGCCTTGCGTGATGTAGCCGGAGCCGGCGCGGAAGAACTCGTTGGAGGCGAAACCGGCCGCCCACAGGGCCTGCTCGCCCAGGATGCGCAGATCGAACGGCGGCAGCAACACGGCGCCGGCCGCCAACAGCACGGCCAGCAGCGCGGCCAGCGCCGGCACGATGCGCACGATCCGCGCGGCGACGAAGCCGGCGTAGTCGAAGCGCTGTTCGGTCAGCCCCTGCCAGACGATCTGCGTCATCAGGTAGCCGGAGATCACGAAGAACACGTCGACGCCGAGGTAGCCGCCGCCCGCCCCCCTGAGCTGCAGGTGATAGGCCACGACCAGGGCCACGCTCAGGCCGCGCAGGCCGTTGATGTCCGGGCGGAAGTCGGCGCGCGGGTCGGCGCGACTCATGGCGGTCAGCGCGGGCCGCCGCTCACGATCAGGCCATCGAGCAGCTGCACGAGGCGTTCGCGCGCTTCGAGTCGCGTGAAGGTGTGGTCCGATTGGGCGACCCGGTCGATCGACGCCTCGTGCCGGCGCAGCATGCCCCGCATCCAGCCGCCGGCCTGCCGCTGCAGCAGGGTCAGTCCCGCCGCGTGGCTGCCGAAGACGAAGTGCAGCCGGATGCCATGGCGGGCGGCCGACCGCAGCTCGGCCACCAGGTCGTCCTGCAGCGGCCAGCGCAGCCGTCGGGCCAGCTCGAGCAGCGGCGGCTGAACGGCATGCGAGACGCGCCGTGTCGCCACCTGGGCGATCAGCTTCATGTCGAGCTCGCCGCGCACCAGGCGCATCCAGGGATCGCGCGTGAAGAGCTTGCCACGGTAGCGCGACGTCAGCTCGGCGACCTCGTAGTCGTGGACCTCGCTCAGCTCGTCGCCGTCGTGCCAGAAGTAGGTCAGCGGGTTGATCATCACCGCCGCGCTCGCGGCCTGCCCGGCGACCGCCGCCTTCAGCGAGTGGTAGGCGCCGGAACACAGCCCGACGAGGCGGCAGTCGCGGCCGGGCGCCTGGGCCTTCAGGAAGGCCAGGGCACTCGCGATGTCGGCGGCTGCGTGCGGCGAATAGACGACGTTGTCGTCGGCGCGCGGGCGCGGCGGGCTGTCGCCGATGCCGGAGAGGTCCACGCGCAGTACGGTCATGCCGCGCGCGGCCCAGCGCCGCGCGAGCCTCACCCACAGCCGGTTCGGGCCGATCAGGTGGACCGAGCCGGAGTTCAGCATCAGCACCGCCGGCCTGCCCGGAGGCGGTGCGTCGGACGTTGGCGAGGTCAGCACACCGAAGAGGATCGAGCCACCGGTGTCGACCTGCACCAGGCGTTCGCGGATGGCGAGGCCGGCGGTCTCGCGGGCCGGCCCCTGGATCTCGGTCGCGCCGACGGGCTCGGCCAGGACCCGCCGCAGCGCCACCGCGGCCTGCCAGTCCTGCAGCTGCCGCACGATGCCTTCGATCATGTCCAGCGGCACGATGCAACGCTGCGGGTCATCCATCATGCCGGCGTAGCCCCCCCACCGCGCCACGCTCACCTCGGCGCCCAGGCGCTGGAGGGCCGGGGCCCAGTCGTCGGTGGCCGGCAGGTCGTCCCGTTCGACGATCAGCACGCGCCCGGCCGGCGGCCGGCCCAGCGTGCGCAGATCGACCGCAGCGAGGGCCTGGCCCGTCTCGCGCGTCAGCACGAAGCCGGCCGACTCGATGCGGCCGTCGCCCTCGCCCGCGCCGCCGGCCGGCGCCGCACCGGCCTGCGCCAGCATCGTGAGTTCACGCAGCCAGGCGCGCCCGCGCACCACCGGCGCCACGGCGACGAGGCCGGCGACATCGTCGCGCTGGACCGCCGCCACACTGGCCAGTGCTGCGCCGAGTCGCACGCCGAGCAGGACCACCTGCGCCACGCCGCTGGCGCGCCGCAGGCATTCGACCGCCTGGTGGATCGAACGCGTCCAGCGCCCGACCGCATCGGCATCGAACTCGTCGCCGGCCGAGTTGCCGCAGCCGGCGTAGTCGAACCTCAGCGTCGGGATGCCGACGGCCGCAGCCGCTTCGGCCAGTCGCCGCAGGCTGCGGTGCGCACAGACCTCCTCGAAGCCGAACGGGTTGCAGATGACCACGCCCAAGCCGGCCAGGCTGCCCGGCGCCGGACGGTGCAGCCAGCCGAAGAGCGGCTCGGCTTCGCTGCCGAAGTAGAAGGCTTGCGCCTGCGGCGCGCTCATGGCGGGGCTCGCAAGGCGATGGTGCGGTCCGCGTTGAGCGCCGACACGCTGCCGCGCAGGGGACCGCCGGCCGCGCCGAGCGGCCGGCCGGTGACGCGGCGCTGGCTGCCCGGGGCAAGGTGGAAGTGGTTGTCGTCGAACACGAACCCATCGAGCTCCAGGTGCACCGACCGCGCGAACCGCTGGCAGCCCACGACGACGTCGACCCGCCCGCCATCCAGAGGATGCAGCGTCGCGGCCAGGCCGATGTCGACCGGCATGCCGAGCGACATGCCGGCCGGAAAGAAGAAGCCCTCGGCCTGCTCGATGCCATCGGCCTCGAGCAGACGCACGTGCACCAGCCGCGCAGTGGGCGGCCCGAACCGGTAGGCGTGCGTGAGGTCGTGGAAGCCGTCGAAGGCAGCGGCCAGGGGGAAGGAGGCCGCGCTGCGCGCGTCGACCCGCACGCCCTGGATCGCCTGCGCGACGAGCGCGTCGGACGGGCCATAGAGACCGATGCGCAACTCGCCCGCCAGCGGCTGCGGCCGCTCGTTGGCGACATGGGCCACCAGGCCGTTGCCGCCTTCGTCGGTGAGCGCCACCGAGCGCGGCTGCAGGGCGCGCTTGAGATGGTGATAGGCCGCCTTCGGCACACCGGCATCGTCCACCACACCCCAGCCGGCGCCGGCCCACAGGTCCCGCAGGAACCAGACCAGCGCGCCGCCACAGCGCGAGCCGGGCCGGCGCCACTCGGCGAAGGCGCGGGCCATCACCTCCCCGGTCACGGCGCGGCCGAGCGCGAGATAGCGCTCGTGGTCGGCGTAGCGGCAGCGCAGCGGATCGACCTCGAACAGCTGCCCCAGGTAGTGATCGCGCACGTCCTCGAAGTCCCATCCCGCGCCCAGGTCGCGCGGCGCCCGGGCCTTCCAGGTCGGATGGTGCACGCGCAGCGCGTGCCCGCCGGGCATGCGCGCGATCGCGCTGTTCTCGGGCAGGTTCGAGAAGCCCAGGCACTCCGTGGTGAACGCCACCGCGGCTCGACGCGCATCCTCGAGCGGACGCAGGTAGGCCCCGACGCCGTAGTACGAGGAGGTTCCGACGTCGCTCTGATGCGGGAACGCGCCGCCGTGCGCGCTGGACGGCCAGTAGGGCACGCCGGGCAGCCCGTCCTCGACCTGCTGGCGCAGCGTGTCGTGGAACAGCGCCGGCTGCCAGACGTCGCGGGGAGCGCCCCACATCGCGGCCTGTTGCTCGACCTCGCTGTTGCCGCAGACGACGGCCATCGACGGCCGCGCCTGCCACGACGCCAGCTGCTGGTCCACCTCGGTCCGCACCGACGCGGCGAAGGTCGCGTCGCCGGCCGGATAGTCCATGTTGGCGAACATCAGGTCCTGCCAGACCAGCACGCCGGCCTCGTCGCAGGCGTCATGGAAGGCAGCATCCTCGTAGACCGTCGCGCCGGGCACGCGCAGCATGTTCATGCCGGCCGCCGCCGCCTGGGCGACTGCCTGGCGATAGGCCTCGGGCGATGCGCGCAGGCTCGTCACGTCGAGCGGCATCCAGCAGGCCCCACGGCAGAAGATCGGCACGCCGTTGACGCGCAGCACGAAGCCGCCGTCCGAGGTGTCGAGCGCCAGGCTGCGGAAGCCGACCGGCGCCAGCGACAGCGACTGCGCCGTGCCGCCGTCTCGCGGGTGCACGACCAGCCGCGCCGCATGGAGCGCCGGTTCGCCGTGGGTGTGGGGCCACCAGCGATCGACCGACGGGATCGTCAAGCGCCCGCTGAACGCGCCACGGTGGTTGCCGCCGCGCGGCGACAGCTCGCTGCGGTGGACGATGCCGCCGCGCTCGAGCTCCAGCACGATCGTCGCGATGCCGCCCGCGCCGGGGTCGTGCGGTGTGCATTCGACGCTCACCTCACCGACGCCGTTGTCGCCGACGCTGACCTGCAGGCGCGGCGGCAGCAGGCTCGTCGCTCCGCGCCGCTCGAGCCAGACGTCGCGCCAGGGCCCGACGGCGGCGGCCGGTGGCGACCAGCCGGGCGTGCGGCCGAGCAGGCTGACGCGCCACCAGCGCAGCTGCTGGTGCTCGACCATCGGCGCGCGCCAGCGGGGCCGCGCGCGGCGTGCGGCCAGCAGCCCGTCGAGGGCATGGAAGCGCAGGTGCAGTTGGTGGCGGCCGGGCCGCAGCGCGACGTCCTGCGCGACGAACATGTTGTCGCTGCGCAGCAGCCGTTCGCCGTCGAGCCAGAGGTCGGCGACGCCGGCCAGGCCGTCGAAGCCGAGCCGCAGATGCTCGCCCGGCGCCAGCGAGGGCGCG
Source organism: uncultured Methylibium sp. (assembly GCA_964616015.1). Taxonomy (GTDB): domain Bacteria; phylum Pseudomonadota; class Gammaproteobacteria; order Burkholderiales; family Burkholderiaceae_C; genus Methylibium. The sequence goes on along the minus strand of CAZTTC010000003.1, from coordinate 32,503 downwards.
TCGAAGCCGACGCGGTACCACCAGTCCTCGGCGTCGAATCGACGCGGTGGGCCGTCCAGGCTCCACAGACCCCGCGCAGCAAGCGCCGCAGCGGCGGTGGACGGTGAGTCCATCGGCAGCCAGGCGCCGTTGTCGGATCCGAGCCCCTCGGGAGTCGCGACGCTGCCGGCCGGCACGGCCCGCAACTCCCACCCCTGGACGAGGCGCTCCCGTCCCGGGGCCTGCGTCCAAGGCCACGCGCCGGTCATCGCATGGGTCTGACCTGTTCGAGCTCGGTCAGCGCCTCCTGGATCGCGGCGATGCTGGTGAAGACGCTGCGCTTGAGCATGTGGTCGGGGAACTCGACGTCGAACTCGCCTTCCAGGGCGAGCATCACGTTCACGCTGGCATGCGAGGTCATGCCGGCCTGGTAGAGATCGGCCTGCGGCTCGATCGCATCGATCGCCTGGCTCAGGCGGCCGTGATCGCGCAGCACCTTGCGGATGCGGACATCGAGGGCTTCTGCGATTTCGTTCATGGTCTGGCTCAGGCAGGATGAGGGAGGGTGGAGCGCGAGGCCGAGACGACCGCAGCGGCATAGTCGCCGTCGTGGCTCAGGCTCAGCGCGATGTGTTCGACGCCGAGGCTGGCAGCCCGCGCGGCCGCCCGGCCGTGCAGGGCCAGCCGGCAGGCGCCGCCGGGCAGCTTGCGGACCTCGATGTCGCGCCAGTCGACGCCGACGTCGCCGAGGTCGAAGGCCTTGATCGCCGCCTCCTTGGCCGCGAAGCGGGCCGCCAGGCGCTCGGCGGACCAGTCCGTGCCGACCTTGGCGCAGGCCATCTCGTCGGCGGTGAAGACGCGGCCGACGAAGCGCTCGCCGAAGCGGTCGACCGACTCGCGGATGCGTCGGATGTCGACCATGTCGAGGCCGACGAACACCCGGCCCGCCCCGGTCAGCGGGAGGGTCGATGCGGTCGGGATCGAAGGGGGCATGGGGCTCTGGCTGTCGCGCCGTCAAGTGCTGGGAGCTTCGCCGATTGCACGCGCTCCGGACATCCTCCCAACAGAGGGGGCGGAACACGTTCGACGCAGATCCGTGTCAATGTGCCGACTATCGCGGCGCCGCCGACCTCGTGGCAACCACCCGAATGAGGAGGCGGCCTCGTGCGAAGTGTCAGGGATCGGCCTTGGCTTGGGGGTAGCCACCGGGGAAGCGGGCGCTATCCTCGGCCCAGGGCCATCCCGCCTTGCCTGCAGCAGCCCGCATGGACGCTCCCACCCACCGGCCCGGCCAGACCTTCGCCGCCCTGCTCGAGGCGACCCGGCGCATCGCGACCGAGGTGGCCGCCGTGCACGCGGTGGCCGTGGACGCCGACGCCCGCTTCCCGATCGAGTCGATCACCGCACTGCGCGAGGCCGGCGTGCTGTCGGCGGCCGTGCCGCGCGAGTTCGGCGGCGCGGGCTGCGGCCTGCGTGAGCTGTCCCAGCTGTGCGCGACCCTGGCCCAGGGCTGCGGCTCCAGCGGCATGGTGCTGGCGATGCACTACATCCAGGTCGGCTGCATCGCGCGCCACGGCCGGGTCAGCGAGTCTTTCCGCGCCTACCTCCGCGAGATCGTCGCGACGCAGCCGCTGCTGGCCTCCATCACCTCCGAGGTCGGCACCTTCGGCGAGACGCGCACCAGCGTCTGCGCCGTCGAGCGGCACGGCCACCGCTTCGTGCTGAACAAGGACGCCACCACCGGCTCGTACTGTGCGCATGCCGATGCGATCGCCGTCACCTGCCGCCGCGATGCCGACGCGGCGGCCGGCGACCAGGTGCTGGTGCTGGTGCGGCGCGAGGACGCGACGCTGACGCAGACCACCAGCTGGGACACGCTGGGCATGCGCGGCACCTGCAGCCCGGGCTTTCGGCTGCAGTCATCGGGGCCCGTCGAGCAGATCCTGCCCGAGCCCTATGCCGACATCTCGGCCCGCACCATGGTCCCCTACTCGCACACCTTGTGGGCCGCGCTGTGGTGGGGCATCGCCGCCGACGCGGTGGGTCGGGCTGCCTCCTACGTGCGCAGCGAGGCCCGCAAGAAGCCGGGCACCGTCCCCCCGACCGCCACCCGGCTGGCTGAAGTGAGCGTTCAGCTGCAGGCCATGCGGCACAACTGGCAGTCGGTGGCCGAGGCCTTCGACAACGCCACCGACAGCACGGCAGGCGAGCAGGACCTGCTCGGCATCGGCTGGGCGCTGCGGCTCAACAACCTCAAGATCGCCGCCTCCGAGGCTGCCCCGCAGATCGTGCACCGGGCGCTGCAGATCGTCGGCATCCTCGGCTACAAGAACGACAGCCCCTTCACCCTGGGCCGCCACTACCGCGACTGCCTGTCGGCGTCACTGATGGTGTCCAACGACCGGATCGCCTCGAAGAACGCCTCGATGCTGCTGGTGCTGAAGGACGCGCAATGACTGTCACCTACGACATTGACGGCTTCTACGCCGGCCTGGTCGAGCACGGCCTGATCGTGCCGGTCGGCGTGCCGGGCGCGTTCGGCCGCGGCGCCGTGTTCGAAGACGTGCTGGAGCGCTTCGACGCGCTGGTGCGGCGCGTCGGGGCGCCGGACGGGGCCGAGTCGATGACCTTCCCGCCGGTGGTCGATCGGCGCGTCATCGAGAAGGTCCACTATCTCGAGTCCTTCCCTCATCTCTGCGGCGCGGTCCACAGCTTCTTCGGCAACGCGATCCAGGCACTGGCGCTGGCCGAGCGCGCCGGCAGCGGCGGCGACTGGGGCCAGTTGCTGGGCCAGACCGGCGTGGTGCTGGCCCCGGCCTGCTGCTATCCGCTCTATCCCACGCTGGCCGGCACGCTGCCGGCTCAGGGCCGGCTGGTCACGCTGCTGGGCTGGGCCTATCGCCACGAGCCGTCGCCCGAGCCGACGCGCATGCAGTCCTTCCGGGTGCGCGAGTACGTCAAGGCCGGCACGCCCGAGCAGGTGCTGGCCTGGCGCGACCAATGGCTGCAGCGCGGCCTGGACCTGCTGCTGTCGCTCGGCCTGCCGGCGCAGACGGACATCGCCGCCGATCCCTTCTTCGGCCGCCGCGGCAAGCTGCTGGCGACGAACCAGAAGGAGCAGAAGCTCAAGTTCGAGGTGCTGGTCCCCGTCATCTCGCTGACCGAGCCGACCGCCGTGTGCTCGTTCAACTTCCACCAGGACCACTTCGGTTCCACCTTCGGCATCCGCACCGCCGACGGCGACGTGGCCAACACCGCCTGCCTCGGTTTCGGGCTCGAGCGCGTGACGATGGCGCTGTTCAAGACCCACGGCTTCGAGCCGGCCGACTGGCCCGCCGCCGTGCGCGCGCAGTTGTGGACCTGAGGCCTCCTGCGGCATGCCTCGCCACGTTGCGCTGACGGGACTGGTCGCGGCCGACTACCGGCCCGACGACCTGCATGCCGAGTCGCAGGTCTGGCTCGAGAAGAACTGCTACGTCGACATCTGGATCGAGGTGCTGCATGCGCTCGGGCTGGAGCCGCTGGCCGCGATGGCGTTCACGCTCGCGATCGACTTCGAGGGCGACCAGTGGACCTTCTTCAAGCCGCCGCACCGTGACCTGCACGCGCTCTACGGCATCGACGTCCAGGAGCTCAACGTCTGGCGCCCGCTGCTCGACCATGCGGTCGAGCACCTGGGCGCGGGCCGGCTGCTGAGCATCGAGTCCGACGCCTACTGGCTGCCCGACACCGCCGGCACCGACTACCGGCGGCAGCACACCAAGACGACGATCGTGCTGAACGACGTGGACGTCGAGGCCCAGCGGCTCGGCTACTTCCACAACGCGGGCTACCACCAGCTCGAGGACGAGGACTTCCGTCAGCTGTTTCGCATCGGGCTGGCGCCCGACCCGACCGTCCTGCCGCTGTTCGCCGAGTTCATTCGCAGCGACCGGCGGGTGCAGCGCACGCCGCAGGAACTGGCTCGCATCGCCCTCGGGCAGCTGCGCGAGCATCTGCAGCGTCGGCCGGCGAGCAACCCGATGCGGCGCTTCGGCCTGCGGCTCGCGCAGGAACTTCCCGCGCTGCCCGCACGGGGACTGGCGCACTACCACGCCTGGGCGTTCGCGACGATCCGCCAGTTCGGCGCGGCGTTCGAGCTGGCCGCCGCGCACCTGCGCTGGCAGGCGGGACTCGGCCACGCCGAGCTGCTGCCGGCGGCCGACGGCTTCGAGCGCATCGCGCAGGGTGGCAAGCCGATGATCCTCAAGCTCGCGCGCGTCGTGAACACCGGGCGGCCGGCCGACACCGGACCGATGGTCGAGGAGCTCGCGCTGGCCTGGGACCACGGGATGGCGGCGCTGGAGCGGGCGCTGGCCGCCTGAAAGCGGACCCGCGGACCCGGCTCAGTCGAGCCGCAGCGCCAGCGCCGCGACGGCGTCCGCGCCGACGTCGACGTTGCGCAGCTCGACGCTCGCACGGCCCCGGGGCCCGTCGATGCGCACCCGCTCGATGCCCTGCCCCAGGCCCACGCCGAAGGACGCGGGCTCGATGTTCAGGCCGGTGCCGATCGCCTTCAGGCAGGCCTCCTTGCGCGTCCACAGGCGCAGGAAGGCGGCATCCCTCTGGTCGACGGCCCGCGCCATCAGTGCGCCGATCTCGTCGGCCGTGAAGTGCGCCCGGGCCAGCGCCGGCAGCTTGTCGACCGGGTGGATGAGCTCGATGTCGACCCCGAGCGGTGCGTCGCCACCGATGGCCAGCAGGGCCCGGTGCGCACTGTGGCTCAGGTTGAAGTGGCAGTCGGGCACATCGGCGAGCCGGGGCTTGCCGAAGGGTCCCTCGACCAAGCGCAGCGCGCCTGCCGCCAGCCCGGTGTGGCGCGCCAGGTGCTCGCGCAGCACACAACGGCCGGTCAGGAAGCGGATGCGGTCGCGGTCGTGATGGAAGCGCCTCGAGCGCGCGACTTCGGCCGCATCGAGGCAGGCGAGCCGCCCGGCGTCCGGCAGGTCGTCGAGCCCGAACTGCAAGAGGTGCACCGCCCCGGCCGCCATGCGCGGCTCACTTGTATTCGATCAGGTGGGCCTGCCGTCCCGACCAGCGAAGTGCCAGGTACTTGAACTGCCCCGCGGCCTCGGCGAACTTGCCGATCACCAGGAAGAAGGCCCGCCAGGCCCGGGCCCGGGCGGTCGGTCCGGCGACGCGGCCGTACAGCCTGAGCATCTGCGCCGGGTAGACCAGCAGCAGGGCCAGGAACCCGGGGCTCCAGGCCAGCGCCGCCGCCAGCACGGCCAGCGGCAGGACGGCCCCCCACAGCCAGGCGCTGCGCGACTCGCGCACGCGATGCCGCTCCGGCGGTGCGCCATGCAGGTGAGCGCCTTCGGCGAAGGTGAAGCCGGCCCGCATGCTGCGCTTCCACCATTGGGAGAGGCGCGTCATCGCCGCGTCGTGGGCGGTCATCTCGTCGGCCAGCCGCCAGACGCGCCAGCCGGCGGCACGCAGGCGCACGCACAGCTCGGGCTCCTCGCCGGCGATCAGCGAATCGCGGTAGCCGCCGGCGGCCTCGACCGCGGCGATGCGCATCATCACGTCGCCGCCGCAGGCGCGGGTCTCGCCGACCGGCGCGTCCCACTCCATGTCGCACAGCAGGTTGTAGATGGAATGCTCGGGATGGCGCTCGCGACGCCGGCCGCACACCGCCGCGACATCGGCATGGGCCGCCAGGAAGTCGGCGGCGTGCTGCAGCCAGCCGTCGACCACGGCGCAGTCGCCGTCGACGAACTGCACCAGCGTCACCTCGGGGGCCCGCTGGCGCACGTGGCGCCAGCCGGTGTTGCGGGCGCGCGCCGCGGTGAAGGGGACGCTCAGGTCGAGCGTCAGCACCTCGGCGCCCAGGGCACGGGCCATCGCAACCGAGTCGTCGGTCGAGCCTGAGTCGACATAGACCACCAGCGCGGCGGCGTCCACCACCGAGCGCAGGCAGGCGCGCAGCCGCTCTCCCTCGTTGCGCCCGATGGCGACGACCGCCACCTGCGCCAGCGGGGGCCGGCGGTCGGTCGGCATGCTCAGAGCTGCTCCGACACGGCCGGCCGCTGCAGCTTCCACAGCGTGTCGTCGAAGAGCTTCCAGGCGTCCATGCCGCCGCGACACAGCAGCTTGAACATCCACAGCGGCTCGCCGCCCTCGACCTTGACGCGCGGCAGGCGGGCCGTCTGCGCACCGCGCCGCAGCGTCCCGTGCTGGGCGATGAAGACGGTGCTGTAGCCGCAGCCGGTCAGCATGGCCGCGGTCGCCGGGCTCTCGTCGGGGCGCATGCCGAAGGGGTAGGCGAAGGACAGCACCGGCGCACCGAGATGCTGCTCCAGCAGCGCCTTCGAGCGGCGCGCTTCGTCGAGCGACTCCTGGGCGCCGATCTGCGCCATCGAGCGGTGGGTGTGCGCGTGCGAGCCGACGGTCACGCCGGCCGCAGGCAGGCGCTTCACCTCGTCCCAGCTGAGGTAGGGTTCGCCGGAGGCGCTGGTCGTGCCGACAAAGCCGGTCGTCACGTAGGCCACCGACGGGATGCCGTGTCGCTGCATGATCGGCGCGGCGATGTTCAGCACGCTGGAGAAGCCGTCGTCCATGGTCACCAGCACGGCGCCGTCGGGCAGGTCCCGTTCGCCGCGCACGAAGCGCTCGATGTCGTCGAGCGACACCGCGAGGCGCTGCTCGGCCAGCCAGCGCATCTGCGCCTCGAAGTCGGCGGCACTCACGCACCACGGATCGCGGTCGGCTTCGCCGAAGCGGTGGTAGGTCAGCACCCGCACCACCGGCCCGCGGCCGAGCAGGCGCCGCAGGCCCAGCGAGCCGGAGACGAAGCTGCCCACCACCATCGCGCGGCGCGCGGCTTTCTTGACGACCCAGCGCAATGTCGAGACGCTCATGAGGTTCTCCGGGCATCGAGCCCCAGCAGCCGGCTGCGCGCGACGCGCAGCAGGAACAGTGGATTGCCGAGCAGGTAGCGCCGCGCCTTGTGCGGCTGGCGGATCAGCAGGTGCAGCCACTCGTAGCCGATGCGCCGGACCCAGGTCGGCGCCCGCACCAGGTCGCCGACCCAGTAGTCGAACAGGCCGCCGGTGCCCATGCACAGCGGCACGCGAAGCTGCGGCAGGTGGCGCGCGATCCAGCGTTCCTGCTTGGGGTTGCCCATGCCGACCAGCAGCAGCTGGGCCCCGGAGGCGTTGATCTTCTCGATCACCGCGGCCGGGTCCGCGCCGTCGAGGTAGCCGTGGTGGAAGCCCGCCTGCACCCAGCCGGGATAGGTCGCGCGCGCGTGCGCCGCGGCGCGCTCGATGCGCTCGGGCGTGTTGCCCAGCAGGAAGTAGCGCAGGCCGCGACCGGCCAGATCGTTGAAGAGCCGCGGCACGACGTCGGTGCCGTTGACGTTGTCGCGCAGGCGCCGGCCGTGCAGCCAGCGGGCGGCCCAGCGCACGCCGGTGCCGTCGCCATAGACGCGGTCGGCGCGCTGCAGCACCTCGCGGTAGTCGGCGTCGGCGCAGGCGAGATTGAGCGTGTGGGCATTGACGAAGAACACCGCGTGCGCCTTGGGGCCGCGCGACATCAGCTGGTCGAGCCAGCGGATCGCGTCGTCCATGTGCATGTCGCTGACCGGCACCCCCAGGATCGGCAGCACCTCGGGCGCGGCCGCGGCGGCCGACCGCTGTCTGTTCGCGGCCGCATCGCCGAGTGCCGGCTCGGGCAGCGCATCGCGGTTCATGCGCCCTCCTTCGCGGCGGCCGCGGCGTCGGCCAGGCGCTGCAGCAAGGCCTTGCGATCGACCTTGCCATTGGCGTTGAGTGGGAACTCGGCGACCAGGTGCAGCGCGCTCGGGTGCATGTAGGGCGGCAGGCGCGCGACGATGCGTTCGCGGACCGCTGCCGTGTCGGCGTGGTCGGCGCCCAGGAAGCCGACGACCCCGTCGGCGCCGCTGGCGGTGACGGGCCAGCCGACGGCGATCGCGACCTCGACGCCCGCCTCCTGGCGCATCACCGCCTCGATCTCGCCCAGCTCGACGCGGTAGCCCTGGATCTTGATCTGGTTGTCCATGCGCCCGAGGTACACCAGCGGACGTCCGGCGGCCGGGCGCCGGACGCGGTCGCCGGTGCGGTAGTAGACCTCGTCGCGACCCGGCGGCACAACGAAGGCGGCGGCGGTGCGCTCGGCGTCGCGGTAGTAGCCCAGCGTCAGCTGCGGCCCGGTCATCAGCAGTTCGCCGGTCTTGCCGACCGCCACCTCGTCGAGCTGTTCGTCGACCACCAGCAGCTTCATGCCGGGATAGGGATGGCCGATCGGCACGACACCCAGTTCGCTCTCGGCCGGCGAGCGCTCGGCATCCCAGCGATACAGGGTGCAGGCGATCGTCAGCTCGGTCGGGCCGTAGAGGTTCTCCAGCACCGAGGCGGGCGCGGCCTCGGCCCACTTCTGCAGCACCTCGACCGGCAGCGCCTCGCCGCAGAACAGGCTGAGCCGCAGGCCCGCGAACTTGCCGGCCTTGAGGATGCGCAGCCGGCTCATCAGCACGGCGGTCGACGGCACCGAGAACCACACCGTGATGCCGCACTCGGTGACGTACCTGCCGGGCAGCATTTTCTGGCTCTGCGTCGGCGCGCACAGGCAGGCGCCGCGCTCCCAGGCGACGAACATGTCGAAGGCCGACAGGTCGAAGGTCAGGTCGAAGGTCTGCGAAAAGCGGTCGTGCTCGGTCACCGCGTAGCGCTCGACCATGGCGTCGACGAAGTGGGTGACGTTGCGGTGCGCCACCATCACGCCCTTGGGCTGGCCGGTGCTGCCGGACGTGAACAGCAGGTAGGCGATGCCGTCGGGGTCGACCGGTCGGGCCTGCCAGGCGGAGGCGCCCTGCAGCGCGTCGCGTCCCAGGAAGCGGTGTGCCGGCCAGCGCGCCGCGAAGGCGCCGACGTCGTCATGCTCGGGCAGCAACAGCAGCAGGGGCGTGCCGACGCCGTCGAGCACCTCCTCGAGCTGGCGCGCGCCGTGGCCGTCGACGATGAGGCTGCGGCACCCCGAGCGCACGAGCATCGCCCGGGTCCGGTCGGTCGGGAAGGCGGGATTCAGAGGCACGTAGCCGTGACCGCGCAGCAAGCCCGCCAGCACGCCGGCATAGGCCGTGACGGAGCGGTGGGCGAACACGGCGGTCAAGGGCAACTCGTCCGGCGGCGCCGCCGCGTCGAGCGTCGTCGCCATCGACGCCGCCAGGACCGACAGCGCCCGGTAGCTCAGCGTGTCGCCGCCGAGCTGAAGGGCCGGTCGCTCGGGAAAGCGCTCCGCGGAGCGCAGGAAGCCCGACCGGACACTGCGCACGTCGGAGCCCATCGTCGCCCCGCCGTCAGGCCGCGGCGAAGAAGGCCGCGACCAGCGTGTCGATGCTGGTGAAGACCTCGGGCTCGATGTCGTCGACGTCGACGTCCTCGCCTCGCAGGCTCTCGATGAACAGCACGAACTCGACGATGTCGAGCGAGGACAGGATGCCCTCCTCCAGCAAATGCGTCTGGTCGGAGAAGGTCGAGGAAGGGGCGGTCTTCGCGTGCTTGAGGATCCAGTCGCGCAGCTTGGTCCGGACGTCGCTCTCTTGCATGGGTGGGGCGGCGCTCAGAGCGCGGGTTCCTCGGCCAGCAAGCCGGTCTTGACGAAGTAGCTGACCAGCTTGGCCGACGCGCGCTGGCGCAAAGCCGCCGTCGCCGGGTGCGCCAGCGCCATCTGGCGCAGCTCGTAGCCGTCGGCGAGGCCGGCGTCGCGGTAGACGGTCGGGTTGTAGTAGTCGCCCCAGGACGCACGCAGGTACTCGACCAGCCAGCCGCGGAAGCCCGCCAGCTGCTCCTCGGACCAGCCGCCGCGATGGCGCTCGAACAGCTCGGCCAGGTAGAGGCGACCGAAGGCCAGGTGACGCGCCTCGTCGATGTGGTGGACGCGGTTGAGCTCGCGCGCCATCGGCTCGATGCGCTCGTCCTTCTCGATCGTGATGTTGTAGAAGTCGCCGAGCTCCTCGACCACCATGACCTTGCAGAAGAAGGCGACCTCTTCCTCGCCCTTCGCGTACTCGCGCGGCAGGCTGATCTTCTTCTCGGGGTAGACCTTGCCGATGTAGCGGTTGCAGAACTCGCCGAACATCACCATGTGCTTGTTCTCTTCGTCGACGAAGTGATGCAGGTACTCGGTGATCTCCTTGCTGTTCTTCTTGCTGTACAGGCGGTCGACCAGGCCCTGCACCAGCGGGCGCTCGCCCTGCAGCACCAGGCTGAAGAAATTGCCGAGCTCGTAGTGGCTCAGGCGCATGCGCTGGGCCTCGTCGAGCGAATCCCAGGCCGGTGTGCCGTACAGCGAGATCAGCTCGGGCGGCATCATCCACATGCCCTCGACCAGGGCCTCGGGCCAGGTGAAGGCGTTGTAGACGTCCCAGAACTTCTTGCGCGATGCGCGCGTCAGTCGGGTGGCGAGGTCGGATGCGGTTTCCATGCAACTACTCCAGGGAAGATCGAAACAACGGCCAATCGAGAATGCTACAGCGGACGATACCGGTTGATGACCCTCGTCAAAGAGCCATCGGCCCGTGACCGTCCATGTTGGTCAAGTGCAAACCGCGTGCCGTCTCGTCGAAGGGCTCCAGCAGCGCCCTGAGCGCGGGAGACGGCGCGAACATCCGCTTGTCGGGCAGCACGGCAAAGCCGTTCTGGGCAAAACCCTCGGCCCACGCCGGATGGGCCTGGTTGGACACCACGATGTCGACGCCGCGCTGTTTCAGGAACCGTGTCGCCACGGCCACCACTTCGCCAGTATCGGCGGGATCGGCCAGGCAGTCCACGACGGATCCCACGCGCAGGTCGCCGAATCGATGCTCACCCCGCATCTGGGTGTCCATCACGACGGCCCAGCCGATGGTCTGGCCGCCCCGGTCGACCCGCAGCCGGATGCCGGGCGGCCAGCCGCCCGCCGGCAGCAAGGCATTCATTGAGGCGGCGTCGCGCCAGGCGATCGCGCTGTAGCGGTCCTTGCAGCGCTCCCACAGGGCGTCGGCCCACGATCCGAACTCCGCGACCTCGACCGCCTGGGCGCTGAAGCGCCGCCCATGGCGCAGCCGCAGCGCCAAGTGCATGCCCTTGAGCAGCAGGTGGCCGAGGCCGGTGGCCGCCGCGATGTCGAAGGCCCGTCGCCGCACGGCCGAGGTCCGCAGCAGCGCATTCAGTCGCAGGAAGCGCGAAGGCTTCAGGATCAGCAGGCAGAACGGCGTCTGGTGCATCACCCAGCCCATCTTCTGCAGCATCTGCACGACCGGCTGCTCGTTGCCACCATGGCCCCAGCTGTACAGCAGCGGGCGCTTCTTGAGCATGTCGCGGATCATCCGCAGGCCGAGGGTGTTGTACTGGACGTTGACGCTGCCCTCGGAGAACGGCCCCTGCCAGTCGGTCACGACCTCGGTGCGGCCCCGGACCCACCAGTCCTGCGGCTTCAGCGCGAAGGCGCCGCGCACTTCTCCATCGTCGTCGACGGCGAGGTGGTACTCGCGCCAGACCGACTGGCCGGGACGGGGGGCGATCCAGTCGGGGAGCGGCGCGGTGTAGAAGCTCCACGGCGAGCCACCGGCCGCCATGCGCTCGTTGAACGCGGCCACCGCCGGCGTGTACCGCGCGTCGTGAGGAACGATCTGGATGGCCATGCGACCTTCGGCGGGACCGGCGAGTCAGGCCGCCGGCGCGGGCGCCCGGTGCGCGCGAGCCCGGGTCAAGGGACGCGATGGCGCGGCCATGGTCCGGTCAGGGACGCGCACCGTCGGGAAGCGACATCAGCGGGGGACGGTCCCTGGGCAAGGCCTCGGCGATCCGGGCCGCCAGGAGGCGGCTGAAGACGCCGCGCCCCTCCGCGTTGACGTGGGTCAGGTCCGTGAAGCCGGAGTCGGGCACGGCGTCGCGCAGGTTGATGACGCGCGGGGCGGCCGCACCGAAGCCCTCCTGCAGGCCGCGCAGCAACTGCTGCACGCCCTCGTCGGGGATCCGGGCCCTGAGCTCGGAGCGCTCGGGCAGCAGCACGACGATGACCTCGCTGCCCCGCGCGCGCAGGCCGGCGATGACCGCGTTGAGCGCGGCCGCCTGGTCGCGCACGCGATCCGGCGCGAACGACGCCGGATCGTAGGCGCGGCGCGCCTCGTAGGCCGCGATGCCGACGCGCAGGGCGGTCGCCGACGGGTGCTCGGGCACCTCCAGGCGCAGCATCTCGCGCCAGGGATCGAGCAGCGGGTTGTTCTCGGCTTCGCGCTCCGACCCCAGCAGGCGCAGCATCTCCTGCTTCACGCCGATCAGCGACGCCTCGACCGTGCCGTTGACGTCGCGGCGGCGCTCGATGAACCACAGGCCGTCCTTGACCATCTTGGCCACGCGGCGCACGTCGCCGCGGCGGATCGCGTCGACCCAGGGCGACGAGGGCTCGGCATCGGCCTTCGGCGCCACCGGCTTGATCAGCAGGAACTCCCCCACGCCCACGACGGCGAGATCGGGCCGCAGGCTGCCCGACAGCAGCCGGCGCGCCTGCTCGGCCAGCGTGTCCAGCGCGCCCCCGGCGCCGCTGAGGCCGATGAACCGGCAGCGATCATCGGTCGCCGCGGTCATGAGCTTCAGGTCGGCCGCCTCGCGCATGCCGGACAGCCCGACCATGGCGCACAGGTAGCGGCCGTCCCCGAGCTTGCCGGTGCGGTACGCGGCCTCGGCGGCCTCGATCCGCTGGACGATGTCGTCTTCGTAGCCGCGCCCGGCGAGCCGGTAAGGCAACCAGTTCGGTGCGAACCACTGGCTGGCGTGCAGGACCAAGCTGAACAGCAGCGCCACGACGGCCAGGCCCAGGCCGACCGACAGCACCGTCAACACGCGACCCACGGCAGCTTGCATTCGCAGCCCTCAGAACGCCTGGTAGAAGAACGGATTGGACTGCCCGGCCAGGCAGTACGCCAGCACCAGTTGCGCGACCACCAGCGCCAGCCGCATCAGGTAGCGGCCGGTCCCCAGTTCCGCCGGCACGAACCAGCCCCGGATGCGAGTCAACATGGGCGGTCCTTCAGAAGCGGTAGAAGAAGGTCAGGTGGGACAGCGCCACCCACTCGAAGGTGATCGCCGTGCTGAGCACCCTGAAGTACGGGTTGGCCAGGTACTGCTTCATCCCCTTGCTGCCGAGCCTGTCGCTCAGCGCCTTGCGGTAGGCATTGACGATGATCAGGCCCGACGCGTGCATCACGCCCCAGACGACGAAGTTCCAGGCGATGCCGTGCCACAGGCCGCACAGCAGGAACGACACCGAGAACGCCACGGCGCCACACGCCATGCCGTGCTTGCCGCCGGTCTGGCGCAGCAGCGCGACCTGCACGGGGAAGAACAGGTTGCGGCGGATCCACATCGACAGCGAGATGTGCCAGCGCTCCCAGAACACGATGATGTTGCGCGCGAAGTAGGGCTTGTTGAAGTTCTCCGGCGTGCGAACGCCGATGAGCTTGCCGACGCCGACCGCGATGTCGCTGTAGGCGGAGAAGTCGAGGTACAGCCAGATGAAGAACATCTGGGCCTCGAAGAACCAGTAGACGCCGCCGGCCTTGAAGTCCGTCAGGAACAGCGTCTGCACGCCGTAGGCGAGAACGAACTTCTTGAACACGCCGAAGGCGATGCGTTCGAGCGCCTCCAGCACGACGATCCGCGTCAGGGGTGCGGCCTCGGACGGTTGCGTGGCGAACTCGTCGTAGGCCTGGATCGGGCCGGCCGCCAGCATGTGGAACGGCAGCAGGTAGTTGATGGTCCCGACGAGGTCGGGCGCCTCGTGGCGCTGCTCGAACATCGCGCGGAGCAACTCGACGATCCTCAGCGCCACGTACGAGAACCCCAGTACCGACAGGATCGGGTTGACGCTCTCGAGCCGGATCGCGGCCGACCAGCCGGGCAGCTTGTGCAGCAGGAACAGGCCGCCGCACAGGATCGCGCCCAGCGTGACCCACAGCACGCGCCGCCGATCGCGACGCACGCCGTTGGCGATCGCCCAGAGGATCGCCGCGCCGACCAGCACGAGCGTCGCCCCGCGCCATCCCAGCAGCAGCGCGATGAACCCGAGGTTCACCGCGGCGAACATCGGCGAGCGGCTGTGCCCGCGAGCCACCACGGCCAGCAGGACCGCGGCGGCGATCAGGGCCAGCCAGAAGGGTGCCTTCGTCAGGTCGATCAGGTAGTCGGTCATGGACGACGGGCCACGAAGGACTTGCCCGGCGCCGCACCGGCCACCCGCATCTCGTAGCTCACGGCGCCGTCGGCGCCCACGCCGAGGCGCTCGAAGCCCAGTCGATCGTAGAGATCCGCCACGAGGGCGTTCTTCTTGGTGGGGAGGTAGTCGCCGACGATGCGGGCGTAGCCCTTCGCGCGAGCCGCCTCGACCAGGCAGCCGAGGCAGAACTCCTCCACGGTGCGCGCGATGACGCGGCAGCTCATCAGCCAGGTGTCGATCCGCAGGGTCGGCAGCGTGGCCGACGGGTCTTCGACGCCCAGCAGGACGGCGACCAACCCGTAGTCGGCGAAGCGATCGGCGATCCGCACCGTGAGACCCACGGAACGCGGGCGCGCCAGCATCTCGCGCACGGTGTCCAGGGGGTGGCGGCGGGTCGTGAGGTTGAACTGGTTGGTCTTGCCCAGCAACTGGACCACGCGCGCCAGATCGGCGTCATCGATGTCGCGCACGTCGCCGGTCATCTCCAGCGACGTCAGGTACTCATCCATCGTGGCGAAGGACTTCTGGACTTCGCGGCGCTGGGCCTCGGCCCGGTACTGCTCGGTGCGCTCGCGGTCTTCGGCCGTGACGCTGAGCGCCTCGAACCAGTGCCCAGCCTCGAGCGCGCGCACGTACAGCGCGGGTTCCTCGGGGACCTCGACGACGGTCACGTCGGGCAGCATCTGGCGCACGTGCTCGCGCTCGGCGGGGTTGTCATCGAAGAAGACGAAGCTGTCCAAGCCGAGCTGCAGCGTCTTGGCCATGCGCTGGATCGCCACCGACTTCGGCTCCCACGAGGCCTCGAACGCGGCGAAGTCGGTGAGCTTCAAGGGCAGCGCCGGATTCTTCTCGAAGGGCTCGCGCGCATCCTCGGGATTGTTCTTGGAGGAAACCGCCAGCAGGCAACCGCGCGTGGACAGCGCCTTGACGTGCTCCTGGAAGGCCTTGAAGGCTTCGCCGACCGGGGTGTCGCCGACTTCCACGCCCAGGGGTCCGGTCTCGCCGACCACACCGCCCCACAGCGTGTTGTCGAGGTCCAGCACCAAGACCTTCTTGGGGCCGTTGACGACAGCGCGCAGCCCGGACCACACGTGCTCGGCCAGGCTCGCGGCACCCGCTTCGCTGAACGGCTGCTTGGTCCAGAAGTAGCGCCGCGCGTCGTAGAAGTGGTCACGACCCATCTGCCCGGACGCCTGCTCCAGGTCGACGAAGAAGCCCGAGGCCGGCATGGCCGCCCGCAGGCGCTCGTTGAGCTGCCGCACCAGGGCCACGGCTCCGCCGGCCTGAGCCGCCAGGTGGTGGCCCGAGGGGCCTGGGGAGGTCCAGTCGTAGCCGACCTGGATCAGGCGGGCCGACATCTGCGTCGACACGATCTGCCAGGCCTGCTGCCAGAACGCCAGTTCGTCGTCGATGCGCGCTGGCGCGTCGCCGCGTCCGTCCGCGAGCAGGCGCTGGTGCCAGGGCAGCAGCACGACCGCGTCGTAGCGCTTGCCGCTGCTGGCGGCCGCCATCAGTTCCTGGAGGACGTTGTCGTACTGGCCTTCGGTGACACGCAGGGACGCAGCCCCGGCCCAGGCGCTGGCCGTCAGGCTGCTGCCGACCCAGTGCGTCGTGCATTGACCGAGCAGCAGCACCTCCATGGGCTTGGCGTCCGCCTCGTCGACGTGCCGGGCAATCTGCTTGCCGGCCTTGTCGACGCCTTCCGGCGACAACCAGCCCCGACGCAGCACGTCGCGCAGTTGCTCCGCCGCTTCCTGGCCCTGGCCCGCTGCACGCTTGGCGCGGACCTGCTTGAAGATCTGCTGCTCGTCGGGCCGCGCCCTGTCGCCGCCGCCGGCGGCTGGCGGCGTGGCAGCGGCCTCGGTGCGCTGGACGTACTCGACGATCACGCCGCGCGTGTAGGCGGGTTCGACGAAGTTGATGCTGATCGGCCCTGCGTCGACGGGCCGGTTCTCCAGGAAGGGGATGCCCTGGGTCGCCAGCTCACGCTTGGCCACCTCGAGGTCGGGCACGGCGATCGCGATGTGGTGCAGCCCCCCCATGCCCTTGTTGAAGCGGGACAGCTTGCCGCTCTTGGCGATGATGAACTCGATGATGCCGTGCTCACCGGTCGTGAAGATGCAGTCGGCCTCGTACTGCGCGACGTACTGCCGCCGGCCCAGCTCGAGGCCGAACAGCTTGGCAAGCTCAGCAACCCGTTCGTCGTCCGGAACGATGATGCTGACGTGATGCAGCACGCCATCCATCGTGCGCCGCCCTAGCCGCGCTGCGCTTGCAGCCGCGACGACACCAGGTCGACGAGTTGGCCGACGTTCTTCAGGGACGCCACCTGCGTCGAGCTGAACTTCAGGCCGAAGGCCCGCTCGACGTTGATCATCAGCGACACATGCGTCAGGGAATCCCAAGCTTCGATGTCATCGGCGGTCGTGGTCGCAGAGATCTCGAGTTCGTCGTCCTCGAACACATCCCGGAAGACGGCCAAAAGCTTTTCCTGAATGGCGTCATTGCTCATTCCATGCTCCTAAGAAAGTCGCGATCCGCAGGCTTGCACAGGAGCCCAACCGCGAATCGATGATAACGGCTGACCCGCGTGCAACCCGGCTCGCGCGCCCCCTCAGACGTGTGAGGTGTCGAAGCAATTTTCCGCATCTTGGGTCACTTTCGTGGCGATGCGCGGATTGCCTGGCACGGCGCGGTTCCACAGCGCGCTGGCGTGCAGGAAGTCGCGCAGGTAGTGCGGCGGATACGGCGAGGGCTTGCGCTGCAGGGCATTGCGCGCGCGCCACAGGCCGTGCGCCAGCAGCCACACCAGGTCGACCGCCGCAGCGCCCGACCAGCCATGGTGCGTGATCCAGTAGCGGCGACGCGACTCGAACCAGTAGCCCGGGCGGCGCTTCACCGCGGCGTGGTCGCCGGTGACGCCGGTGCTCTGGCCGGCGATGTGCATGACGCGACTGCCGGGCACGTACCAGCACTCCCATCCCGCCTTCGCCGCGCGCAGGCAGAAGTCGGTCTCCTCGAAGTACAGGAAGTAGCCTTCGTCCATCAGGCCGACGTCCTGGAACACCGCGCGGCGCACGAGCATGCTCGACCCGGGCAGCCAGTCCACCTGCTCGTCCCGGTCGCCCATGCGCATCATCACCGTGCGTCGCTTGAGCAGCGCATCGACGAGGCTCAGCCGCAGGCCGCTGGCCAGCTCGCTCCAGATCGAGGGGAAGCGGAAGGCATGCGGCCACAGCGCACCGTTGGCGATCTCGAAGCTGCTGCCGGCGATGCCGGCGCGCGGGTGGCTCTGCAGGAAGTCGAGCAGCCGACGCAGCGCGCCAGGGCGCACTTCGGTGTCGGGATTGAGCAGCCAGACGTAGTCCGGCGGCCGGCTCGACGCCAGGGCCGGGCGGATGGCGCAGTTGTTGCCGTATGAGAAGCCCCCGTTGACGCCCGATCGCATCAGCCTCACCCAGCCGGACCAGCCTTCGGCATCGATCGCCGCTTCGATCACCGGCACCGAGTCGTCGCCCGAGCAGTTGTCGACGACCAGCACCTCGGTGCCAGGACATGCTTGCACCTCGGGGGCCAGGGCGCGCAGGCTCTCGACGACGAAAGGGCCGGTCCGGTAGTTGACGATCACCACCAGCACGCGGGGCAGGTCGGCGCTCATGCCCGGGCTCCGGCCCCCTTGAAGAGTGCGCTGTGCCGGATCAGGTCGCCCAGGAAGTGCGGCGGCACGGGCCGCGCCTTGCCCGTCAGCCGGTGACGCAGGCGACCCAGGGGGAAGCCGACGATCACCAGCAAATCGGTCAGCGCGGCATAGAAGCGCCCGTGGTGCGCGACGAAATAGCGGCGGCGCGACTCGAACCAGTAGGCCGGGACGCGCCGGGGCGCCTGGTTGCGCACGGTGACGCCGCTGGACTGCCCGACCAGGTGCACCACGCGGGCAGCGGGCACGTGCCAGCACTGCCACCCGGCCTGCTGGGCGCGCCGCAGGTAGTCGGTTTCCTCGAAGTAGAGGAAGTAGCCCTCGTCCATCAGGCCGATCTGCTGGACCACCGCACGGCGGACCAGCACGAAGGCCCCGGACACCCAGTCGACCTGGAGCGGCTGCTCGGGAATGCCGAGTCGCGTCAGGTGCCGCTCGAACAGTCGGTCGAGCACGCCGATGCCCAGGTGACCCAGCACCTCGTTGATCGCGTTCGGGAAGCGAAAGCAGCACATCTGCGGCGTCGCGTCGGGGTCCTCGCTGCGGCCGCCCGCCATGCCGACTTCGGGGCGCGCCGCGACGAAGTCCAGCAGCGTGCGCAAGGCGCCGGGACGCACCAGGGTGTCCGGGTTCAGCAGCAGCAGGTAGCTGGCCGGTTGCGGGTCGGCCAGCATCGCGCGGATGGCGATGTTGTTGCCGGCGGCGAAGCCGAGGTTGCCGGGGGCGCGCATCAGCGTGACCCAGGCGCCCCAGCCGTGCTCGGCAATGGCCTGCGCGACCCGGTCGGCCGCCCCGTCCGGAGAGGCGTTGTCGACGACGATCACGCGCGAGCCGGGGACCGACGCCAGCTCGGGCTCGATGGAGCGCAGGCAGGCGATCGTCAGCTCGGCACCCTGGTAGGCGACGATGGAGATGACGATGCGGCGGTCGTCGCTCGCCCTCATGGTCCGACCGGCCTTCTGTCGGCGCGCATCACGGCGCGTCAGTGCGCACCGGGCGCGTTCACGCGGATCGCCAGATTGCCCGGCGGGTGCGTGTTCTGGTGCAGCAGTTGGTGGGCGGTGCCGACCTGGTCGAAGGCGAAGACGCGCGCCAGCGCCGGATCGACCTGGCCCGCGATCACCATGTCGTTGAGCGCACGGCACTGTTCGGTGTTGGCAAAGTGCGAGCCCTGCAGCCGCTTCTGCCGCATCCACAGGTAGCGCAGGTCGACGTCGGCGTTGTAGCCGGTGGTGCCGGCGCAGATCACGACCATGCCGGCGTTGTCGCACAGCAGGATCGAGGTCGGGATGGTCGACTCGCCCGGGTGCTCGAGCACGATGCGCGGCCCCTGACGCGAGCCCAGCACCTCGGACCACTTCTTGCGGAAGGCATTGGCCCCCTGCATCCACAGCGCGTAGCTCTCGGCGTCGGCGGTGTCGGGCAGGCGGCCCCAGTGCGTGAAGGCCGGGTCGGTGCGGTCGATCACGCCGTGCGCGCCGAGCCTGAGGCAGTGTTCGATGCGCTCCTTCGAGGACACCACGGCCACCGGGATGCCGCCCTGGGCCTTGACGATCTGGATCGCCATCGAGCCCAGTCCGCCCGAGCCGCCCCAGATCAGCACCGGGTCGCCGGGCCGCACGACATGCGGCTCCCAGCCCATCAGCTGGCGGTAGGCGGTGGCGCCGACCAGCATGTACGCGGCGGCCGCTTCCCACGACAGCTGCTTGGGCTTGGGGTGGCACTGGTAGTCGTCGACCAGCGTGAACTGGGCGAACGAGCCCCAGTTCTCCTCGTAGCCCCAGATCTTCGCGCTGGTCGAGGTGATGGGGTCGGCGCCGGCCCGGATGTCGGCCGCGTTCTCGTCCCACATGGCGCACGACAGCACGACCTCGTCGCCGACCCGCGCCCGCGCGCCCGGGCCCACCGCCCAGACGATGCCGGACGCATCGGAGCCGCCGATGTGGAAGGCGGGTTCGGCGGCATCGCGCTTGCGCCGGGTGGCGATCACGTCGACCGGCTGGCCGAGTGCGGCCCAGACGTTGTTGTAGTTGATGCCGGCGGCCATCACCCACACCAGCACCTGGCCAGGGCCGGGCTTCGGCACGTCGATGACCTCGACCTTGAAGGCGTCCTTCGGCTGGCCGTAGCGCTCGCTGCGGATGACGCTGGCGTACATCTGCCGCGGCACCGCGCCCAGCGGCGGCATCTCCCCGAGTTCGTACAGCGACTTGATGTCAGCCATGGCTCTCACTCCTTCCCGAGACCGTCGATGACCCGCCGCAGCGAGGACACCAGCACCCGCACGTTCGGCTCCAGGACCATGTTGTCGTGGTTGCCGGGGACCTCGAACACCTGCAGTTGCTCGGCATAGGGGGTCCAGAAGTTGTCCTCGCGGACGTAGTTGCGATCGCCGTCGACCAGGCGGCCGCCGCTGAGCCGGTAGCGGACGTCGAGCTTCGGGCGGAACACGGCGACGCGCACCGGGGCGGGCTGCACCTGGTAGCGAACCAGGCCGCGCATGAAGGCATCGCCGATGCGCTTGGACTGGAAGTTCGCCGCATGCCCGTTCATCGCCGCCGCAGGCTCGGTGCGGCGACGCCGCTTCTCCCGCTCCCACTCGAGCCGCGCGAGGACCTTCTGGCGAACCACGTCGAAACCCTCGCGCCGCGCGCTCTGCGCCAGCATCGACAGCTTGTCGCCGACGCTGAAGCGCGGGATCTCGCGCGCCGGCGTATCGAGCATCAGCACCGCCTGGACCCGCTCGCCGCGGGCGACCAGCTGGCGCGCCATCTCGTAGGCGATGAGGCCACCGCCCGAGAACCCGCCCAGCAGGTAGGGCCCCTGCGGCTGCACCTGCACGACCTCGGCGAGGTAGTCGGCCGCGGCCTCCTCGAAGCTCTCGTGCGGGGCGGCGTCGCCATACAGGCCCCGCGCCTGCAGCGCATAGAACGGCCGCTCCTCGCCCAGCAGGTGCGCCAGGTGACTGAGGTTGAGCACGTTGCCGAACATGCCCGCCACGACGAACAGCGGCGTGCGGCCGGCCACCGGGCCCGCGTGCATCGGCACGACGTGGCGGTAGCGCAGCGCCGCCGGTGCCGCGTGCCCGTTGGCGGCGGCAGGCGGCGTGGCGTCGTTGCCGGCGGTCGCCGCGTCGTAGGGACCGCCACGCACCAGGGTCGCCAGGCCTTCGATGGTCGGCGACTGCATCAGCACCGACATCGGCAGGTCGACCTTGAACTTGTCGCCGACCTCGTTGAACAGCCGCACGGCGATCAGCGAGTGCCCGCCCAGGTCGAAGAAGCTGTCGCGGATGCCGACGCCTTCGACGCCCAGCAGCTTGCCCCACAGCTCGGCGAGCGTCTTCTCGATCGCGTCGCGCGGTGGCTCGAAGTCGCTGTCGAGCTCGGGCCGCGAGAAGCGCGCCGCGTCCGACCCGCCGGCCGCCGCGCGGCTCAGGCCCTCGGCCTGCGCGATCAGCTCGTCGATGCGCATCGAGCTGACGATCACTTCGGGCGGCATGTCGCCGCCCAGCACTTGGGCCAGGGCTTGCAGGCCCTCGGCCGGCGCGATGCCCTGGCTGACGTTGTGGTGCAGCGCCTGCTCGCCTGGCGACAGCGGCTTGGCACGCGCCGCCGCGGCCTCCCCGGTGTTGTCGGTCGTCCCCGGCGCGCTGCCGGTGCGCGGCGCGTGCCAGGGACCGTCGAGGCGCCGCAAGGTCAGCTGCTCGACCTCGACCAGCACGCGCCCCTGCGCATCGACGATGCTCACGTCGAAGGCGGCGAAGTCGCTGCGCACCGACGAACCCTCGCCGGCCAGCCGGATCCAGCTGTAGACCTCGGCCTCGATCGGCGCGTGGAAGCGCAGGCCGCGGTAGGAGATGGGCGCCCACAGGTTCTGCGCCACGTCCTGGCCGGCGTAGCCCGGGATCAGGTCCATCGCGCAGCCGGTGGCGATGTCCAGCACGCCCGGGTGCAGGCCGTGGGTCGCGAGATCGGCCACGAAGTCGCCCGGCAGCTGCAGGCGCGCCAGCGCCTCGCGCTCGCCCAGCTGCAGGCGCTTGAGCACGCGCCAGCGCGGCCCGAAGCGCAGGTGCGCCTCCTGGCGCGTGCGCAGGCTGCTCGATCCAGCCGCGGCGGTGTTGGCGACCGTGCAGCGGGCCTCGATCGACGACAGCGTCAGCGGCGACTGCGCCTCACCCTGCAACGGCAGGATGCGCGCGCTGGCGCAGCGCTCGAAGCCGTCGCCCTGGGCGGCGAGCAGTTCGACGTCCCAGCGCTGTTCGTCGCCGCGCAGGCTGAGGCGGAAACCGCGGTCCGCACCGTCGGCCACGAACAGCGGGGTCTCGAACACCAGGTTGCTCAACTGCCAGGTGCCGGCGCTGCCGATCTCGGCCAGCGCGGCGCGGATCAGCTCCAGGTAGCCGGTGCCGGGCAGCAGCGCCTCGCCGCTGCCGAGCCGGTGCTCGTCGATGACCCAGTCGCGCTGCGCCGACAGCGTGCCGGTCAGCAGATGACGCTGCGCGAGGCCGTCGCGCGAGACGTAGCGCCGCTCGAAGTGCGGGCACGCGACCGGCAGGGCCTCGGCCAGCGCGATGCCGGCGTCGGACGGGGCGGGCTCGGGCGGTGCGCCCAGCCGGCCGACCATGCCGACGTCCTTCCAGATGCCCCAGGCCACCGCGGTGACGGGATAGCGGCGCTGGCCGCGGCAGGATTCAGCGAAGGCGTTGACGAAGGCGCTGGCGCCGACGTAATCGACCTGACCGGCCGGCGCGATGTAGGTGCTGGTCGACGAGAACAGCAGCATGAAGTCCAGGGCCGAGTCGCGGAAGATCTCGTCGAGGATCAGGCTGCCGTAGACCTTGGCCGAGAACACGTCCTCGATGTCGCGCGCGCTCTTCAGCGGGATCAGGCCGTCACGGATCACGCCGGCGGCATGGAAGACGCCGTGGACGGCGCCGAAGGCGCTGCGCGCCTGGGCCACGGCCGCGGCCATGCTGTCGGCCACCGCCACGTCAGCGGACAGCGGCAGCACCGTCGCGCCCAGGGCCTCGAGTTCGCGCACCTTGACGATGGCGCGGGCGATCGTGTCGTCGGCCTTGTGGCGCGCCAGCCAGTCGTCCCAGTCGGCGCGCTGTGGCAGCGGCGTGCGGCCGATCAGCACCAGCTTGGCTTGGTGCTCGCGCGCCAGCCATTCCGCGATCAGGCCGCCGATGCCGCCCAGGCCGCCGGTGATCAGGTAAGTGCCGCCCTGCCGCAGGCGCGGCTTCGGCGCGGTCGTCGACGGTCGCGCCGGCGCGAGGTGGCGCTGCCAGCGCACGCCGCCGCGCCACGCGATCACGCGCGTGCCGGGCTCGGCGAACAGCTCGCCGCTGACGTCGCCCAGCACGCGCGCCACGTCGGCATCGGCCGGCGGCGCGCGACGACCGTTGCCCGAGGCGGTGCCGATATCGACGTCGACGAAGGCGCAGCTGAGATGGGGGAACTCGCGCGGGATCACGGCGCAGGGGCCGAGCGCGGTCGCCTTGTCGGGGAAAGGCAGCGCTTCGTCGCCGACACGCTGGGCGCCGTTGGCCAGCACCGTCAGGTGCAGGCGCTGGTCGGTGAGGCCGGCCTTGCCCAGCGCACGCGCCAGGTGGAACAGCGAATAGAAGCCGTGCTCCTGGTTGCGATGCAGGAAGGTCGAGCCGGGCCGGAACGCGCGGTCCAGCGTGACCAGCCAGCCGTGCAGCACGCGGTCGGGCACGATCTGGCGTTCGGCCAGGGCCTCGAGGAGCTCGGGGTAGCCCGCGCCGCCGGCCTCGGCCGCCAGCGTGTAGGTCGATTCGTCGACCGGGGCGAAGGTGTCGCCCGGCAGCACCGCGATGACGCGGTGGCCGGCCTCGCGCAGGCGGGCCAGCAGGCCCTGCCCCAGCGCGTCGCGCCCGACGAAGGCGAGCCAGGTGTGCGCGTCTTCCGAGCTGTCGAGGATGCCTTGCTGCACCCAGCGCGGCTTGCGGAACCAGTCGCGCAGTTCGGGCTGCTTGAGCGGCCGCTGCGTGTCGGCCTGCGCCGGGCCACTGCCGGCGCCCGGGTCGATCCAGTAGCGCGCATGCTGGAAGGCGTAGGTCGGCAGCGGCAGGCGCCGGCGGCCCTGGCCCCACAGGCGCTGGGTGTCGAAGTCGATGCCGAGCGCCCACAGGCGGCCCATCACGGTGCGGAAGTAGACGTCGTCGGGCGTCGCGTCCTGCGGATGCCGCATCGACGACAGCACGCGCTGCCCCGGCGCCCGCGTGTTCTGGCGCACGAAGGAGCCCAGCATGTTGCCGGGCCCGACCTCGAGGAAGACCAGATCATCGGACTCGAGCAGCGTGTCCACGCCGTCGGCGAACAGGATCGCGTGGCGGAAGTGCTGAACCCAGTACTCGGGATCCCGTGCCTGCGCCGGCTCCAGCCACTTGCCGGTGTGGTTGGACACGATCCGCAGCTTGGGCTCGTGGAGCTGGATGCCCTGCAGGTAGGCGCGGAAGCGCGGCAGGATGACGTCGAGCAGCCGCGAGTGGCCGGCCACCAGCACCTTGACGCGCTGCGTGTCGATGCCGTCGGCCTTGAGCTTCCCGGACAGCGCGTCCAGGGCCTCCGGCGGCCCGGAGGCCACCGACAGCTGCGGGCTGTTGGCCGAGGCCAGATCGAGCGCGTCACCGAGCAGCGGCCGCAGTTCGGCCGCGGGCATCGGCACGCTGAGCATGCCGCCGGGGGCGGTCTGCTCGACCAGCTGGCCGCGCAGCAGCAGCAGGCCCAGCGCGTCCTCGAACGAGAAGACGCCGGCGACGAAGGCCGCGGTGTTCTCGCCCATGCTGTGCCCGATCACGACCTCGGGCTTGACGCCGTAGTGCTCCCACAGCTTGGTCAGCGCGACCTCGACCAGGAAGGTCAAGGGCAGCTGGGCCGACGGCCGACCGATGCGCTCGGCCAGGTCGGGCGCCGGCTCGCCGGCCGGCAGCAGCACCGGCGCCAGGTCGGCGCCGAAGCGGTTCTTCAGGATCGCGAGGCCCTGGTCGATCCACTCGCGGAACACCGGCTCGCGCTCGTAGAGACCGCGGCCCATCTGCACGTACTGCGCACCGCCGCCCGGGAACATGAAGGCCAGGCGCGGACGCTCGAGCTCCTGCGTGTGCGTGAAGACGCGCCTCGCATCGCCCTCCTCCAGCAGCTTGATCGCCTCGGCCGCATCGGCGGCGGCCAGCACGCGCTTGTGCTCGAAGGCGCGGCGGCCGACCTTGAGGGTCCAGGCCACGTCGGCCAGCTCGGCCTGCGGGTGCGCGCGCAGCCAGCCGGCCAGGCGCCTGCCGTATTCGTCGAGCGACTTGCGGTTGCGGGCCGACAGGAGCAGCAGCTGGGCCGAGGCATCGGCCTTCGGCGCCGGTGCGGCCGGCGCCTCCTGCAGCACGACGAAGGCGTTGGTGCCGCCGACGCCCAGCGAGTTGACGCCGGCGCGCCGCGGACCATCGCTGCGCTGCCAGTCGGCGAGCTGGTTCGCGACCACGAAGGGGCTGCCGTCGAAACCGATGCGCGGGTTGGGCGCCTCGAAGTTGAGCGAGGGCGGGATCTGGCGGTTCTCGAGCGCGAGCGAGGCCTTGATCAGGCTGGCCACGCCGGCCGCAGTGTCGAGGTGGCCGATGTTGGTCTTGACCGAGCCGACCTTGCAGAAGCCGACGCGGTCGCTGGACGTGCGGAAGGCTTGCGTCAGCGCCGCGATCTCGATCGGGTCGCCGACCGGCGTGGCGGTGCCGTGGCATTCGATGTAGGTCAGCGAGTCGGCCTCGATGTCGGCGACGGCCAGCGCCTCGGCGACGCAGGCGGCCTGGCCATCGACGCTGGGCGCCAGGTAGCCGACCTTGCGCGAGCCGTCGTTGTTGACCGCGCTGCCCTTGATGACCGCGTGGACGTGGTCGCCGTCGCGCAGCGCGTCGGCCAGGCGCCGCAGCACGACCACGCCGGCACCGCTGCCGAACACCGTGCCCTTGGAACGGTGGTCGAAGGTCCGGCAGTGGCCGTCGGGCGAGAGCACCTCGCCTTCCTTGTAGTGGTAGCCGACGCCGTGCGGGAACTCGATCGTCACGCCACCGGCCAGCGCCATGTCGCACTCGCCCGACAGCAGGCTCTGCACCGCCATGTGCGTGGCCACCAGCGAGGTCGAGCAGGCGGTCTGCACGTTGACGCTCGGGCCTTGCAGGTTGAAGGCGTAGGAGACGCGCGTCGCGAGGAAGTCCTTGTCGTTGCCCGTGTGGCGCAGCAGGAACAGCCCGACGTTGTCGATCAGGTCCGGGTTGGTCAGCAGGTTGAAGGTGAAGTAGGCCCCCATGCCGCAGCCGGCGAACAGGCCGATCGAACCGTCGAAGCTCTCGGGCGTGTGGCCGGCGCGCTCGAGCGCCTCCCAGCAGACTTCGTAGAAGTGGCGGTGCTGCGGGTCGAGGATGCCGGCTTCCTTGGGCGAGAAGCCGAAGAACTCGGGGTCGAACTGGTCCAGGTCCTGGAGCGGGATGCCGGCCTTCACGTAGTGCGGATCGGCCAGCGTCGAGCGCGACACGCCCTTGGCGATCAGCTCCTCGTCGGTGTAGGTCCGCACCGACTCGTGCCCGGCCGTCAGGTTGGCCCAGTACTGGTCGGCATCGTTTGCATCGGGCACCCGGATCGCCATCCCGACGATGGCGATGTCACTGTCGTTCGTGTCAGTCAACGCGCAAGTCCTTGAAATCTTCTTCGTGACGGGCTCAGGCGTCCTGGCCCGAGGTCACCGCCGGGCGCCCGGCCTGGCGCCGCTGCATCGCCGCGCGACGGCCCTGCGCGCGTGCCTTGCCGGCCTGCGCCGCGGCGTCTTCCTCGCCTTCGCCGCCGAGGTACTGGCTCAGGCTCTGGATGGTGGGGAAGCGGAAGATGTCCGTGATGGACAGCTCGCGCTGCAGCGCCTCCTTCAGGCGCCGGTGGGTCTGCACCGCCAGCAGCGAGTGGCCGCCGAGGTCGAAGAAGTTGTCGCGCGTGCCGACCTGCGGCAGCTTGAGCACGTCCTTCCAGATCGACGCGATGGTCTCCTCGAGATCGCTCGCGGGCGCGCTGTAGGCCACCTCGGCCACTGGCGTGCGCGCGAGATCGGGCGCCGGCAGCGCCTTGCGGTCGATCTTGCCGTTGGGCGTCAGCGGCAGTGCGGGCAGCACGACGAAGTGCGCCGGCAGCATGAAGTCGGGCAGGTGCTCACGCAGGTGTTCGCGCAGCGCCGACGCGCCGGGCGCCTCGCCGGCCGCGACCAGGTAGGCGACCAGGCGGGTGTCACCGGGCACGTCCTCGCGGGCCACGACCACCGCCTCGCGCACGGCCTCGTGACCGAGCAGCGCGGACTCGATCTCGCCCAGTTCGATGCGGTAGCCACGCACCTTCACCTGGTGATCGAGGCGGCCGAGAAACTCGACCAGACCGTCCGGCCGCAGCCGGGCCAGGTCGCCGGTGCGATAGACGCGCCCACCGGCCGCGCCCTGGAAGGGATGCGGCAGGAAGCGCTCGGCCGTCAGTTCGGGCCGGTGCAGGTAGCCGCGCACGACGCCGGCGCCGCCGATCACCAGCTCGCCCGGCACCCCGACCGGCAGCGGCTGCTGGCGGCGGTCGAGGATGTAGAGCGCCTGGTTGGCCAGCGGGCGACCCAGCGGAACGCTGGCCTCGATCGTGTCGAGCGTGTGGACAGCCGACCAGATCGTCGTCTCGGTCGGGCCGTACATGTTCATCAGCGTGCCGCCCGACATCAGGTCGGTCAGCTCGCGCGCCAGCGCGGCCGGCAGTGCCTCGCCGCCGACCATCATGCGCTGCAGCTTCGCCAGGCCGGGCTTGGCCGCGTCGTCCATCAGCAGCATGCGCGCCATCGAGGGCGTGCACTGCAGATGGGTGACGGCATGGCGCTGCAGCAGCTGCGGCAGCGTGTGCTCGTGCGGGGCCATGCGCGGCGGCAACGACAGGCGGCGCAGCTCGTTCAGGTAGGGCAGGTGCTCGAGCACGCTGGCCGAGTCGACGCCGAAGTCGATCAGGCAGGCGACGTCGTCGACGCCGATGGCCTTGATCGCGTCGATCATCGCCAGGCAGCTCTCGGGCGTGCCGAACAGGCCCGAGGTCTCGTAGTAGCGCTCGAAGGAGTGCTCCAGCAGCGCGTCCATCTCCTCCTTGGACAGCGTCTGCAGGTCGATGCCGCCCATCGCGTCGCGGTTCTTGAAGGCTGGGAAGGACCAGGCGTACTGCTTGACGAGGTTGAGCGAGGTGCGCAGGTACTCGATGAGCGGCTGCTTCACCTTGGCGCGCACGGCCTGCGGATCGGGCCCGACGAAGCTGTGCAGCATCAGCGAGACATAGCCCTCGCCCTCGTGGCCGGCCTCCTTGCGCGCCGCGCGGTAGGCGGCGAGCTTGTCCTTGAGCTCCTCGACCGTCTGACCGAGCAGGTGGGTCAGCACATTGGCACCGATGCGGCCGGCGGCGGCAAAGGTCTCGGGGTTGCCGGCCGAGGTGACCCAGTAGGGCAGCTCCTTCTGCACCGGCCGCGGCAGGATGTGGGTCTCGACCGGCTTGCCGAGCGGTCCGTCGAAGGGCAGCGTCTCGCCGCGCCAGAGGCGGCGCACCACCTCGATGTTGCGCAGCATGACGTTCTTGTTGTCGGCGTAGTTCTCGGGCTTGAGCACGAAGTCGTTGGGCTGCCAGCCCGACGCGAAGGAGATGCCGACGCGCCCGCCGGAGATGTTGTCGACCACCGACCATTCCTCGGCCACGCGCAGCGGGTGGTGCAGCGGCAGCACGACGCTGCCGGCGCGGATCTGCACGCGCTCGGTGACGGCCGCGATCGCGGCGCCGGTGACCGCCGGGTTCGGGTACAGCCCGCCGAAGGCGTGGAAGTGGCGCTCGGGCGTCCACACGGCCGCGAAGCCGTGCTGGTCGCCGTACTTCGCGCCTTCGAGCAGGAGTTTGTACTTGTTGCGCTTCTCCTCGGCCTGGCCTTCGGCCTCGTCGGCGGAGAAGTAGAACAGGCTGAAATCCAGCGGCCGGTGGGCGGCCGGCCCGCGCGCCGGGCCGGCCGTCGAGCGGTCCTCGTCCGAGGACATCACGACGTGGTAGCCGCGCGTCAGCGTCCAGCACAGCTCGAGCACCGAGATGTCGAAGCTGAGACTGGTGACGGCCAGCCAGGTCCCGACCGCGTCGGTGCCGAGATGGCGGTCCATGCCGCCGAAGAAGTTGACGACGTTGCGGTGCTCGACCATCACGCCCTTGGGCTTGCCGGTCGAGCCCGAGGTGTAGATCACGTAGGCCAGGTGGCGCGGCTCGGCACCGCCGTCGAAGGGCTCGGCCGACTCGGATGCGATGGACGGCCAGTCGCTGTCCAGGCACAGGACCTTGGCGCGATGCCTGGGCAGGTCGCCGCGCAGGCGCTCCAGCGTCAGCAGCACCGGCAGCTTGGCGTCCTCGACCATGTAGGCGATGCGGTCGCGCGGATAGGTCGGGTCGAGCGGCACGTAGGCGCCGCCGGCCTTCTGGATGGCCAGCAGGCCGACCATCAGCTCGACCGAGCGCTCGCACATCAGGCCGACCAGCACGTCGGGACCAACCCCCATGGCCGCGAGCCGGCGCGCCAGCTGGTTGGCACGGGCGTTCAGGTCGGCATAGCTGAGCGCGCGGCCTTCGCAGGTGAGCGCCGTGCGCTCGGGCGTGCGTGCGGCCTGCTCCTCGATCAGGCGGTGCACGCAGGCGTCGCTGCGGACCGGTGCGGCGGTGTCGTTCCAGTCAACCAGCACCTGGTGCAGCGCCGCGTCGCCCAGCAAGGGCAGCTCGGCCAGCGGACGGCGCGGGTCGGCATCGGCGGCAGCGACGAACTGTGCGAACTGCTCCTGCAGCGCCGCGACATGCCCGCGCGACAGCTTGACGGCGTCGAACAGCCAGCGGCTGGCGCTGCCATCGGTGGCGAAGGCCACCGTCAGTTCGCTGCCCGGCAGCGCGGTCGCGTCCTCCAGGCGATCGACGACGACGGCGGCCACCGGCAGCACGCGCGGGTCGCGTACGGCGGCGGCCGCACGCAGCTCGGGCACGCGAGCCACGAGGTCGGTCGCAAAGCTGCCGCGGCGGCGGATCTCCGCCTGCTCGGCACGCACCGCCTCGCGAAGTGCCTCGAAGGGCAAGGCGAAGTCGATCGCGGCGCGCAGCGGCACCTGGGGCGAGAACCACGCGGACCACGGCCCGACCAGCGCGCGCAGCGCCGGATCGGCATAGCCCAGATCGAAGCCGTCCTTGTCGCCGAGCCGCGCCAGCAGGCCCGCCAGGCCTGCGACCAGCGTCGTCGCGCGATCGGCGGCTGCAGCGGCGACCGGCGCCGAGGGCAAGGCGGCGTCGAGCGACTGATAGCGGGCGGGCGCCGGCGGCGCACTGCGATCGACGGTGGGCAGCTCCACCGTCTCCTGCGTCTCCAGGCGACGCAGCCAGAAGCCCTCGTGTGCGCAGACCGCGGCGTTGGTCTCGCCCAGGCCGGCGAGTCGGGTCGGGTCGAGCACGTCGAAGGCCCGCCCGGCATGCAGGCCGAACCGCGAAGCCGCCTCGGACGGCGACAGCGACTTGCCGTCGAGGCCGTCGAATCGCTGCAGCAGCACGTCCTGGTCCTGCGTCGCCACGGTGACGCCGCCGTCATCGACGGCCACGATGCTGCCGGGCGCGGCGCCCGAGCGCGTCTCCTGCACCTGCAGCGCCGTCACCAGGATCGGCTGGCCACCCAGCGAGGCCTTCGGCGCACCGATCGGATTCGCATAGTTGCCGAAGTCGAGCGCGCGCACCAGCGTGGCCACACGATCGGCCGGCCCGTCCCACGGCAGGGCGCAGGCGGCCGCCGGGCGGTCCTTGCGGCCGTAGTAATGCAGCGGGGCGCCGGGCTGCGGCCGCCCGGCCAGGTCGCCGCGACCCAGTCCGGCCAGCAGTTCCTCGAAGCCGTCGATGGCGGCCTCGTAGCACTTGGTGTTGAGCGTCAGCGCGGTCTCGCCGGGCGCGATGTCGAAGCGCCGCTGCGCCAGGATGTCGCCGCGGTCGACCTCGGAGGTCATCAGGTGCCAGGTGATGCCGTGTTGGCGCTCGCCGGCCAGCAGGGCCCAGACCGGGGTGTTGAGGCCGGCGTATTCGGGCAGCGGGCCGTCGTGGAAGTTGATCGCGGCGCGGGCCGGCAGAGAGATCACCGCATCCGGCAGCACCGAGAGGTTGGTGACGCTGAAGACATAGTCCAGCGGCCGCAGGTCCTGGGCCGCAACCAGCGCCGCGGCGTCGCGCAGCACGCGGATGCCGCGTTCACCGGCCCAGCGCCGGATCGCCGGCCGCGCCGTGACGACGGCCACGACCTGATGGCCCGCCTGCTCCAGCAGTTGGGCGCACTGGATCAACAGGGACTCGGAACCGAGGAGTACGCAGCGCCAAGGGGTCGTCATGGGACTCGGGATGAAGGTCGGCAGGGTTCGGCGGTGAGGAGTGCGAGCCGTCGCACCCTGGGGTGCCGGCAACCGGATCACGGCAGCTTCCGGACCGGTCGCCCTCCTCGTGACGCATGGTGCCGCCATTCACCCTCAGTGTCATGAAGGGCGGCGCACTTGCATGCGTCAGGCCCCTATTATTTGCGGCCGATGCACGCTTCGCCCCCCTAAATGGGTAGCTGCTTCATGTTGTAGGCGCGCATCCGCCAAGGCTCGGCACTCGCGCTCGACGCGCGCCACGGCGCATCGAGGATCCGCACGCGGTCCGTGTCATGCGGCTCGTCTCGGCACGCCGCCGCGGCGTGAAGAAAGTCTCACGGCACGCGCCGTGCCCCGCACTTCGCATGCGCCACGCAGCTTGGCTGTGCAATCGATCGCGCACCAGTCGTTACAGCTTGACCCGCGCGCTTACGTCTGAGCGCTCATCGGGCTGTCGGGGGCGTCGTTATCCAAGTCAGTCCCGGGTTCGGGCGTCCACCGCGCATCGCACGGGACGCAGTGAAGCCGGCAGCAGTCATCCGGCGTCTTCCACGTTCCACGTCACACCGACCCCAGTCGGTCTGTCGCCGAGGTGCTGCTCTCGTCGCTGCCGTGCGTACCGCGCCCGGGGTGTTTGTTGGGAACCGTTTTCTGGAACGTGAGTTGACGATCATGAAAGAACTTTCTGCGCCGCGCCTGCGACTCCTGTCGCTGATGATTGCCACCGCCACCGCCCTGGCGGCTTGCGGCGGATCGAACGACGACACGGCGGCAGTCGATGCCACCGCGGGCGCGCAAACGGAAGAGGACGATCTCGCCCAGATCCTGAGGGCGACCGGTTCGACCACCTGGACCCGGGTCGCCGCCGAAGGGCAGAGCTTCACGGTGAGCAGCCCGCGCACGACCATCTTCGGCTCGGGCACGCGATGGACCCAGAAGAGCGTCAGCAGCACCGGCGACTGCACCGTCAAGTTCTACGGCAAGGACCCGGCCGTCGGCGTTTCGAAGCGCTGCTATGTGCTCGGTGGCTCGACCACGGCCCCGGCGCCCGCACCGGCTCCGGCTCCGGCGCCTGCCCCCGCTCCGGCGCCTGCTCCGGCTCCGGCTCC
>CAZTTC010000002.1:0-61264 GCA_964616015.1 uncultured Methylibium sp. | reverse complement strand
GTTCATGGGCCGCAGCATCAAGGGGCAGGGCGCCTGGGATCTGGTCAAGCAGGGCCTGGTGATGGTGCCCGAGGGCCGCGGCACCTTCACCCGCATGACCATCACCGAGAACCTGCAGATGGGCGCGTTCACGCGCACCGACAAGGAGATCGATGCCGACCTGGAGAAGGTGTTCGGCATCTTTCCGCGCCTGAAGGAGCGCCGCAACCAGCTCGCCGGCACCATGAGCGGTGGCGAGCAGCAGATGCTCGCGATGGGCCGCGCGCTGATGGCCCGGCCCAAGGTGGTGCTGATGGACGAGCCTTCGATGGGCCTGTCGCCGATCATGGTCGACAAGATCTTCGAGGTGGTGAACGACATCCACCAGCAGGGTGCGACCGTGCTGCTGGTCGAGCAGAACGCCAGCCGCGCGCTGCAGCTCGCGACGCGCGGCTACGTGATGGAGTCGGGCGAGGTCACGATGAGCGGCGAGGCCAAGGCCCTGCTCAGCGACCCGAAGGTGAGGGCGGCCTACCTCGGGGAGTAGCGGCCGCACGCCCAAGTGCGGCGCGTTCGGGAGACGGAAGGCGCTTGCGTCCGGCGCACTGCCCGAGGGCCGATAACGCCTCGGTAACAAGGACTCGCCTAACTTCGGCATGCCGATGGGGTGCACGGGTGGTCGGTGCGCCCGTGGATCCGGTGCCGCCTCTGCTTTGATGGGGGCGCCGCGTCATCGACATGCAGAATCGAGTCCCAGAGCGGGGAGGCAGGGATGGAGCAGTCAGGCACTGCGGGCCAGGAGACGGTGGCGGAGGTCCGCGTCCTGCTCCTGCATACGCCGCGCGTGCTGCTGCCCGACGGGCAGCAGCACGGCCTGCCGCCGAACGATGCCGCGCTGCTGGCGGTGTTGGCCCTGGATGGGCCGACGCCGCGCGCCAAGCTCGCCGCCCTGCTGTGGCCCGAGGTCGATGACGACAAGGCCCGCAACAACCTGCGCCAGCGCCTGTTTCGCTGGCGCCGCCTGACGGGCTACGACCTGGTGGTCCAGGGGCAGGTTCTTGCGTTGGCCCCGGGTGTTGCGCATGACCTGAGCGGCACCGAGGACGCCCTGCTGCGCGATGTGGCCGCGCTCGGCGGCGATCTGCTCGGCGCTGCCGACTACGGTGGGCAAAGCGACCTGGCGCATTGGGTTGCGGCCACCCGCCAGCGCTGGCGGGCCACGCGACGGGACGCGCTGGCTGGCATCGCGGCCCGACTCGAGGCGGCGAGTCGCGTCGCCGAAGCCTTGCCGTACGCGGAACGACTGGCGCGGGAGGAGCCACTCCTGGAGCACGCACAGCGCCAGCTGATGCGCCTGCACTACCGCCGCGGCGACCGGGGTGCGGCGCTGGCGGCCTACGAGGGCCTGCGCGAGGCGCTCGACCGGATGTTGGGTGAGACGCCATCGCCAGAGACTCAGCAGTTGGCTTCCTTGATCGAGGCCAGTATCGATCTACCGACTGCCGCGCCACCACCCACACCGCTCGGGATGCTCCATCCGCCGCTGCTGGTCGGTCGGGCGCCCGAGTGGCAGGCCATGGCGGCCGCCTGGGCGCGCGGAACCCCACTGCTGTTGCTGGGCGAGCCCGGCATCGGCAAGAGCCGGCTGCTCACAGACTTCGCGCAGGCTCACGGTGTTCACCACCGCGTGCTGACGCGACCGGGCGACGCTGCGGTTCCCTACGCGCTGCTGGCGCGCCTGGTACGTGCGCTGTGGCTGGACGATGGCGTCGGCACGCCAAGCCCGCGTCCCGCGCTGCCGGCGTGGGCCCGAAGCGAGCTCGCCCACATCGTGCCCGAGTTCGGCACGCCACCGCCCGGCCCTGTGGTGACGGTGCGGCTGCGGCGCGCGGTCGAGCAGGCGCTGAGCCTGGCGGTGACCGAAGCTGTGCTGATCGATGATCTGCAGTTCGCCGATGAAGCCAGCCTCGAGCTGCTGACAACAGGCCTGTTCGAGCAAGCCGGGCTGCGCTGGCTGCTGTCCGCGCGTCGCAACGAGCTGCCCACGCCGCTGACCGCGTGGTTGCAGCGCGCCGCTGCCGAGCTGGCGATCGTGACGCTCGGCCCGCTGGATCCCGATGCGGTTGGACAACTGCTGACGGCGCTCGCCGAGGACGAGCCGTTGTTGCTGTGCCTCGGCCCGGAGCTGCATCGCCACACCGGTGGGCACCCTCTGCTGGTGCTGCAGACCATGATCGAGTGGCTGCGGCGCGGTCGGCGCCCGATCGGGCCCGGACAGGCTCTGCCCTTTCCCGCCGACGTGCGCCGTCTGATCGAGCAGCGGCTCGCCTCCTTGTCGCCGGAAGCCCTGAAGCTGGCCCAGGTCGCCGCGCTGGCCGGCGGGGACTTCGAGGTCGAGCTCGCGGCGGCGATCGTCGAGCGCCACCCGCTCGATCTCATGCCGGCGTGGCGTGAGCTCGAGCAGGTGCATGTGCTCGACGAGCGGGCGTTCGTGCACGACCTGCTGCGCGAGTGCTGTCGCGACGCGACGCCACGACCGATCCGGGGCTGGTTGCACGGCCGCATCGCGCAATGGCTGGCTTCGGAGCGGCCGGGCAGCGCACCGGCCACGGTGGCGCGCCATTGGCATGAGGCAGGCGAGATTGCCAAGGCTGCGCTGGGTTTCATGCGCGCGGCCGAACAGGCACGCGCCGCGGGCCGGCACGCCGAGGAGCGCGCCTGGCTACGCCAGGCTGCGGATGGCTATGCGCAGGTCGGCAGGCAGCCCGAGCGCTTCGAGGCGCTGCGCCAGTTGGTAATCGTGACCCGTGAGGTGGCGTCGCCAGCGCCTGCGCTGGAGCTGGCCGGCGAGCTGCTCGACGGTGCGGTCACCGACCGCGAGCGCGGCATCGCGCGCAAGGAGCTGGGCGTGTGCCACATGCACATGATGCGCTACGACCTGGCCGAAGCTCTGCAGTCCGAGGCCGTGACGCTGCTCACGCGTGCCGGCGACGCCGACGAGTGCGGCCATGCCGCCTACCTGCATGCCATGACAACGGCGCGCAGCGCCGGGCCGGCCCAGGCGGCCGCGCGGCTCGAGGCCTTGCTGCCGTGGGCCCTCGGGCAGAAGGACGAAGCCTTGCGTCAGTGCTTCTACATCGACCTCGGGACCCTGCTGGACCAGTCGGACCAGCGTCTTCGGGCCCGCTCCTACTTTCTACCGGCCATCGACTACTTCCAGCAGCGGCAGCAACCCGCCGAGCTGGCCGCCGCCCGCTTGATGCTCGGCCGGTCGATGCAGCACACCGGCGAGCTGGTCCAGGCGCTGGTGCAGATCGAGGAGGCCGTGAAGTTGCGCGATGAGCTCTCGGACGGTGCCGGTGGTCAGGGCATCGAGCTGCTCAACTTCGGGCGCGTGTTGTGCGAGGCCGGGCAGTACGGCCGGGCGCTCGATCTGCTCGAGCCTCTGGTGCAGCGCCTGACTGACCTCGGCATCCCCGTCGTGTGCGCGGCGACCCGCCACGTGATCGCACGCGTTCATGTGCACCTCGGCCAGCATGCGCGCGCCAGCCAGGCGATGGCGCCCGAGCCGGAGGGCCTGCCGCCGTTCCAGCAGGCGACCGGCCTTTGGACGCAGGCGCTGCTGGTGCAGGACAGCCCACAGCGCCGGGCAGACCTGCTGGCGCGCGCCATGGCCTGCTTTGACGGTGAAGGTCGCGACCTGCCCTTTGTCCGACTGCCGATCCAGTTCGACCATCTGGCCGCCGCCGGCGGTGCTGCCGCGATCGAAACGTGTCGCGCGCTGCTGGACGAGTGCCGGCGGCGCGAGCTCGTTGCCGCTCGGCTGCTGGGACAGGTGCGTCTGGTGCAGATGCTGGGCGGCAAGGGCGGTCACGGCGACGAGGCGATGGACTGGATCGTGGTGACGCAGGATGAACTCGCGACCTCGAGCCCGATCGGTGCCTACCTGCCGGAGTTGCATTGGATCTGCCACCAAGTGGCGCTGGGTGCCGGCGCCGACGAGCTCGCTCGCCGATGCCTGATGGTGGCGCGCCGCTGGATCGTCGACACCGTCTTGCCGGGCGTGCCAGAACCGTTCCGGCACGGCTTCCTGAGCCGCAACCCGATCAACCGTCGGGTGCTCACCGCGAGTGAGTCGCTGGTGCGATAACGGTTCGGTAACGGCGCTCGCTTACCTTGATCACGCGGCCGGCAATCGCGCCGGCGCTTCAAGGGAGAGCAAGCATGAACGTAGGACGCAATCGGCGACTCGCCACGCTGGCAGTCGCGGGCGCATTCGGGCTGTTTTTCTCGGCCACGCTGCATGCCCGGGGCACGACGGGCTGCGAGTCCGTCGTGGGCGCGCTCGCGTGCCAGGACCTCGGCCCATTCGTCGCCAGCGCGGTGAAGATCAACGTCACACGCAAGGACGGGCGGAGCTCCTACCAGCGCGTGCGCACCACGGTTCGCTTCACCAACACCAGCGCCCAGCCCTTGATCCTTGCCTACCGGCTGAGGTCGCAGAAGGTAACCGACGACAACGGCCATGCCTACAACAAGAACGCCGGGTACCGCGATGAGCGCATGGTGTCCGGCATCGGCGTGGTGGGCGGTGGCAGCGCCGACCCGCAGTTCGTGCTTCAGCCGGGCGAATCGCGCGACGCGGCGTTCGAGGGACTGCTGCAGTACGGCGGCGCCAACCTCGTCCCAGGCACCGTGTTCGGCCACGATCTGACGATCGTGCAACTGCAGGTGCTCTCGGCAGCCCAGGTGCGGTCGGTGCGCGACTACGCGGTGAGCTTCTCGAACCTCACCGACGGCAAGCGCGCTGCCGGCCCTGGCGGCAACGCGCCCGGGGCGCAGCCGGCGGAGGTGGCGCGGCAGTTCATCGACGCGGTCAAGAAGAAGTGAGGGGCGCCATGAACACGCTGACCGTAAGAGGCCCTCTCCTCGCCCTCACCGCAGCAGCGCTCGTGGCCTGCGGCGATCGCTCGGGGAGCCGGCCTGCGCCGAGCGCCGCGCCGCCGCAGCCGGCTGTGGCCCAGAAGAGCACGGTCGCTCCCGGCGACGGCCTGCCCCCTGCGCAGTGCCCCGCGAAGGCGGACGCCGCGTTGACCGGCCCCGACATCGTCGGTCTGAAGCTCGGCATGCGAGCCGCCGATGCGCTCGACTTCGTGCGTTGTCGCGACAAGCAGGCCGTTCTGCGATTCGAGAGGCGCTGGATCCAGGACCTGCAGAGCTTCGGCATTCCGCTGGGTGAGC
This sequence comes from uncultured Methylibium sp., assembly GCA_964616015.1. Taxonomy (GTDB): domain Bacteria; phylum Pseudomonadota; class Gammaproteobacteria; order Burkholderiales; family Burkholderiaceae_C; genus Methylibium. The sequence continues at coordinate 56,044 of CAZTTC010000002.1, read as the reverse complement.
AGATGTTCGAGGCGCGCAGCGGCGACAGCTCGCCCTGTGACTTCAGGGACTTCGGCAGCAGTCGCGAGTGTGGCCCTGGCAATCGCGTGTGGAAGCACGTGGCCGAGTCGATCACGGTCGCCACGCCGGGGGCTCCCGGCAAGGAGCGTGTGATGGGTGTCTGGCGCACGCAGCGCTTCAAATCGGGCGCGATGCCGCCGGCCGACAGCCTGCGCGAGGCCTTGATCGCGAAGTACGGGCCGCCGCAGCAGCAGATCACGACGGACCCGGGCCGACTGCAGCTGACCTGGCTGGCGGATGCTGCCGGCAAGCCGCTTCACCCAGCCGATCCACGCTTCGGCGAGTGCGCCCGCATCAGCGGACGCAGCGAAGATCCGCAGTCGTGGAGCGAGGGCTGCGGGATGACCATCGCAGCCAGCATCGGGCTGGTGCGCGACAACCCGTCGCTGGCCAGCGAGGTCGCGGTCGGCTTGCTGCACCAGCAGGAGCTGTTCAGCTTCGGCCACACGCTGCAGAACGAACTCGCCGCGCTGGATCAGGTGCGCCGCCAGAAGGAACTCGACAGCGCCAAGGCCAAGGGCGGCGACGTCAAGCTGTGAGCGGCAAGGACAACGGGACTGGCACCGCGCCCGATCACCCCCGGCAAGGAGAAGCAAGTGCTACGAGTAGGAACGGTGCGGCGGCACAGGCTGCTGCTTGGACTGGTGGCCTGTACCACCCTGGCTTCGGCGGCGCCGCCGCGGATGGTCGGCCTGGCGGTGCAGGACGAGAAGCGCATGCTGCGCCAGCTCGAGAGGCTCGCGGATTGCGACAACCCGGCCTTCGCCAAGCACGTGCAGGACGGAATCCAGAGCGGGCGGCCGTTCAGGTTCTTCACGGTCGGCTGCGAATTCGGCAACACGTTCGGTGAGTCGCAGTTCGTCGCCTTCCACGACGGCAAGCGCTACACCCGTGTGCTGAAGTTCTACGCGCTCGGGGTCGCGTCGCCGGTGAGCGTGCGCAAGGACCGCATCGTCTATGAGGCCGTGGTCCCGAAGCCCGGCGATGCGCGCTGCTGCCCCTCGGGCCGCGCGGAGGTCGAGATCGATGTCGATCGCCTGGTGGCGACGAAGCGGGCGATCGGCTTCCATGGTCGCTTCGAACCTGCCCGCGGCACGGCGCTCGAGTGAGTCAGCTCCAGCGACGACGGTCCCGAGCGTCAGGCTTGACCCACCCCAACCACTCAGGAGAAGACGATGAGAGTCCTTGTCAAGAGCGTGGCCGCCTCGATGCTGGGCGTGCTGTCGGCGTGTTCCACCGGCCCCAGCGAGGGCGATATCAAGAAGGCCGTCGAGAAGTCGATGATGGGCCTTGGCTCCGAGCACATGTCGATCAAGAAGCTGGGCTGCGAGACGAGTGGCAACGGCTACAACTGCGATGTCGAGATGACGATGGAAGTCCCGCTCGTCGGCAAGCAGACCACGGTCGCCAACTTGCGCTTCGTCAAGGGCAGCGAGGGTTGGGCCACGACGGGCGGAGGGCTGTCGGCGGGTGGGCGGCGACGCTAGTCTCGTCGGTAGCCGCGCAAGGGAGGGTCAGCAGCCACACGTCGCACACGGCGCCACGCGAGCAGCTCGGCGATGCGCGCTGCCACCCCTCGGGCGCGGCACGGGTCGGGATCGATGCCGAGGCGCGTCTCCATCCACTAACCGCGGAGCATGACATGAACACCAGCAAGACAGGGCGAATTCAACGCGACACGAGCGGCGGCGAGGGCTTGGTCTTCATCGACGGCCGACAGTACGCCTTCCGGCTCGAAGGCATGTGGCGCTCGGAACGCGCCCCGAAGGTCGACATGCCGGTTGAGGCCGAGTTCGATGCCCAGGGAACGCTGGTCGCGCTACGCGCCGCGGCGACGCAGGCCGTGGCCGGCGAGCAGGCCGCGCGGGCGTTCGACGCGGCCCAGGCCGGTGCCAAGCACCTGGCCGCGGAACTGCAGGCCAAGGGCCTGCCGCTGGTGGTCGAGTACGCACGGCGTGTGGGCTACCCGACGCTGGGCGCGCTTGCGATCGTCATCGTCGGCTGGTTCTTCCTGCCGGCCGTGTCGATCAAGCTCGTGCTGATGGGTCAGGGCTCGCTGAGTTTCTATGATGTCCTCGGCCTGCTCAACGCCGGGGGGCAGCGCGGCATGCAGGCAGTCTTTGCCGGCAGCGGCTCGGCCGGGCTCTATGGGCTGCTGTGCTTCGTGTCGCTGGCCGCGGTGCTGCTGCCGCAGGTCTGGCACGACCGGCGCGCCGGCTACGGCATGGCCGCGCCGCTGCTGCTGATGCTGCTGGTGGGCCTGATCGCCTACTTCAAGGTCACGTCGGGCATGTCGGAGGTGCAGGGCGCCTTCGGTGGCAAGGGCGAAATGGCCAAGGCCATGCAGGAGATGGCCGATCAGGCGGCTGCCGAGATGCGCAAGGCGATCTCGATCGGCTTTGGCGTCTGGCTGTCCTTGGCGGCGAGCGCGTTTCTGGCGTGGCGGGGGTGGCAGTCGGTGCGTGGCCGCACGGGGGGAACTGCGTCGATCGCGGCAAGAGCCGGATGACCGCGGTTCTCGATGGACCGTGCGGACGCGGGCCCTTCGGTGGTCTGATGCGCCGCCGAAGAGGCGGTAGTGGCCGGGCCATCAGTTGACGCAGTGGCACAGCCGGAGGATCCATGAAACTGACAGCACATTGCGCGGCTCTTGCACGTTCAGGCAACAGCCGGCGTCGTCGAAGCACCTACGGACGCCTGATTCTCTTGGCCTGCGCGGGCCTGGTACTCGGCGCCAGGACAAGAAGCATCGCTGCGGGTGAGTCCGCAACCACGGCAGCAAAGCGCACGACGCAGTGCGCAAGCGTCCACTACCCAAGCTCCAAGTGCCAGCGAGAAGACTCGGGGACGGCACCCACACGGAGCTTACAAGGATGCTGAGGCGAACATCGTTGATCGCAACGTGCGCGGGCGCATGCTGGCCGCGGCAGCCGCCTGCTTGGCCTCGCCGCTGCTCGGCGCCCAGTCGCTGGACGCCGGACAAGTCGCGCGCTACGGCGGCAGCTTTGCGATCGACTGCGCCGACGCGCGGTATCCACGGCTGCGCGTGACGGCCGATGCGCTGATCATCGAGCACGGGCAGCGCCGCATGACCAGTTCGCCGATCGACAACTTCGCCAGCTTCTACGGCCCGGAACCACCTCCTGGCTACCTGACGGTGCTGGCCGCCCAAGTGAAGGGCGGCAAGGGGTCGGTGATGTTCGCGCTGTACACCGACGCCACCGGGCGCTACGTGAAGATCGAGGAGGATGGCGGCTTCGGTGACGGGTTCGTCCGGACGCTGCGAGATGCCAGGCACCGCGATTGCGACAAGCCGCGTGCCCGCCGCGACGGGGGCACCTTTCGCGACGAGCAGCGCCAGGGGGGAGCGGCCGACACGGCGTTGCGGGCCACGTCGCCGTTGAACGACGCCCGCTTCAAGGCTGCCTACGACCGGGCGCTGGGACCACACGCCAAAGAACGCTGGATCGTCGAGCTGCTGACCTACCAGCGCGACCCGCAGTCCGTGCGACTCGGTGGCAGCGACTTCCAGTTCTACAGCCTGTGCAAGCCGCATGACTGCGCGGACAACAACATGGTGCTGCTGTACGCACGCGAGCAGGGCGTGGCCTACGGCAAGCTGGTGGATCGCCGGCTGCCGCGCTGGCTCGGCAGCCCGTCGGCGGCGCTCCGGTCGGAGATCGAACGGCTGTGGCGGGCCGAGTGGAGGCGCTAGCTAGGGGGGCCGCCCTCCGCCATCGCGCGCCGCGCGTGTCGGAGTGGCACCGGCGCCGGTCCCGCGCTATTCTCGATCCAGGCGTGGGCGGGCGAGGCTGCTCCGACCGGCTACCGGACCACGCGGCGCTTTTCGCTTGAACGCCGCGACGACTTCGCGCAACTCACGACAGGGGCACCACGCCGCAAGCGCTGCGCCCGGATCGTCACGTTGCTGGAAAGGAATGACATGGTCGGCGCACGACTTCGCTCCGACGGCGCTGCCCTCCTGGCCGCGGCCTTGCTATGCCTGCTGGCCGCACTCGCATCGCCGGCGGGCGCGGTCGAACAGCGCGTCGCGCTGGTCATCGGCAACGCCGCCTACAAGGACGCGCCGCTGAGCAACCCGTACAACGACGCCACCGACATCGCCGAGGCGCTGAAGGAGGCGGGCTTTCGGGTGATCCTCAAGCGCGACGCCGACACGCGCGACATGCGCCGCGCGGTGCGCGAATTCGGCGCCGAGCTGCGGCGCGCGGATGTCGGCCTGTTCTACTTTGCCGGCCATGGCGTGCAGCTGACGGGCACCAACTACCTGCTGCCGGTCGGTGCCGACATCCGCAACGAGGCCGACGCCGAGGACCTGTCGCTCGACGTCAACTATGTGCTGCGCACGATGGAGGACTCGCAGGCCAAGGTCCGCATCGTGGTGCTCGACGCCTGCCGCAACAACCCCTTTGCGCGCAGCTTCCGTTCGACCGCGCGCGGGCTGGCGCAGATGACGGCGGCGACCGGCAGCCTGGTCGCCTTCGCCACCGCACCGGGCTCGATCGCGGCCGACGGCGAGGGGCGCAATGGCATGTACACCAAGCACCTGCTCGAAAGCCTGCGCCAGCCGGACACCGACATCCTCAAGGTGTTCCAGAGAACCCGCGCGGCCGTGGTCCGCGAGACCGCAGGCAAGCAGACGCCCTGGGAGGCAACCTCGCTGCTCGGCGACTTCCATTTCCGGTCGCCGGCCGGCGCCGTGCTGGCCGCCGCGCCCGCTCCGGCGGCAGCACCCGCGGACCCTGCGGCCAGCGACCGCCTGTTCTGGGAATCGGTCAAGGATGCAAGGAACCCGCAGGAGCTGAGGGCCTACCTGGACCAGTTCCCGAACGGCCAGTTCGCGGCGCTCGCCCGAACGCGGCTGAAGTCGCTCGAGACGCCGCCATCGCCGGCCACGACCGCAGCGGGCAAGGAGGCTGCGCCAGCCGACCGGGACGGCAAGGCCTCCCCGGTGGTGGCGCAGCGGGGCGGTCTGTCGTACGGCGGCGTGACCTCGCAGGTGCAAAGGGACAAGACCACGCAGCTCGAGCTGGTCCAGCTGTTCGGCGGCCCCAGCATCTCCACGACCGACGCTGACGGCAGCGAGGTCTGGGTCTACGAGCGCGCCGTCACCGAGACCGAGAGGCAGAGCCGCAGCGAGGGCTACCAGGCGGCCGCCAACCTCGGGCTGTTCTTCTCGGCCGTCGGTCTGGACGCGGGCGGCTCGACGGGCAAGTCCAGCAGCTCGGGCAGCACGTCCACCTCGTTTCGCTCGCTGACCGTGATCGTCAAGGTCCATCCGAACAAGACTGTCAAGGAATACTCGGTGCGGGCCAGTCAGTTCTGAGGGGGCCGCCCATGCTGCGACGCACGACTCGCCAACCGGTCCTGGCCGTGGTCGCGGCGCTGCTCGCCGGCTGTGCCGCGCGGTCACCGGACTTGAGCGTGCTGTGGGAACGACAAAACGCACTGGCCGAGCAGCAGACGCAAGGCCTGCAGGCCATGCAGCAGAAGCAGCGCCTGATGCAGGAGGTGATGAAGAACCCGGACATCACGGAGTGGCATGACCAGCGCCAGAAGATCGTCATGGCGCAGGGCGACCGGGTCTTCGACAAGAGCTTCAACCGCGTCTTCGATTCGATGACGGTGGCGCTCGCGACCCTCGAATGCCAGGTGCAGAACATGGAGCGGGCTTCGGGCTACATCTCCGCGTCGTTGCCGGCCCTGCCGCCCCAGCAGCGCGACGATCTGCGCTCCGAAGGGCTGCGCGCCTACGCGGCCTCCAAGGGCTACCCGCCCGATCTGCTCGACAAGCCGCGCACGAAGAGCACCGCAGGGCGGCCGGGGTGGGCGGCAGCGGCACTCGATCTCGACGACGCCTTCGATGTCGAGAGCACGATCGGCATGATGGGCCAGAACTTCGGTGGCGTGACGCTCTCGCTGGTGCGCCAGAGTGCGACCCAGACCAAGGTCAAGCTGCGCTTCGACAAGGTGTACTACCCGCGCCAGGTGCAGGAGTACTACCGCATGGTGTGGGCGGCGGTCGACAAGCAGATCTTCCTCGACCAGTCGCTCGACTGAGCGCATCGGGCGCTGCGCGACCGCAACGCCGACCCGGTGCTACGCGCCGTGCTTGTCCGCTTCCGAGGTGAACGAGTCCGCGTAGAACTCCTCGGCCGGCAGGCCGCAGCGCGCGACGAAGTCGCGCTGTGCCGACTCCACCATGATGGGCGCGCCGCAGGCATAGACCTGGTAGCCCGACAGGTCGGGCAGGTCGGCCATCACCGCGCGGTGCACGAAGTCGACGCGGCCGGTCCAGGCGTCCTCGGGCTTCGGCTCGGACAGCACCGGCACGTAGCGCAGCTTCGGCATCGCGGCCGCTGTCTCGACGGCCCAGTCGTGCAGGTAGAGGTCGGCCTTGCTGCGGCAGCCCCAGTACAGCACCGCCTCGCGCTGCGAGCCCTTGAACTGCAGGTGCTCGACGATGGCCTTGATCGGCGCGAAGCCGGTGCCCGAGGCCAGCAGAACGATCGGCTTGGGCGAGTCCTCGCGCAGGAAGAAGCTGCCGAAGGGGCCTTCCATGCGCAGGATGTCCTTCTCCTTCATCGCGCCGAACACGTGGTCGGTGAACTTGCCGCCGGGCATGTGGCGCAGGTGCAGTTCCAGGCCGCCCTCGATGCGGTGCGGCGCATTGGCCATCGAATAGCTGCGGCGCGCGCCGTCACGCAGGATGAACTCGACGTACTGGCCGGCGTGGTACTTCAGCACCACGTTGGCCGGCAGCTGCAGGCGCAGGAGCGCCACGTCGGGCGCCGGCCGCTCGATCGCGGTCACGCGGCAGGGCATCTTCTGGATCGCGAACTCACCGGCGCCGGCGACGGTGCGTGCCTCGACCCGCAAGTCGGTCTGCGGGGTCGCGCAGCAGGTGAGGATCCAGCCGGCGTCCTCCTCCGCGGCGCTGAGCGCCTTGTGCTGATGCGCGCCGTGGATCACGCGGCCTTCGAGCAGCCGGCTCTTGCACGAGCCGCAGGCACCGTCGCGGCAGCCGTAGGGCAGGCCGACGCCCTGGCGGATCGCCGCCGGCAGCACCGCCTCGTCGCGCGCCACCTCGAAGCTGCGGCCGCTGGGCTGCAGCGTCACCTTGAAGTTCATTCGGTATCCTCGACCAGATTCCCAACGGCCGACATTGTGCCCGCCAGGCCCTTCGGGCCGATCGCCCCGCGCCCATGCCCACACCCTGCCCCGGCCGCCCTGCGGTGTTTCGCAAGCCGCGCCTGCTGATCGTCGGCTGCGGCGACATCGGCGAGCGCGTGCTGCGCCAGCTGGGGTCGCGCTATCGCGTCGTGGCACTGACCTCGCAGCCGGCGCGGATGGCCGCTCTGCGCCGGGCCGGCACCCGCCCGCTGCTCGGCAACCTGGACCGCCCGTCGACGCTGGGTCGGCTCGGTGCGCTGGCGACCCGCGTGCTCCATCTGGCACCGCCACCCGGCAGCGGGATCGACGATGCGCGCACTGCGGCGCTGCTGCGGGCGCTGGCGCGCGGCGGCTGCGCCCGGCAGATCGTCTACGCCAGCACCAGCGGGGTCTACGGCGACGCCCGCGGCGCGCGCTTCGACGAAACGCGCGCCGTCGCGCCGGCCACCGACCGCGCGCGGCGCCGCGTCGATGCCGAGCAGCGGCTGCGCTGGTACGGCCGCGCCTTCGGCACCGGCGTGAGCCTGTTGCGCATCCCGGGCATCTATGCGGCCGACCGTCCAGGCGGCGCACCGCGCGAGCGGGTCGAGCGCGGCACGCCGCTGCTGCGCGAGGCCGACGACGTCTACACCAACCATATCCATGCCGACGACCTGGCCCGCGCCTGCATCGCGGCGCTGCACCGCGGCCGGCCGCAGCGTGCCGTCCACGTCAGCGACGACACCGAGATGAAGATGGGCGACTACTTCGACCTGGTGGCCGACCTGGCCGGCTTGCCGCGCGCACCGCGCATCGCCCGCGATGCGGCGCACGAGCGGCTCGCGCCGATGACGCTCAGCTTCATGAGCGAGTCGCGCCGGCTCGTCAACCGGCGGCTCAAGGCCGAGCTGCGGGTCGCGCTGCGCTACCCGACGGTGCGCGAGGGCCTGCGGGCCTGATCAGATGCCCGGCGCACGCCGCAGGAGCTGCATCCGATCCGCGCTGCGCACCGGGACATCGCGGTGCTGCCCGCCGCGCAGCACCTGCAGCGTCAGCTCGCGCTCGACGCCGCCGCCCCACAGCTGCTTGTAGAAGGCCTCGAGGCCGCGCACCGGGGTGCCATCCAGGCGCGTGATCAGGTCGCCGGGCTGCAGCCCGGCGGCCTCGGCCGGGCTGTCGCGGCTGATCCGCAGCACGCGCAGGCCGTCAACCTGCTCGCTGCAGTTGACACCCAGCCAGGCGCGCTGGCTCGCGCGCGAGCTGCCGCGCTCGCGCAGCTCGCCGAAGATCGGCGACAGCAGGTCGATCGGCACGAACATGTTGCCGGCGCCGCGCTCGCCCGGCCCGGGCGCATCGGGCACCAGCAGCGAGCCGATCCCGACCAGTTCGCCGCGGGCGTTGAAGAGTCCCGCGCCGCTGTGGTCGGTGCGCGCCGGGGCGGTGAACAGGGCGCCGTCGATGTGGTACTCCCAGTAGCCCGAGTAGCTGCGCCGAGAGGCCAGCCGGGCCACGCTGAGCTGGCCCGCGTCGCCGCCGCTCACCACCAGCAGCGGCTCACCGGCGGCGACAGCGAGCGCTTCCCCCAGCGGCGCGGGTGCCACGCCCAGCGGGAGCAGGGCCTGCAGCAGTCCGAAGCCCGAGGCCAGGTCGTAGGCGACGACGCGCGCCGGGATGCGCTTGCCGCTGTCGAGCTGCAACTCGACCTCGTCGGCCTCGAGGATCAGGTAGCCGATCGTCAGCACCAAGCCGTCCTGGCCGATCACCACACCCGAGCCGATGCGGCGCTCTCCCAGCGTCTCGATCGACGATGCGCCTTCGGTGGCCAGGCTGCGCACGCCGAGGACGGCGTCGCTGGCCCGGACCAGCTCGGCGGCGTTGGGCGACTCGGCACCGCGCGCCGCGGCTGCGGCCCACGGCATCACGCCCAGCGCCAGCCAGAGCGTCATCGTCGGCAAGCGATCGCACCACGCCATCCCGGTCGCCCTCGTGAAGCCGACGACAGCATGAACCCGCGCGGGGCGAGAGCAAATCCTGTGGGCTTTGCGCCTGGCGAAACCGGCGCGGCAAGCTCGCTCAGCGACGCCGGCCGAAGGGCGCCTGGCCGCGCCAGTAGCGGATCATCAGCCAGCCGCCCAGCATGCCGCCCAGGTGCGCGAAGTGCGCGACGCCGCCGCCCGGGCTGTAGAAGCCGAGCGCGAGTTCGATCGCGCCGAACACCATCACGAAGGTGCGTGCCTTCATGGGGATCGGCGGGAAGAGCGGCATGATGATCCGCTCGGGGAACAGCAGACCGAAGGCCAGCAACAGGCCGAACAGCCCCCCCGAAGCGCCCACGGTCGGGTTGCCGTAGCCCATCAGCGCGGCCAGCAGCAGTTGCGCGGCCGCCGCGGCCAGCACGCTGGCGGTGAAGAACTGGACGAAGCGCCGCGTGCCCCACAGACGCTCGAGTTCGGCACCGAACATCCACAGGCCCAGCATGTTGAAGAACAGGTGGCCCACGTCGCCGTGCAGGAAGGCGTAGGTCGCCACCTGCCAGGGCAGGAAGTTGCTGCCGATCGGCCACAGCGCGAACAGCTGGCCCACCCAGGGGCCGAGGAAGAACCCGAGGCAGAACACCGCCACGTTGATCAGCATCAGGGCCTGGGTGACGGGCGGCAGCGGCGGCATGGGAGGGGCTTGGTGCCCCGGGTCGGACTCGAACCGACACTCCTTGCGGAACGGGATTTTGAGTCCCGCGCGTCTACCGATTTCACCACCGGGGCCGGTGTTCTGGAGCGGCGGATTCTGCCACGCGCCCCTCGGTGGCTTCCACGGTGCTGCCACAATCGGCTGAGAAAGGTGATCGTCCCATGCCACGCTACCTGACCCTGGAAGACACGATCGGTCGCACGCCGCTGGTGCGGCTGGTGCGGCTGCCCGGCCTCGAGAACGAGCAGCGCGGCAACCTCATCCTCGGCAAGCTCGAAGGCAACAACCCGGCCGGTTCGGTCAAGGATCGGCCCGCGATCAGCATGATCCGCCGGGCCGAGGAGCGCGGCGAGATCAAGCCCGGCGACACGCTGATCGAGGCGACCTCCGGCAACACCGGCATCGCGCTGGCGATGGCCGCGGCGATCCGCGGCTACCGCATGCTGCTCATCATGCCGGAGGACCTGTCGGTCGAGCGCGCCCAGAGCATGCGGGCCTTCGGGGCCGAACTCGTGCTCACGCCCAAGGCGGGCGGCATGGAGTACGCGCGCGACCTGGCCGAGAAGCTGCAGCGCGAAGGCAAGGGTCGCGTGCTCGACCAGTTCGCCAACGCCGACAACCCGCGCATCCACGTCGAGACCACCGGCCCCGAGATCTGGGACGACACCGAAGGGCGCATCACGCACTTCGTCAGCGCGATGGGGACCACCGGCACGATCACCGGCGTGTCGACCTACCTGAAGGGGCGCAATCCGGCGATCCGCATCGTCGGCGCCCAGCCGAGCGAGGGCTCGCGCATCCCCGGCATCCGCAAGTGGCCCGAGGCCTACCTGCCGAAGATCTACCAGCCCAGCCGCGTCGACGAGACCCTCAACGTCAGCCAGGCCGATGCCGAGGAGATGGCGCGTCGCCTCGCGCGCGAGGAGGGCCTGTTCGCCGGCATCTCGGCGGCCGGGGCCTTGTGGGCGGCACTCGAGGTCGCCAAGACCGTCGAGAACGCGACCATCGTCTTCATCGTCTGCGATCGCGGCGACCGCTACCTGTCGACCGGCGTGTTCCCGGCCTGAGTCCCGGCAGCGCGGCGATGAAGCACGACGTCCGCCACTGCACGCATTGCGCGACCGCGCTGGCGTGGATCGTCGAGACCGAGGACGGCGGCGACAAGTCGCGCCTGCGTTGCCCGGCCTGCGGGTGGACGCACTGGAACAACCCGACCCCGGTGCTGGCGGCGGTGTTGGAGTGCGAGGACCGCGGCGGCCAGCTCCTGCTGGCCCGCAACGCCGCCTGGCCCGGCAAGAGCTTCGGACTGGTCGCCGGCTTCATGGAGGCGGGCGAGCGGCCGCAGGACGGCATCGCCCGCGAGGTGCTCGAGGAGACCGCGCTGCAGGCCACCGAGGTGACGCTGATCGGCGTCTACGACTTCCAGCGCATGAACCAGGTCATCATCGCCTATCACGTGCGTGCGCGGGGCGAGATCCGTCTGTCCCCCGAGCTGGCCGAGGTCCGGCTGTTCGAACCGTCGCGGGTGAAGTGCTGGCCGGCGGGCACCGGCCAAGCGCTGGCCGACTGGCTGCGCGCGCGCGGCATCGAGCCGCAGTGGATCGAGGGCATCCGGGCCTGAGCCCGCGGCCTCCTAGAATCAGTCGAAACGAGGGCGACACATGGACGTTCACAAGGAACTCGACACCCGCGGGCTCAACTGCCCGCTGCCCATCCTCAAGGCGAAGAAGGCGCTCGCCGACATGACGAGCGGCCAGACGCTGAAGGTGGTGGCCACCGACCCGGGCTCGGTGCGCGACTTCCAGGCCTTCGCCCGCCAGACCGGCAACGAACTGCTGGAGCAGCAGAACGCCGGCGACGAGTTCATCCACTGGTTGAAGCGCCGCTGAGCGCGCCGCCCGCACGCCAGAGCCGCTTGGCGCGTGCCCTCCGACAGTCTTGACAGGCCCTAGAGCTTGAGCGACTTCAGGTACTCGCGGATGCTCGCGCCCACCTGCGGGTGGGCCAGGGCCAGTTCCACATTGGCTTCGAGAAAGCCTTCCTTGCTGCCGCAGTCGTAGCGCTTGCCCTCGTAGGTGTAGGCGAACACCTTCTGGCGGCGCAGCAGGCCGGCGATGCCGTCGGTCAGCTGGATTTCGCCGCCGACGCCGCGCGGCTGGCCGCGGATCTCGCTGAAGACGTCCGGCATCAGGATGTAGCGGCCGGCCACGCCCAGCCGCGAGGGCGCGACTTCCGGCGCGGGCTTCTCGACGATGCGGGTGATGTCCATCATGCGATCGCTGACCGGCGTGCCGGCGACGATGCCGTAGCGGCGCGTGTGCTCGGCCGGGACTTCCTGGACCGCGAGAATCGAGGCTCGCCACTCCTCGAACTGCTCCACCATTTGCGCCAGGATCGGCGTGTCGCCGACCATCAGGTCGTCCGCCAGCAGCACCGCGAAGGGCTCGTTGCGCACCAGTCGCTCGGCGCACAGCACCGCGTGGCCCAGACCCAGCATCTTGGGTTGGCGCACGTAGACGCACTCCATGTCGTCCGGCTTGACCTGGTGCACCAGCGCCAGCAAATCGGCCTTGCCGGCGGCCTCGAGCTCCATCTCCAGCTCGTAGGCCATGTCGAAATGGTCTTCGATCGGGCGCTTGCTGCGGCCGGTCACGAAGATCATCTCGCGGATGCCCGCGGCATAGGCTTCCTCGACGGCGTACTGGATCAGCGGCTTGTCGACGACCGGCAGCATCTCCTTGGGTTGCGCCTTGGTGGCGGGCAGGAAGCGGGTGCCGAGGCCGGCCACGGGGAAGATCGCCTTGTTGATCAGCATTTCCTTACAATCGCCCGAGGTTGTGAAATTCATTCTGGCATGCGCGTCAAGGCGCGCTCGCCACCTTATTGCGGGGGCCTGAGGCATGCGGCGAGCTGTCTCAGGGCCCATCATGCGCCCATGGATCTGCTGATCGTCGAGCCCCTCGAGAACGAAGTGCTGCAGTGGCTGCAGGCCAGGCACCGGGTGCGGCTCGCGCCCGAACTGGCCCGCGACCCGCGCGCCTTCCGGCAGACGCTGTTCAACGTCCGCTCCGCGATCCTGCCGATCGGCCTGCGCGTCGATGCCGAAGCGCTGTCCTTCGCGCCCGTGCTGCGCGCGGTCGGCCGCATCGACCCCGGGCTCGAGAACATCGACCTCGAAGCCTGCGCGCGCTCCGGTGTCGAGATCGTGCGCGGCGCGGCGGCGACCGCGCCGGCCGAGGCGGAGTTCATGATCGGCGCCCTGATCACGATGCTGCGGCCCGGGGCCGGCGGTGGCCGGGTGACCACGGGGCGCGAGCTGGCCTCGGCCACGGTCGGCCTTGTCGGCCTGGCACCGGCGGCCCGGCTGATGTCCGCGATGCTGAGCGGCTTCGGCTCGCGCCTCGTCGGCTACGACCCGACCCTGCACGCGAGCGACATGCTCTGGGGTCGCTGGCGCATCGAGGCCTTGGGCCTGCGCGAGTTGCTGGAGACTGCGGACGCCGTCTGCGTGCAGCTGCCCTACTACAGCCGCTACCAGGGCCTGCTCGGCGAGCGCTACCTGCCGCAGTGCAAGCCGGGCCAGGTGCTGGTCAGCACCTCGCATTCGGCGCTGTTCGACGAGGCCGCCCTGGCGATGGCCCTGCGCAGCGGTCGTCTGGCCGGCGCCTGGCTCGACAGCGTCGAGCCCGGGCTGCTCGACGAGGGTCGGCCGCTCAACCTCGCGCCCAACCTGCACACCAGCTCGCGCCTGGCCGGCTACACGCAGGAGTCGCGCGTGCGCAGCGTCTGGGCCGTGGCACAGCGGCTCGACGAGGTCCTGAGCCAGACCAAGCCGGTCGCGCGCGACTTCCGGACCGCAGCGGCCAACGGTGCCGCCGCGATGCCGGGACCCCCGCTGCACGGGCCGGTTTCCGGCCCGGCGCCGTTCTCGGCCGAAGCCGAGGAAGCGCCGCCCGAGGCCGATGCGGGCGACGGCGAGGACGTGGTGCCGACGCCCGAGGTGATCGCCCCGGACGACGCGGTCAAGCCAGTCGCGACAGCTGAGCGCGCAGCCGATCCAGCGTCGCGCTGAAGTCCGCCAGCCGCTGGCGCTCCTGCGCCACCACCGTCGCCGGTGCGCGTGCCACGAAGCTCTCGTTGCCCAGCTTGGCCTCGGCCTTGACGATCTCGCCCTCGAGTCGGGCGACCTCCTTGGCCAGGCGCTCGCGTTCGGCGGCGATGTCGATCTCCACGTGCAGGGCCAGCCGGGCCTCGCCCAGCAGCGACACCGGCGCGGCCGCTGTCGCCTGCGCGAAGGCCGCCTCGCTGTCGAAGACCTTCACGTCGCCGAGCTTGGCCAGGGCCTTGAGCAACGGCACGGCCTGGGTGATGAAGCCGGTGTCGCCGCAGGTGAGCAGCGGCACGCGCTCGGCCGGTGACAGGTTCATCTCGCTGCGCAGGTTGCGGCAGGCGCCGACCAGCGCCTTGAGTTTGCCGACCCAGGCGTCGGCCTTCGCGTCGACGCGCTCGAGCTGTGCCTTGGGGTAGGGGGCCCGCGCGATCGATTCGTCGCTGCCGGCCAGCTTGCGCTGGGCCACCGGCGCGACCACCTGCCACAGCTCTTCGGTGATGAAGGGCGTCAGCGGATGCAGCAGCCGCAGGAGGGTCTCCAGCACGCGGATCAGCGTGCGGCGCGTCGCGCGCTGCACCGCGCCGTCCTCGGACTGGAGCTGGACCTTGGCGATCTCGAGGTACCAGTCGCAGTACTCGTCCCAGACGAAGCTGTAGATCGCACCGGCGACCAGGTCGAGCCGGTAGTCGGCGTAGCCTTGCTCGACCGCGGCCTCGACGCGCTGCAGCTCGCTGGTGATCCAGCGATCGGCCTCGCCGAAGTGCAGGTAGCCGCCGGGCACGCACTCCTCGGCGCCATGCGGCTTGAAGCCGCAATCGTGACCCTCGCAGTTCATCAGCACGAAGCGCGTCGCGTTCCAGAGCTTGTTGCAGAAGTTGCGGTAGCCCTCGCAGCGCTTGGTGTCGAAGTTGATGTCGCGGCCGAGGCTGGCGTAGCTGGCCATCGTGAAGCGCAGCGCGTCGGCGCCGTAGGCGGGCATGCCCTGCGGGAACTCCTTGGTGATGCGCGCGGCGATCTTCGGCGCCGTCTCGGGGCGGCGCAGGCCGACGGTCGACTTCTTGATGAGCGTCTCGAGGTCGACGCCCTGGATCAGGTCCACCGGGTCGAGGACGTTGCCTTCGCTCTTGCTCATCTTGTGGCCGTGCGCGTCGCGCACCAGGCCGTGGATGTAGACATCGCGGAAGGGGACCTTGCCCGTGAAATGCAGCGTCATCATGATCATCCGGGCGACCCAGAAGAAGATGATGTCGAAGCCGGTCACCAGCACGCTGGACGGCAGGAACAGGTCCTGCTCGACGGTCCTGCCCGGCCAGCCGACGGTGGAGAAGGGGAACTGCGCGGCCGAGTACCAGGTGTCGAGCACGTCCTCGTCCTGCTTCAGCTCGCCGCGATAGCCGGCCGCCGTGGCCTTGGCGCGGGCCTCGGCCTCGTTGCGACCGACGAAGACCTCGCCTGCGCTGCCGTACCAGGCCGGGATCTGGTGGCCCCACCAGAGCTGGCGCGAGATGCACCAGTCCTGGATGTTCTTCATCCATTGGTTCCAGGTGTTGACCCATTGCGGCGGCACGAAGCGCACGTCGCCGTCCGCCACCGCCTTCATCGCACGGCCGGCGATCGACTCGCCGTCGGGGCCCGGCTTCGTCATCGCCATGAACCACTGGTCGGTCAGCATCGGCTCGACGACCTGGCCGGTGCGCGCGCAGCGCGGCACCATCAGCTTGTGCTTCTTCGTCTCGACCAACAGGCCCAGCGCGTCGAGGTCGGCGACCACCTTCTTGCGCGCGACGAAGCGGTCCAGGCCGCGGTAGGCGACAGGCGCGTTGTCGTTGACCGTCGCGTCGAGCGCCAGCACGCCGACCGTCGGCAGCCCGTGGCGCTGACCGACCGCGTAGTCGTTGACATCGTGGGCCGGCGTCACCTTCACCACGCCGGTGCCGAAGGCGCGGTCCACGTAGTCGTCGGCAATGATGGGGATGGTGCGGTCGCACAGCGGCAGCACGACCTGCTTGCCGATCAGCGCGGCATAGCGTTCGTCCTCGGGATGCACCATCACCGCGGTGTCGCCCAGCATCGTCTCGGGCCGCGTCGTCGCGACCACCAGCGAGCCGCTTCCGTCGGCCATCGGATAGCGGATGTGCCACAGGAAGCCGTCTTCCTCCTGGCTCTCGACTTCGAGGTCCGACACCGCCGAGCGCAGCACCGGGTCCCAGCTCACCAGGCGCTTGCCGCGGTAGATCAGGCCCTGCTCGTACAGGCGCACGAAGGTCTCGTTGACGACGGCCGACTGCGTGGCGTCCATCGTGAAGTACTCGCGCGACCAGTCCACGGTGTCGCCCAGCCGGCGCATCTGGCCGGTGATGGTGTTGCCACTGTGTTCCTTCCACTCCCACACGCGCGCGACGAAGTTCTTGCGGCCGATGTCGTGGCGGCTCTGGCCGGCGTCCTGCAGCTGGCGCTCCACGACGATTTGCGTCGCGATGCCGGCGTGGTCGGTGCCGGGCAGCCACAGCGTGTTGAAGCCGCGCATGCGGTGATACCGCGTCAGCGCGTCCATGATCGTGTGGTTGAAGCCGTGGCCCATGTGCAGCGTGCCGGTCACGTTGGGCGGCGGCAGCTGGATGCTGAACGAGGGCTTCGCGGCATCCAGCGTGGGCGTGCCCAGGCCGTGCCGTTCCCACAGCGGCGCCCACTTGGCCTCGATCGGCGCGGGTTCGAAGGACTTGGCAAGTTCGGTCATGGCAGGGGCGAGGAGAAGCGAGAACGGCGTCCCGTGGGACGCCGTTGCAGCGGGGATGGCCGAATTTTACGGGGCGGCTTCTAGCGGGCCGATGCGGGCGGGCAGCCTTCCAGCGCGATGCCGCCCAGCTGCTGCCGGCTGTCGACCCACCAGGCGGCGCCGCGCAGTCGCTCGGCTTGCGCGCCTTCGGGGATGCGCAGGGCGCGCAGCTGGGTCGTGGCACGGCCGCCGGCATCCAGCGGCAGCGGGCCGGCCACGGCGCGCAGCAGGCGCCGCGCGACGAGCGAGCCCTCGCTGCCGGCGGGCACGTCCTCGACCAGCGCGACGTAGGCGACCGCGCCCGCTGGCGGCGTCCCGCGCGCCGACAGCTCGAGGCCCAGGTAACCGTTCCAGGCCGGACCACCCGCCACACGCAGACGAAGGGGTGATCGGGCGTGCACGGGCCAGCGGTAGGTCTGCATGGACGCCTTGGGTGTCGAGGACGGCGAGGCGCCCAGCGCATTCAACCGCTCGGCGGCTTCGGTCAGGGCGGCCACCGCCAGGGGTGCCTCGGGGCCACGCGGGCTGGGGACGATCCAGTCCAGCACCCAGGTCGAAGCGGGCAGGGTGGCGCCCGTCTCGGCCCAGCAGGCCTCGCAGTCGGCCGGGATGAAGCGCTCGAGGACCTGGCGCGGTGCCGGGCAACCCGGCCCTGCCTGCGCGCCGGCGGTCAGGCTGGCGACGACGATGGTGAACAGCAACTTCAGAGGCATCGAGTCTGGTCGGCCACGTCGCCGGGGCCTTACACCGGCCGTTCAGTAGCCCCGCCGCGCGCGCGCAGCGGCCAGGAACTCCTGCAGGATCGGCCCGCCGTCGAGCTGCTCCGGGTGCAACTGGCGCTGTGCCATGAACTCCGGGTGCCACTGCATGCCGAAGACGTAGCTCGGGCCGCGCCAGCGCACCGCCTCGACCAGGCCGTCGGGCACGGCGATCGCCTCGACGGCGAGGCCGCGACCCAGGTCCTTGATCGCCTGGTGATGGATGGAGTTGATCTCGGCACGGGTCCGGTCCGGGTAGAGCGCCGCCAGCCCGCTGCCGGCCACCAGGCTGGCGCGGTGGAACTGATGTTCGTAGCGGGACTCGTCGCGGTGCAGGGTCGCCTGGGGCAACTGGGTCGGGATGTCCTGGTAGAGCGTGCCGCCGAGCGCCACGTTGATGAGCTGGCAACCGCGGCAGATGCCGATCACCGGTTTGCCGGCCGCGACGAAGGCCTTGAAGAGCGCGATCTCGTAGCGGTCGCGCACGCGGTCGCCGGCCCATTCGGGCGCGAGCGGCGTCTCGCCGTAGGTCTCGGGCGCCAGGTCGGCACCGCCCTGAAGCACCAGACCATCCAGGCGCTCGGCGTAGTCGGCCAGGCTGACCTCGCTGGGCTGGAGCAGGCCCTCGCTCTCGACCGGCGGGATCATCAGCGCCAGGACCTGCGGCTGCAGCACCCAGTGCGCCACCGACTGCTCGAGGTAGTGCAGCGTCTTGGTGAAGATGCCGCCGAGGTCGGCGACCGGGGTGCTGGGGTGGTAGATGCGCGCGGAGATGCCGATGAGCAGCGCGTCCGACATGAGGCAGGCGGTGGCGATGAAGACGCTTCGCAGGATACCCGTCGCGGCAGGGCGGCTCCCTAGAATCCGTGAATGTCACTGTTTCCCGCTCATGATCACGATGCACCGGCCGCGATGTCCGAATCGGCCGGCCTGCTGCGCCAGCTGAACCCGGAGCAGCTGGCCGCGGTGACGCTGCCCAGCGGCAACGCGCTGATCCTCGCGGGCGCCGGCTCGGGCAAGACGCGCGTGCTGACGACGCGCATCGCCTGGCTGGTGCAGACCGGCCAGGTCTCGCCGGCGGGCGTGATGGCGGTGACTTTCACCAACAAGGCGGCCAAGGAGATGCTCACGCGTCTGTCGACGCTGTTGCCGATCAACCCGCGCGGCATGTGGATCGGCACCTTCCACGGCCTGTGCAACCGCTTCCTGCGCGCGCACTGGAAGCTGGCCGGGTTGCCGCAGGGCTTCCAGATCCTCGATGCGCAGGACACGGTGTCGGCCGTCAAGCGCGTGATCAGGGCAATGAAGCTGGACGAGGAGCGCTACGTGCCCAAGCAGGTCGCCTGGTTCATCGCCGCCTCCAAGGAGGAGGCGCTGCGACCCGGGGACGTGGAGGTGCGCGACGAGCTGACGCGCACCCAACAAGCTGTCTACCAGGCCTACGAGGACCAGTGCCAGCGCGAGGGCGTGGTCGACTTCGCCGAGCTGCTGCTGCGCGTCTACGAGCTGATGCGCGACCACGCCGAGCTGCGCGCGCACTACCAGCGGCGCTTCCGCCACATCCTGGTCGACGAGTTCCAGGACACCAACAAGCTGCAGTACGCCTGGTTGAAGATGTTCGCGGGCGAGCAAAACAACGTGATGGCGGTCGGCGACGACGACCAGAGCATCTACGCCTTCCGCGGCGCCCAGGTCGGCAACATGGCCGACTTCGAGCGCGAGTTCCGCGTGCAGCAGCTCATCAAGCTCGAGCGCAACTACCGCAGCTTCGGCAACATCCTCGACAGCGCCAACGCGCTGATCTCGCACAACCTGCGCCGACTGGGCAAGGACCTGCGCACCGAGGCCGGGCCCGGCGAGCCGGTGCGCGTCTACGAAGCGACCAGCGACTTCGCCGAGGCGCAGTGGTTCCTCGACGAGTCGCGCCAGCTGATCCGCGAGGGCTCGCCGCGCAGCGAGATCGCGGTCCTGTACCGCAGCAACGCGCAGAGCCGCGTGATCGAGAGCGCGCTGTTCAACGCCGGCGTGCCCTACCGTGTCTACGGCGGGCTGCGCTTCTTCGAGCGCGCCGAGATCAAGCACGCGCTGGCCTACCTGCGGCTGATCGAGAACCCGAACGACGACACCAGCTTCCTGCGCGTCGTCAACTTCCCGACGCGCGGCATCGGCGCGCGCACGATGGAGCAGCTGCAGGACGCGGCCCGGGTCAGCGGCCGCAGCCTCTACCAGAGCGCAGGCGCCCTGGTGGGCAAGGGCGGCGCGAACCTGCTCGGCTTCACCGCGCTGGTCGACGCGATGCGCGAAGCCACGCGCGGCCTGACCCTGCGCGAGATCATCGAGCACGTGGTGCAGGCCGCGGGCCTGGCCGACTTCTATCGCAACGAGAAGGAAGGCGGCGATCGGCTGGAGAACCTGGACGAGCTGGTCAACGCGGCCGAGGCCTTCGTCACGCAGGAGGGCTTCGGCAAGGACGCGGTCAGTCTGCCCGTCGACGAGACGGGCTCCCCCGCCCCCGCGGCGGGCGGGGCAGGGGGTGGGGGCCTGACGTTCGCCGGCTTGCCGGATTCGGAGAGCGGCGAGGTGCTGTCACCCTTGAGCGCTTTCCTGGTTCACGCCGCTCTCGAAGCCGGCGACAACCAGGCCCAGGCCGGCCAGGACGCGATCCAGCTGATGACGGTGCACGCTGCCAAGGGCCTGGAGTTCGACCACGTCTTCATCACCGGCCTGGAAGAGGGTCTGTTCCCGCACGAGAACTCGGCCAGCGACCTGGACGGTCTGGAGGAGGAGCGGCGCCTGATGTACGTGGCGATCACGCGCGCGCGCCAGCGCCTCTACCTCAGCTTCAGCCAGACGCGCATGCTGCACGGCCAGACGCGTTATCACATCAAGAGCCGCTTCCTCGACGAGCTGCCCGAGGCCGCGCTGCGCTGGATCACGCCCAAGGTGCAGGGCTTCGGCTCGGGATTCGCGCGCGACTACCAGGCCGCGTGGCAGCGCGGCTCGGGTCTGGGCTCCATGGTCGGCGCCGGCCGCGTCGGGGCACCCGCGGCCTTCGAGGCCAAGGCGCGCGCGGCCGGCGGCCTGCGCTCGGGCCAGGGCGTCTTCCACACCAAGTTCGGCGAGGGCGTGATCGTCACGCTCGAAGGCGTCGGCAGCGACGCCCGCGCCCAGGTCAACTTCGGCCGGCACGGCATGAAGTGGCTGGCGCTGAGCGTGGCGAAGCTGACACCGGTCGACTGAAGCTGTCGTTCCGACGCCACGCAGCGCTCCGCGATGGGGCGCGGTGGTCCCGTGTGACACAGCCGGAGGCGTCTTGTAACCGAATGCTGCGCTGCCCACGGAGGTTTCCCCGTGCTTGTGCCTGTCGGGCCACATCCAAACACTGCCGCCACCACTCGCCTTTGGTTGTCAGGGGTGGTGCGTCGGCCGGAGGGTGGGCGCTTTCTTCCTTGCATCGACATCTAGATTCCTGAGGAGACAAGTCATGCCCTTGCTCATTGCCCTGGCCATCTCGATCGGCGTGCTGGCCGTCGTCGCGACCTTCCTGTTCCTCGGCCCCCTGGCGGCCTTCGGCGTCCAGATCTGGCAGGCCTTCGTGGCCTGGGCCAGCCACTACCACTGCGGCGGCAAGATCGCCGGGACCAAGAGCACCATCATCTGCATGGCCTTCGGCACCGTTGTCGGTGCGCTGTCGGTGATGCTGGCCGGCCAGCTGGGTGCGCTCGGCGCGCTGGCTGCGCCGGTGGCGGTCGGCATCGGCGCCGCGGTCATCGTGCTGGCGGCGCACCTGAGCCTGCTGGCCACGATCCCGGCCTGCGTCTACGGCTTCGCGTGCGTGGCCGGGCTGATCCTGCTGAAGGGTGTCGCGCCGATGGATGCCGTCGTGCCGACCCTCGTGTCGATCGTGATCGGTGCCGTGTTCGGCTACGCCTCCGAAGCGCTCGGCGGCATGCTCGCGAAGAAGGACGCGCCGGCGACGGCCTGACCCACCCTGGCCCGGCGCCCCCGGCTCACTCCTGGGCCGGGGCGTCGGCCTTCTTCGACGGCGTCACGGCGTCGATGCCGGCGCCGACGACCTTGCCGGTGACCTCGACGCCGGTGCTGACCACGGCACCGGCCACGCTCACCGTCGCACCGACCACGGCACCGGCCACGCCGATCGCTGCGCAGCCCGCCAGGCCAAAGGCCCCGCCGGTGGCCAGCGCCAGGGCGGTCGTTCTCCAGCACTTCGACATCGATCGATCTCCTTGCGGCGCCGGCCCGTCGGCGTCTGCCAGGGGCATTGTCGGCGCCTGCCGGCCGCCCGGCGTATCGACTTGCTACGCGGCGGCCGTGGCTGTCATGCGTTCGTCACGCCGCCTACACGGTGGGTTCATCGACGCTGCTTACCGTCTCCGGGCTCTTGGCGGTCCCGCTCCGGGGTCGCCGCCATCCTCCCCAGCAGTCGCAAGGAAGCCCACAGATGAACAAGCCGGTCGATCTCCCCCTGGACGCGCTCGCGCTCGCGCACGACGACGAGGACCACAACACCAGCGGCAATCCGAGTTTCATGGACGTGCTCGACGCGCGCCTGAGCCGGCGCTCGGTGCTGCGCGGCGGGGTCGGCAGCGCAGCGAGCGTCGTGCTCGGCGGTCTGAGCCTGTCGGCCTGTGGTGGCGGCGGCGATGATCCGGCCCCGGCCACGCCGTCCGGCCCGGCAGCCATCACCTCGCTGGCCTTTGCCGCCGTCGCGAAGAACACGCTGGACGTGGTGACCGTGCCGACCGGCTACACCGCCACGCCGATCTACGCGCTGGGCGACCCGCTGACCGCCGCGACGCCGGCCTTCGCCAACGACGGCACCGACACCGACTACGACAACCGCGCCGGCGACCACCACGACGGCATGGAGTACTTCGGCCTCAACGCCGCCGGCACGGCGCGCGATCCGCTGGGCTCGACCCGCGGCCTGCTGGCGATGAACCACGAGGCGCTGACCGACAACTTCCTGCACGTCGCGGGCAGCAGCGCGCGGCCGCGCCCGGCCTCGGAGTCCGACAAGGAGATCCCCGCGCACGGCGTGTCGGTGGTCGAGGTGCGCAAGACCGGCACGCAGTGGGCCTACGTGCAGGCCTCGGCCTACAACCGTCGCGTCACGCCGCTGACGCCGGTCGAGCTGTCGGGCGCCGCGCGCGGCAATGCGCTGACGCGCACGCTGTACTCGCCCGCCGGCACCGGCGCGCGCGGCACCATCAACAACTGCGGCACCGGCTACACGCCCTGGGGCAGCTTCCTGACCGGCGAGGAGAACTGGGCCGGCTACTTCACGCGCGGCGCGGCCGACAATGCGGCGCGCACCGGCGCCGACGCGAAGAGCGTCGCGGCGCTCAACCGCTACGGCCGGGCCCAGGGCGCGGCCAGCCGGCATGGCTGGGAGACCTCGGGCGCCGACGACCGGTACCGCCGCTGGGACATCAGCCGCACCGGCGCGTCTGTCGATGGCAGCGACGACTATCGCCACGAGCTCAACACCTACGGCTACATCGTCGAGATGGATCCCTACGACCGCAGCGTGGCGGTGAAGAAGCGCACCTCGCTCGGCCGCTTCGCGCACGAGAGCGCGGCCTTCGGCCCGCCGACCGCCGGTCGTCCGCTGGCCGTCTACATGGGCGACGACTCGGTCGGCGAGTACATCTACAAGTTCGTTTCGACCGCGAACTGGGACGCTGCCGACGCGAGCGCCGCCAACCGCATCGCGGTCGGCGACAAGTACCTCGACGCGGGCCGCCTGTACGTGGCGCGTTTCAACGCCGACGGCACCGGGACCTGGATCGAGCTGTCGATCACCAACCCGCTGATCGCCGGCTACGCGAGCTACGCCTTCGCCGACCAGGGCGACGTGGTGATCAATGCGCGCCTGGCTGCCGATGCCGTCGGCGCGACCCGCATGGACCGCCCCGAGTGGTGCGCGGTGAACCCGGTCAACGGCGAGATCTACTACACGCTGACCAACAACAGCGGCCGCAAGCTCGCGCCGGCGGCCGGGCAGTTCGGCCTGGATGCCGCCAACCCGCGCAGCTACAGCGACTCGCGCGGCGCCGCGGCGCCGGGCGCCCCGGGCAATGTCAACGGCCACGTCATCCGCATGCGCGAAGCCGGCGGCCTGTCGAGCGCGACCAGCTTTGCCTGGGACGTCTACCTGTTCGGGGCGCAGGCGGCGCGCGATGCGGCCAACACCTCGTTGACCGATGCCGAGTACGCGGCGCGCGTCAACCTGTCGAACCTGACCGCCGACCAGGACTTCTCCAGCCCCGATGGCCTGTGGTTCAGCCAGAACACCCGCCTGCTCTACATCCAGACCGACGACGGCGCCTACACCGACGCGACCAACTGCATGATGTTGATCGGCGTGCCGGGTGCGGTCGGCGACGGCGTGCGCACCACGCTCAGCTATCCGGTGGCCGGTGGCGCCAACGTCAACGTCGACACCTTTGTCGGCGCGCGGCCGACGGCGGCGACGCTCAAGCGCTTCCTCGTCGGCCCGGTCGACTGCGAGCTGACCGGCTGCACCGAGACGCCGGACGGCACGACGGTGTTCGCCAACATCCAGCATCCCGGCGAGACGATCAGCGCGGCCAATGTGCCCATCCCCGCCAACTACCGCAGCCACTGGCCGGGCAGCGTCGGCTACGGCCCGGGCGGCGCGAATGCGCGCCCGCGCTCGGCCACGGTGGCGATCACCAAGAACGACGGCGGCCGCATCGGCAGCTGAGGCAGGAGCCTCCTCGACCGGCCGCCGCAGGCGGACGGGCTTTGCGGGCCGGCGCCGCGCGCCGGCCTTTACTTTGGCTCAGGGCGCGTCGGAGGGCTCGCCCGGGGCCTCGTCGGTCAGCTCGAAGGCATCGACGAAGCTGAAGTAGAGCGAGGCGTAGAACACCGTCGAGGCCAGCATCGCCATCGGGATCACGGCCTGCGTCACGGCCATCGGCTGGTCCATCAGCCCGAACACCGCCAGCACCGTGCGCATCAGCAGCACGAAGAGCATCAGCAGGCCGAACCAGCTCAGGCCATACAGCAGGAAGGCGGCGCGCGCGTTCCAGCAGCCCACCGCATTGGCGAACAGGGCCTTGCCCACCGCCATGCGGCCCCAGCAGACCAGCGCCGGCACGTGCCAGAAGGCCAGCGACACGAGGCTCAGCAGGCCCAGGCGCAGCAGCACCGAGAACAGGAAGGCCGGCTGCTGCTGCACCGCCTCCGGCGTGCTGCGGCCCTCGGCGACCGCGAGCATGTTCTCGGTCAGCTGGCCGCCGTCGATGACGTGCGCCAGCAGCATCGCGACGACCATCGTGCCGGCATACGCGGCACCGGCCTGCAGCAGGCGCTTGCGGTGCAGCGGGTCGCGCAGCGGCGCGATCAGCAGGCGCGGCCCGGGCACGCGGCCGGCCAGCACCTCGCGCGTGGCCAGCATGAAGCCGACGTTGACCACCGGCGTGAGCCCCAGTGCCAGCAGCGGGCCGAACAGCGGCAGCTCGGACAGCACCCAGGCCCCGATGCCGCACAGCGCCAGCAGCGCGGTGTAGGCCAGCGGCTGGCGCAGGAACATGCGGCAGCCGGCGCGCACCCACTGCACGCCCTGCAGGGCGCGGACGGTCTTGAGCTTCATGGCCGCCCGCTCATGCGCGCGCCGGGTGCCAGGGCTGCGCGACGCGCTCGCGCAGCACGCGCTCGAAGTGCGCCGGGTCGTGGGGCACCAGCGCATGCGCCTCGCGCGGCAGGTGGTAATCCCACAGGCGCGAGATCCAGAAGCGCAGCGCCGCGGCGCGCAACAGGGCCGGCAGCAGCCGCAGCTCGTCGCCGGTGAGCCGGCGTTCGGCGTCATAGGCCATGACGAAGGCGGCGGCCCGGTCCTCGATCAGGCGACCGCTCGGCAGGTCGATGCACCAGTCGTTCAGGCACACCGCGATGTCGAAGGCGTGGCGGTCGACGCCGGCGAAGTAGAAGTCGAAGAAGCCGCTCAGGCGCGGCGCGCCGTCGGGGCCGTCCTCGAACATCACGTTGTCGCGGAACAGGTCGGCGTGGATCGCGCCGCGCGGCAGGGCGGCGTCGGACGCCGAAGCGGCGACGCTGTGCTGGAAGGCCAGCTCGGACGTGATCAGCGCGTGCTGCTCGGGCGTCAGGAAGGGCAGCACCAGCGGCACCGTCTCGTCCCACCACGCCAGGCCGCGCAGGTTGGGCTGATGGCGCGGGTAGTCGCGGCCGGCCAGGTGCATGCGGGCCAGCATCGCGCCGACCTGCTGGCAGTGCGTGGCGCTGGGCGCCAGCGCGTGGCCGCCACGCAGGCGGTCGACGACGGCGGCCGGCTTGTCGCGCAGCGTGTGCAGGATCTCGCCGCTGGCGTCGGCCTGCGGCTCGGGCACCAGGATGCCATGCCGGGCCAGGTGCTTCATCAGGTGCAGGTAGAACGGCAACTGCTCGAACGTCAGGCGCTCGAACAGCGTCAGCACGTACTCGCCGCGCTCGGCGCTGAGGAAGTAGTTGGTGTTCTCGATGCCGGCGGTGATCGGCTTCAGCGACTTCAGCGCGCCCAGCCCGAGGCGGTGCGCCAGCCCGGCGGCCTCGTCGACGCCGACTTCGGTGAAGACCGCCATCGCGGACTAGAACGTCAGGACGCGCCAGACGCGCTTGCCGGCCGCTCCCTTGGCCGAGTTCGGGCCGTCCGAGATGTCGCGACCCGCATCGAGCGTCAGCACCTCGTACTCGGCCTTGATCGGGCCCTTGGGCTGCACGCGGATGCTGCGCACCGCGCCGCGGACGCTGAGCTCCTCGATGCGGGCGTTGTCGTCCTCGACCACATGGCGCCGGACGGCCGGCTCGCCGGCCGCGGCCGGGGCGGCCACCGGGGCGGGCGCGGCGGCCGCAGGGGCCGCCGGCTGCGCCAACGCGTGCAGCGGTGCGACGCAAAAGGCAGCGATCAACAGGGGGCGGGGGAGAGCCATCGACCGATTGTAGGGGGGTGTCCCGTCGCGGCGGGTCGCACCGCCCTGCCGCCACAATGCGCCGATGAGCGACAACGCCCGTTTGCTGCTGGTCGATGGGTCCAGCTACCTCTATCGCGCCTACCACGCGCTGCCCGACCTGCGCAACCCGGCCGGCGAACCCACCGGCGCGCTGCGCGGCATGGTCGCGATGCTGAAGAAGCTGCGCGAGCAGTTCCCGTCGGCCCACGCGGCCTGCGTCTTCGACGCCAAGGGCAAGACCTTCCGCGACGACTGGTACCCCGAGTACAAGGCCAACCGCGCCTCGATGCCCGAGGACCTGGCGCGGCAGATCGCGCCGATCCACGAAGTAGTGAAGCTGCTCGGCTGGCCTGTGCTGGAGGTGCCCGGCATCGAGGCCGACGACGTCATCGGCACGCTGGCCCGCGCCGCGGCGGCGCGCGGCCAGCGGGTGCTGATCTCCACCGGCGACAAGGACCTGGCGCAACTGGTCGATGCGCAGGTCACCCTGATCAACACCATGTCCAACGAGAGCCTGGACCCGGCCGGCGTGCAGGAGAAGTTCGGCGTGCCACCGGAGCGCATCGTCGACTACCTGACCCTCGTCGGCGACACGGTGGACAACGTCCCCGGCGTCGAGAAGGTCGGCCCCAAGACCGCCGCCAAGTGGATCGCCGAGCACGGCTCGCTCGACGGCGTGATCGCCGCCGCCGACCAGATCAAGGGCGTCGCTGGCGAGAACCTGCGCAAGGCGCTCGACTGGCTGCCGATGGGCCGCAAGCTGGTGACGGTCAAGACCGACTGCGACCTGTCCGGCCCGCTGCCCGGCTGGGACGCCGCCGCGGCCTGGGCGGCGCTGGCCTGGCGCGAGCCGGCGCGCGAGGCGCTGCTGGACTTCTACACGCATCACGCCTTCCGCGAATGGAAGCGCGAGATGGAAGAGGCGCTGGACGTCGTGTCCGCGGCGGCGCCGGCCGCGTCGCCGGGCCCTGCGAGCGCCGCGCCGGCCGCCGCCGCACCCGCGGTCGCGAAGCCGGCGCAGAAGCGCTACGACACCGTGCTGACGCGCGAGGCCTTCGAGGCCTGGCGCGCGCGCCTCGAGGCCGCCGACCTGGTCGCGCTCGACACCGAGACCGACTCGCTGGAGCCGCTGCGCGCGCGCATCGTCGGCCTGAGCTTCAGCCTGCAGCCGGGCGAGGCCTGCTACCTCCCGCTCGCCCACACCTACCCGGGCGCGCCCGAGCAGTTGCCGCTGGACGAGGTGCTGGCGACGCTCAAGCCCTGGCTCGAGGACGCCACGCGCGCCAAGGTCGGCCAGAACATCAAGTACGACCAGCACGTGTTCGCCAACCACGGCATCCTGGCGCGCGGCTACGTGCACGACACCATGCTGCAGAGCTATGTGCTCGAGGCGCACAAGCCCCACAGCCTCGAGAGCCTGGCGAGCCGCCACCTCGACCGCCAGGGCCTGAGCTACGAGGACGTGGCCGGCAAGGGGGCGCAGCAGATCCCCTTCGCCCAGGTCGAGCTCGGCGTGGCGACGGAGTACTCGGGCGAGGACAGCGACATGACGCTGCACGTCCACCAGGTGCTCTGGCCGCGGCTCGAGGCCGAGCCGACGCTGCGCTTCGTCTACCAGCAGATCGAGATGCCGGCCTCGGAGACGCTGTTGCGCATCGAGCGCCACGGCGTGCTGATCGACAGCGCGCTGCTGGCGCGCCTGAGCCAGGAGCTGGCCGAGCGCATGGTCGCGCTGGAGCAGGAAGCGCACGCGCTCGCCGGCCAGCCCTTCAACCTGGGCAGTCCCAAGCAGATCGGCGAGATCCTGTTCGGCAAGCTCGGCCTGCCGGCGAAGAAGAAGACCGCCAGCGGCGCGCCCAGCACCGACGAGGACGTGCTGACCGAGCTGGCGGCCGATTACCCGCTGCCGGCCAAGCTGCTGGAATACCGCAGCCTGGCCAAGCTCAAGGGCACCTACACCGACAAGCTGCCGCTGATGGTGAACCCGGCCACCGGCCGCGTGCACACCAACTACGCGCAGGCGGTGGCGGTGACCGGCCGGCTGGCCAGCAACGACCCCAACCTGCAGAACATCCCGATCCGCACCGCCGAAGGCCGGCGCGTGCGCGAGGCCTTCATCGCGCCGCCCGGCCACCTGATCCTGAGCGCCGACTACTCGCAGATCGAGTTGCGCATCATGGCCCACATCTCCGGGGACCCGGGGCTCCTGCGCGCCTTCGCCGAAGGCCTGGACGTGCACCGCGCCACCGCCAGCGAGGTGTTCGGCGTGCCGGTCGCCGACGTGAGCAGCGAGCAGCGCCGCTATGCCAAGGTCATCAACTTCGGGTTGATCTACGGCATGGGCGCCTTCGGACTGGCGAGCAACCTGGGCATCGAGCAGAAGGCGGCCAAGGACTACATCGAGCGCTATTTCGCGCGCTTCGCCGGCGTGAAGCGCTACATGGACGAGACGCGGGCCTCGGCCAAGGAGAAGGGGTACGTCGAGACCTACTTCGGCCGGCGCATCGTCCTGCCCGAGATCAACGGCGGCAACGGCCCGCGGCGCACCGGTGCCGAGCGCCAGGCCATCAACGCGCCGATGCAGGGCACCGCGGCCGACCTGATCAAGCTGGCGATGATCGCGGTGCAGCGCACGCTCGATGCCGAGCGGCGCGCGACGCGGATGATCATGCAGGTGCACGACGAGCTGGTGTTCGAGGTGCCCGAGGCCGAGCTCGACTGGGCGCGCGCCGAGGTGCCGCGCCTGATGGCCGGCGTCGCCACCCTGAAGGTGCCGTTGCTGGCCGAGGTGGGCGTCGGCGCCAACTGGGACGAGGCGCACTGAGTCCGCGACGGGCACAAAAAAAGCCCGGCCGAAGCCGGGCTCCCATCGCAGGGCGGGCGCAGGCCTACCAGCCGATGTCCTTCAGCAGTTCGAGCGTCAGGTCCTTCGGGGCCGACACCGCGATCGGCTGGCCGGCGTTGAGGAAGGGCTCCATCAGCAGGTTGGGCTTGGCCGAGGTGTCGAAGTGCGACACCGACGAGCCCGGCTGGAAGGGGTTGGGCGTGAACATGTAGACCCGCCGCCCGTAGTCCGCGCCAGCGAGCTTCAGCGTGTTGAAGTACAGCACGCCGAAGGGCCCGGGGCCGCTGCCCACGTCGAGGATGGACTGCTTGAGCGCCACCGCGTCGGCGAGCGTGATGCGGACCGCGGGGATCGTGATCGTCGCATCCGTGCCGCCCAGGTCGGGCGGCGGCCCGCCGGCCACGTTGTCGGCCACGATGACCGCAAGGGCGCCGGCATCCTGCGCGTTCTTCACCTTGACGGTGAAGCCGCAGGCGCCGCGATCGACCAGCGCGATCTTGCCCCGCACCTTGGCCGCGTTGGTGGCGTCCAGCGGGGTGCAGGCCAGGCCGGTGCCGGTGACCTGGTCGACGACCTGGGCGATCGGCGCAGCAAGCCGGTCGCGCCTGTCGTCGATCGCCGGCCCGAACAGCGCCGTGCCGATCATCGCCGTGCGATCGAGCCCCGGGCCGGCCAGGTACAGCTCCGGCGTGCCGCGATCCAGCACCGCGGCCGCCTTGGCCCGGACCAGATCGCCGCCCCACTGGAGATTGCGGGGCGTGATGGCCGACACCGCGCGCTGGGCCGCCGTCATCTGCACCCAGTTCGCACCCGCGTCCGGGTCGGTCAGGAAGTGGTCCCAGATCGACGGCTGGCCGGCCAGTTGGTTGCCGGTGCGCCCGCTGGTGAAGGTCTGGAAGCCCAGGCCATGGCCGAACTCGTGCAGGATGGTCGTCAGCAGGTCGATCTGGCCGGGCGGAGCCAGCCCATCGAGGCCCAGGTAGAAGCCCGACCCGGCCAGGCAGTCGGGCTGTCCCAGGTCCGAGTTGAAGAAGGCCACGATGTCGAGATCGCTGCCGTCGGGTTGCGGCACCGGGTCGATGTCCTCGCCGGCCAGCTTGTTGGCCAGTGCCGACGAATACCAGGTCCCGGGCTTCGGCGCGTTGGGGAAGTCGCTCCAGACGCTGATCGCCCCGGCCGCACCCAGCGTGGCGCCGGTGGCGGTGCAGGGCAGGGGCTCGAAGGTCGACAGGATCGTGATCGGCACCTTCGACTTCAGCTTCTTGCCCCAGAAGTCGGCGGCGAACTCGAACACCGCGAGCCGCTGGCCACCGACCGTGGTGGCGGTATTGCCACCGACCGGCAGGGCCGGCGACGGATCGTTGAAGCCGATGCCGGGCTCATTGCCGTTGACGATCTGGATGTCCGCCTGGCCGACGGCAGCGCCGGGGCGGGCCTGCGCCAGCGTCAGGCAGGTCGCGGCCGCGACCAGCACGAGGCCGGCGCGGGCGTGCTTCAGGAATTCAGTGCGCATGGCCGGCCTCCTTGTGCTGCTTGGCGGCGGGCACCGCGGTGCTCATCAGCCTGCCGGCGGCGTCCTCGCCGACCACGCAGTCCTGCGTCAGACTGCCGTCGGCGTTGCGCCGGACCACGCTGAAGTTGAGGAAGCTCGCGTCGAGCTTCTGGCCGCGCGCGCCCGAGGGCGTCGTCACGGCGGTCATCTCGCGGAAGCGCTGCAGCGTCTGGGCGCGCCGCTGCTGGGCCCCGGACAGCGCGCTGCGCGCGTTGGCGGCGGCCGGCTGGGCCTCGTCGTGCTCGGCATGGCGCAACTGGCCGGTGGCCGGGTCGCGCATCACCTTCTGGCCGCCGAACGACTCGGCGGCCGGGGCCTCGGGAGCCGCCTGCGCGGCCACGCCGCTGCTGGCGCACAGGGCAGCGAGCGCCAGCCACAGGGCCGGGCCGCTCGATCGGGAACTACGTTGCCTCTTCATCGGAAGGTCTCCTGGACGAAACACGGGGCGGCTTGTGGCCGCGACGGATGCGCACGGGGCTCTGTGGCCCGGTTCCCAAGAAGATCGAGCGCAGCGTGAAAAACGCACACGGAGTCTACGGAGGCGCGGCGGCCGCAGACCAGCGGTGTTACGCAGACTTGACGCGGACTCGCGTCGCGTGCCTGCGCGCGCTGTCATGGCGTCGACGCCAGGCCGACGCGCGGGCGTCACCGACGCCGGCCATGCTGGCGGGCCATGACGTGGAGTGCCGCTTCGTTCATGGCCCGGCCGGGTGGCTCCCCCCGATTGCAGGGGGGTGAGGCGGCGCCCTTGGCCGCGGTCCCGGCCGTGCCGGTGCCGATGTCTGTGTCTGTGCCGGTCGAAGACCCGCCCGGCGGCGATCGGCTCAGCGTGCGCAGCGTCTGGATCTCCGACCTGCATCTCGGCACGCCCGGCTGCCAGGCCGTGGCCCTGCTGGACTTCCTGAGGTCGGTCGACTGCCGTCACCTCTACCTCGTCGGCGACATCATCGACGGCTGGCAGCTGCGTCGCAGCTGGTACTGGCCGCAGGCGCACAACGACGTGGTGCAGAAGCTGCTGCGCAAGGCGCGCAAGGGCACGCGCGTGGTGTTCGTGCCGGGCAACCACGACGAGTTCGCGCGCAAGTACCTGGGCCACGACTTCGGTGGCATCGAGGTCGCGCTGGACTGCGTCCACGTCACCGCCGATGGCCGGCGGCTGTGGGTCACCCACGGCGACTACTTCGACGGTGTGATCCAGTGCGCCCCGTGGCTGGCCCACGTCGGCGACGCGGCCTACGAGTTCACGCTGCGGCTCAACCGCTGGTTCAACTCGCTGCGGGCCCGGCTCGGGCTGCCGTACTGGAGCCTGTCGAAGTACCTCAAGCTCAAGGTCAAGCGCGCGGTCAGCTTCATCGGCGACTTCGAGCAGGCGGTGGCGCGCGAGGCGCGCCGGCGCGGCGTCCACGGCGTCGTCTGCGGCCACATCCACCACGCCGAGCTGCGCGAGATCGACGGCATCCTCTACGCCAACGACGGCGACTGGGTCGAGAGCCTCACGGCCCTGGTCGAGCATGCCGACGGGCGGCTGGAGATCGTCGACTGGAGCGCGCGCGCCCTGGCGGCGCGACGCCGGCAGAGCGCTCCGCAGCGGGCCGACCCGCCCCCGGCCCCGTCCGCCACGACCCAGGGCGTGAGCACCGAAGTGACTTGAGCGCCGGCTCGGCCTGTTCCACGGGCAGGGCACTGTGTGACAAGGGAACGGCACTGTGTCATGCAGCCCGGGGACAACCCGCGGTGTTGTTTCTCCGTGGAATCCCTCGGTTCGCTTGGCGCCGCCGCTGTCCCAGACTTGTCGAGGTCGGCGGCTTGCGCCATTGCGGCGCAGACAGGCGGCAGCGCGAAGTCCGGCATCGACTGGCATAGCGATTGCGCCATCGGCGCTGCGGCTTTGGTCGCGGACATGTGCACAGAACCCGAGACTCACACCATTCACAACGAGGAGACACCATGACGACAAGGAATCCAGCTCGCACCTTGGTTCGACGTTCGCTGATCGGCGCGGCCGTGCTGGCAGCGACCGCCGGTGCGGCACAGGCCCAGAACGTGACCCTCTTCGGCCGGCTCGACGTCGGTCTGCAGTTCACGAACAAGGTCAACGCGGCCGGTGATTCGCTGTCCGAGGTCAAGAACGGCGGCATCCTGCCCAGCATCTGGGGCATGCGCGGCAGCGAGGATCTGGGCAGCGGCCTGAAGGCCGTCTTCAACCTCGAGAGCGACTTCTCGGGTGACACCGGCGGCAGCCGTGGCCTGGGCAGCATCAGCGGCGCCTTCGGCCGCCAGGCCAACGTCGGCCTGTCGGGCGGCTTCGGCACCGTGCTGCTGGGTCGCCAGTACAGCCCGGCGATCCTCGCCGAGCTGGGCACCGATCCGCGTGGCTACAAGGAGTCCTACTCCATGCTGCTGCCCTACGCGCTGACGCAGGCGCCGGCCGGCAACGCGACGGGCCCGAACAACGGCCTGGGCATCTTCACCAGCAACCTGGTGTCCTACAGCAACGCCTTCGGCCCGGTGAACCTGGGTGTGGCCTACGGCTTCGGTGAAGTGGCGGGCGACAACTCTGCCGGTCGCACCGTGTCGCTGGGCGTGAGCTACAACGGCCCGGTCGTCGTGTCGTTCTCGTACCAGACGATCCGTGGCCTCGGTGCCACGTCGGGTGACGAGACGAAGCGCGTCGGCGTCGGCGCGGCCGTGCCCCTGGGCGATTTCACGATCAAGGGCCTGTTCGCGCGTGCCGACTACGACTTCGGCTCGGGCGCCCCGACCGCCAAGACCGACAGCTTCGGCGTCGGTGCCGACTGGCGCTGGAGCCCGGCCAACTCGGCCACCGTGGCGCTCTACCAGGGCAAGAACAAGGGCGTCGCCGACGGCACGACCCGCTCGATCGTGCTGAGCAACGACCACTCGCTGTCCAAGCGCACGGTGCTCTACGGGCAGTTCGTGCACGTCGACCGCGACATCAATGCCGGTCCCGAGACCAGCATTGCCGCCGGTGGCACCCCGGCCGGCCAGAAGGCGTCGATCATCGGCGTCGGCATCAAGCACGACTTCTGAGCGTCCGCACCGTGGTCCGGGCTCGCCCGGACCACACCGACGCCGGGGCCGCCGTAGCGGTCCCGGCGTTTTTTCTTGCTGGCGGGCCGGGGCTTGTCACGAAGCCGCCACGGCGCGTGCCTAGACTCTGGCAATGAGCGCCCTCCCGACGCCCGCCGAGCCGAGTCCGGCTTCCCGGCGGCCCCTCCTGCTCAACCGCGAGCAGGCCATCCTGGAGTTCAACCGCCGCGTCCTCGCGCAGGCGCTGCGCGAGGACGTGCCGCTGCTCGAGCGGCTGCGCTACGTCTGCATCGTCTCGTCCAACATGGACGAGTTCTTCGAGGTGCGCTTCGCCGACTACCTGGAGGCCTCGCGCCTGCCCGGCTCGGGCATCACGGCGCGCGAGATGGGCGAGGTGGCGGCGGCCGCGCATGCGCTGATCGACGACCAGTACCGCGCCTTCAACGAGGTGGTGATGCCGGCCCTGCAGCGCGAGGGCCTGGTCGTGCTCAACCACGCCGAGCGCGACGAGCCCCAGCGCCGCTGGGTCGACAGCTTCTTCCAGAAGCAGGTGCGGCCGCTGCTGGTGCCGGTCGGACTGGACCCGGCCCACCCCTTCCCGCAGGTGGCGAACAAGTCGCTGAACTTCATCGTCAAGCTCGGCGGGCGCGACGCCTTCGGGCGCGACAACTCGATCGCCATCGTCAAGGTGCCGCGCGTGCTGCCGCGCGTGATCCGCCTGCCCGACGCGCTGGCGCCGCGCCAGCAGGCCTTCGTGCTGCTGTCCAGCGTGATCCGCGCCCACCTGGCGGAGCTGTTTCCGGGGCGCACGGTCGAGGCGTTCTCGCAGTTCCGCGTCACGCGCGACTCGGACCTCGACGTCGACGAGGACGACATCACCAACCTGCGCCAGGCGCTGCGGTCCTCGCTGAGCACGCGCCACTTCGGCCAGGCGATCCGCCTCGAGGTCGTCAGCAGCTGCCCCGAGGAGCTGAGCGAGTTCCTGCTGCAGCAGTTCGACCTGCCGGACGCGGCGCTGTACCGCGTCAACGGACCGGTGAACCTGGTGCGGCTCAACCAGCTGATCGACCAGGCCGAGGCCGAGGCCCTGCGCTTCCCGCGCCACGAGGCGGCCTGGCCGGCGACGCTGCCGCGCGGCCCCGGCACCAGCGGCTCGATGTTCGAGCGCCTGCGCCAGGGCGACGTGCTGCTGCACCACCCCTTCGAGAGCTTCGAGCCCGTCGTGCAGCTGCTGCGCGAGGCGGTCCACGACCCCGACGTGCTGGCGATCAAGCAGACGATCTACCGCACCGGCGCGCAGTCGGTGCTGATGGACCTGCTGCTCGAGGCGGCGCGGCGCGGCAAGGAGGTGATGTGCGTCGTCGAGCTCAAGGCGCGCTTCGACGAGGAGGCCAACATCAACTGGGCCGAGCGGCTCGAGGCGGTCGGCGCCCAGGTCGTGTACGGCATCGTCGGGCTGAAGACGCATGCCAAGCTGCTGCTGATCACGCGGCGCGAGGCCGGGCCGCGCGGCCCGCTGCTGCGTCGCTATGCGCACCTGTCGACCGGCAACTACAACCCGCGGACGGCGCGGCTCTACACCGATATCGGCTGCCTGACCGCCGATGCCGAGCTGACGGCCGATGCCGACCAGGTGTTCCAGCAGCTCGCGAGCCTGACGCGCGGCAAGGCACCGAAGCAGCTGCTGCTGGCCCCCAGCAGCCTGCACCGGCAGATGCTGCGTTTCATCGAGCGCTGCGGCGAGGCGGCGCGCGCCGGCCGGCCGGCGCGCATCGTCGCCAAGCTCAATGCCTTGACCGACGAGGCGCTGATGTTCACGCTGGCCGAGGCCTCGCAGGCCGGCGTCGAGATCGACCTGATCGTGCGTGGTGCCTGCATGCTGCCGCCGGGCGTGCCGGGCGTCACCGAGCGCGTGCGCGTGCGCTCGGTGGTCGGCCGCTTCCTCGAGCACACGCGGGTGCTGTACTTCCGCTGGGGGCCGGCCGACGAGGACGAGGTGCTCTACCTGAGCAGTGCCGACTGGATGACTCGCAACATGCTGCGTCGCATCGAGCTGGCCTGGCCGGTGCGCGACCCGGCCTTGCGCCAGCGCGTGATCGACGAGTGCCTGCAGCCCTATCTGCACGACCGCATGGACGCCTGGCAGCAGCAGCCCGACGGCCACTACGAGCGCGTCGGCACCCAGGGGCCGAGCGCCCAACAGGCGCTGATGGCGCGCTACGGGGCCTGATCGACCCGGCAGGGCGCGGCATGGATCTGATCCTGTGGCGCCACGCCGAGGCGCACCTGTTGCGCGAGGGTCAGACCGATGCGCAGCGCGCGCTCACGCCCAAGGGCGAGCGTCAGGCCCAACGCATGGCCGACTGGCTGAACCGCCGCATCGCCCAGACGACGCGCGTGCTGGTCAGCCCGGCCTTGCGGTCGCAGCAGACCGCCAAGGCCCTGGAGCGCAGCTTCAAGACGGTCGCCATGCTCGCACCGGGCGGCTCGGTCGAGGACCTGCTGGCGGCGGCGCGCTGGCCCGACTCGAACGAGCCGGTGCTCGTCATCGGCCACCAGCCGACGCTCGGCCAGGCGGCGGCGCTGCTGCTGGCCGGGTCGGCCGAGGCCTGGTCGGTGAAGAAGGGCGCCGTCTGGTGGCTGCGCCACCGCGAGCGCGAAGCCGGCCTGCAGGTCGTGCTGCAGGCGATGCAGGGGCCAGATCTCTTGTGATCACCGATCACCGATCAACGATCACCGATCACTGACCGATCACTGCTCACCGATCACGATTCACTGACAACCGCCAGCGCCAGCCGCCCCGAGCGTTCCCAGGCGCGCGCCTCCTCGCCCAGCAGGTGCATGGTGCGCGGGTGGCCGTCGGCCCAGGACCGCGCGATGCGCAGTTGCGCGCCCTGGGCCGTGCGCCGCAGCGCGACGACGCGCTCCGGCACGTCGTTGCGGGCGTGGCACAGCAGGGCGGCCAGCCGCAGCGACAGCACCGGCCACAGCGTGGCCTCCTGCTGCAGCGTGTGGTCGAGCTTGCGCAGGCTGCCGCGATGACCGAGCACCAGCTCGGCCACGCGCCGCTGCTGGCTCTGCGAGAAGCCCGGCGCATCGACATGTGCCAGCAGGTAGGCGCTGTGCCGGTGGTGGTCGTGGTGCGAGACCGACATGCCGATCTCGTGCAGCAGCGCGGCCCAGCCGAGCTCGCGCGTCGTCTCCGCCCCCGCCGTGCCGGGGCGCGGTGCGCCGGTGCTGCGGAACAGCGCCAGCGCCAGCCGCTGCACGCGGCTGGCCTGGGCGAGGTCGCTGCCGAAGCGTCGCTGCAGCTCGTGCACCGAGGCGTCGCGCATGTCCTGGGCGGCGCCGCGACGGGCCGGCGCGGCCGCAGCCTCCAGGCGCTCGGACAGGTCGAAGATGACGCCCTGGCGCAGCGCGCCGCGCGCCGGCTGCAGCGCGTCGATGCCAAACTGCAGCGCCAGCGTGTACAGGATCGAGAGGCCGCCACCGAGCACGGCGCGTCGCTCCGGCTTGAGCCCCGGCAGGTCGAGTGCGTCCTGGTGGCCGGCCGCCAGGCAGGCGCCGATGCACCAGCGCAGGCCGGCCGGCGTGATGACCCCGTCGCTGATGCCGTTGGCGGCCAGCAGC
Source organism: uncultured Methylibium sp. (assembly GCA_964616015.1). GTDB lineage: Bacteria > Pseudomonadota > Gammaproteobacteria > Burkholderiales > Burkholderiaceae_C > Methylibium. The sequence goes on along the minus strand of CAZTTC010000002.1, from coordinate 18,404 downwards.
TGCGAGACCGCACCGACCGTCCCCGAGGCCCCCAGCGCCTCGACCCACTGGCCCGGCGCGAAGGGTTGCAGCGCCTCCTCGAGCTCGGCGCCGGCGGCGATCTGCGCGGCGCGGAAGGCCTCGGCGGTGAAGCGACCGTCGGCGAAGTAGCGCATCGACAGGCTGACACTGCCGACCTGGAAGCTCTCGGCCTGGCGCGGCGTGCGGCCCTGGCCGAGGATCATCTCGGTCGAGCGCCCGCCGATGTCGATCACCAGCCGGGGACGCTCGCTGGGCTGCAGGCGCGCGACGCCGGCGAAGATCAGGCGCGCTTCCTCGCGGCCCGACACGACCTCGATCGGATGGCCCAGCACGGTGCGCGCGCGCGCCAGGAAGGCGTCGCGGTTGCGCGCCTCGCGCAGCGTCTGCGTGGCCACCGCACGCACCTGCGCTGCGGCGAAGCCGCGCAGCCGCAGCGCAAAGCGCGCCAGGCAGGCCAGGCCGCGCAGCTGGGCTTCCTCGTTCAGGCGCCCGTCGGCATCGAGCCCGCCGCCCAGGCGCACCGTCTCCTTCAGGTAGTCGATGCGCTTGTAGCGCCCCCGGTTCAGCTGTCCGATCTCGAGCCGGAAGCTGTTGGAACCCATGTCGATCGCGGCCAGCAGCTGACCGTCGTGGGAGTCGGCCAGGACAGACGGGGGGCTCGGCATGGCGCGGATTGTGTCCGCATTCGGTGGCAGTACCGCACTGCGGCCAGGGGGCGTCGAGCCCTTCCTAGAATCCGCACACCTCAACCCGACGTGGAGACCTGCGATGCTCGAGCAAGACCTCGACAGCCTGACCCCGACGCGCGACTTCAGCCGCCGCGATTTCGTCGCGACCACGGTCGGGTCGGGCTTCGCCGCTGCGGTGCTGCCGGTCGGCGCGCAGACCATCACCACCGACGCCGCGGGCCTGAGCGCCGGCGTCGTCAGCGTGCCGGTCGGCGACTTCAGGATGCCGGCCTACCGGGCCCGGCCCGACCACCTCGGCAAGGGTGGTGCGGTGCCGATCGTGCTGGTGGTCAGCGAGATCTTCGGCGTGCACGAGCACATCGCCGATGTCGCGCGGCGTTTCGCGAAGCAGGGCTACCTGGCGATCGCGCCCGAGCTCTTCGTGCGGCAGGGCGATGCCAAGGCCTACAGCGACATCCCGACGCTGATCAAGGAGGTGGTGTCGAAGAAGTCGGACGCCGAGGCTCTGGCCGACCTCGATGCCGCGCTGGCCTGGGCCGGCGCCAACGGCGGCGACACGGGCCGCGTCGGCGTCACCGGCTTCTGCTGGGGCGGCCGCATCACCTGGCTGTACGGCGCACACAACCCCAAGGTGAAGGCCGGCGTGGCCTGGTACGGCCGCCTGGTCGGCGACGCGACGCCGGGCACGCCCAGGCACCCGGTCGACGTGGCCGGGTCGCTGAGCGGGCCGGTGCTGGGGCTGTACGGCGAAAAGGACGGCGGCATCCCGCTTGACACGGTTGATAGGATGAAAGCGGCATTGGCGGCAGGCAATGCCGCCGCGAAGAAGTCCGAGTTCGTGGTCTATCCTGACGCGCCGCATGCCTTCCACGCCGACTACCGGCCGAGCTACCGCCGGTCAGCCGCCGAGGACGGCTGGCAGCGCTGCCTGGCCTGGTTCAAGGCGAACGGCGTGGCCTGAGCGGCACCGCCTGCCGCTGCAGTGACCGCGCCCCGAGGGGCGCGGTTTTTCTTGATGAGCACCGAGACGACGACATGACGTGGACCCTGCTCTGGATCGTGCTGGCGACGGTGGCCGGCGGCGTGCTGTCGGTCGTCATCGCCGCCGGGCTGACCCTGGTCGTGTTGAAGTTGATCGTGCGTCACCTGGTCAGCCTGTCGGCGGGCGTGCTGCTGGGGACGGCGCTGCTCAAGCTGCTGCCCGAGGCCTTCGAGACCGGGGCCCCGGCGCAGGCGCTGTTTGCGACGCTGCTGGGCGGCCTGCTGTTCTTCTTCCTGCTCGAGAAGGTGGAGCTCTATCGCCACAGCCACCACCACGAAGGCGACCACGAGCACCACCACCACCACCACGGCTTCGACGCCGAGCAGGCGGGCCGCGGCGGCTGGAGCGTGCTGCTGGGCGACAGCATCCACAACTTCTGCGACGGCGTGCTGATCGCCACCGCGTTCCTGGTCGACGTGCGGCTCGGCGTGGCCACCGCCGTGGCGGTGATCGCCCACGAGATCCCGCAGGAGGTCGGCGACTACATCGTGCTGCTCAATGCCGGCTTCTCGCGCACCCGGGCGCTGGCCTACAACGCGCTGTCGGGCCTGGCTGCGGTGGTCGGGGGCGTGCTGGGCTACGTCGTGATCCAGCCCTTCGAGGCCTTCCTGCCCTACCTGCTGGTCATCGCATCCAGCAGTTTCATCTACGTCGCGGTGGCCGACCTGATCCCGCAACTGCAGCGGCGCCTGGCCTGGCGCGAGACCCTGACGCAGCTGACCTGGCTGGCGGTGGGCCTGGCCGCGACGGCCCTGCTCGCGCTGCTGGGGCACGGCCACGAGCACGAGCACGAGGGCGGCGCCGGCCCTGACCCGGGGCATGCGCACGAGCACCTCGCACCGGCCTCCGGCGCGGCGCGCTGATCCTGGCCGGGCTCAGCCCGAATTGCGCAGGCCCGCCGCCACGCCGTTGATCGACATGTGGATGCCGCGCTGCACGCGCGCCTGCGGGTCGCCGCTGACCTGCTGCGCGCGGTAGCGACGCATCAGCTCCACCTGCAGGTGGTTGAGCGGGTCGAGGTAGGGCAGCCGGTGCTCGATCGAGCGTGCCAGCGAGGGATTGGCCGCCAGCCGCTGCGCGCGCCCGGTGATCAGCGTCAGCGCCTGCTGGGTGCGGTCCCACTCGGTGCGGATCGCGGCGAAGACCTTGCGCGCCATGCGCTTGTCGGGCACCAGCTCGACGTAGCGCGCTGCCACCGCCAGGTCGCTCTTGGCCAGCACCATGTCCATGTTGGACAGCAGCGTGTCGAAGAAGGGCCACTGGGTCTGCATGCGGCGCAGCAGCGCGAGCCGCGTCTCGCGGACCTTCGCGTCGCCTTCCAGGAAGCGCTCGACCGCCGACCCGAAGCCGTACCAGCCCGGCAGGGCCGCGCGGCACTGGCCCCAGCTGAAGCCCCAGGGGATGGCGCGCAGATCCTCGATGGCGCGCGTGGCCTTGCGAGAGGCGGGGCGCGAGCCGATGTTGAGCTCGGCGATCTCGCGGATCGGCGTCGCCGCGAAGAAGTAGTCGGCGAAGCCCGGGGTGTCGTAGACCAGCGCGCGGTAGGCCGCCATGCTGAAGCCCGACAGCGCCTCGGCGGCTTCCAGAAAGGCCCTCGAGGCCTGGCGCCGCGGCGGCAGCAGCGTGGCCTCGAGCGTGGCCGCGACCAGGGTCTCGAGGTTGCGCCGGCCGATCTCGGGGTTGGCGTACTTGGACGCGATCACTTCGCCCTGCTCGGTGAGCCGCAGCTGGCCATTCACCGTGCCGGGCGGCTGCGCGAGGATGGCTTCGTAGCTGGGCCCGCCGCCGCGCCCGACCGTGCCGCCGCGACCGTGGAAGAGCCGCAGCTTCAGGCCGTGCGCGCGCTCCAGCGGCGCGAACAGCCCGACCAGCGCGGTCTCGGCGCGGTAGAGCTCCCAGTTGCTGGTGAAGAAGCCGCCGTCCTTGTTGCTGTCCGAGTAGCCGAGCATCACGTCCTGCTCGCCGTACTGGTCGGCACCGCCGCGCAGGACCATCGGCAGGATGCCGGGCAGCGCGTAGTAGTCGCGCATGATGCCGGCGGCGTGGCGCAGGTCGGCGATGGTCTCGAACAGCGGCACGACGATCAGGTCGGCGCGCGCCGCCAGCGCGCCCCGGCCGTCCAGCGTGCCGTGCAGCAGGCCGCATTCCTTCTGCAGCAGCAGCACCTCGAGCAGGTCGGACACCGTCTCGGTGTGGCTGATGATGCAGTGACGGATCGCCTGCGTGCCGTAGCGCATGCGGCCCTCGCGCGCCGCCTCCAGGATCGCCAGCTCGCCGCGCGTGCGCGCGCTGTAGCGGGCGCCGCGCACCTGCAGGTCGCGCGCGTCGTTCAGCAGTCCCAGCAGCAGCGCGATCTTCGCCTCCTCGGGCAGGCCGGCGTAGTCGGCCTCGATGCGGGCCGCGGACAGCAGTTCGGCGAGCACCGCCTCGTGCTGGTCGGAGCTCTGGCGCAGGTCGATGGTCGCGAGCGAAAAGCCGAAGACCTGCACCGCGCGGATCAGCGGCGTCAGCCGCGTGGCCGCGAGCGCCGCTCCGTGGTGCGAGGCCAGCGAGGCCGCCACCGTGCGCAGGTCGGCCAGCAGCTCGGCGGCGTCGGCATACGGGGCCTGCGGCGCGACGGCGTGGCGCAGCGCCTCGGTGCCGGTCAGGGCCTGCAGCGTGCCGGCCAGGCGCGCATAGACGCCGATCAGCGCGCGTCGGTAGGGTTCGTCGAGGCGGTGCTCGTTGAGGTCGCCCGAGCGCTCGGCCAGCGCGCGGAGCTCGGGCGTGACCTCCACCAGCAGCGCCGACATCGACAGCTCGGCGCCCAGCTCGTGCACCTCGGTCAGGTAGAAGCGCAGCGCGGTCTCGCAGTGGCGCGCCAGCGCGAGGTTCAGGGTCTCGGCGGTCACGTTGGGGTTGCCGTCGCGGTCGCCGCCGATCCAGTTGCCCATGCGGAAGAAGGGCGCGATCTCGAAGCCCGGCAGCCGGGCCTCGAGCTCGGCGTAGAGCTTGGGGATCTCGCGCAGGAAGGTGCTCTGGTAGTAGGAGAGCGCGTTGTCGATCTCGTTGGCGACGCTGAGCTTGGAGGTGCGCAGCAGCCGCGTCTGCCACAGCTGCGTGACGCGCGCGCGCAGCAGCTGCTCGTTGGCGCGCCGCTCGCGGTCGGTGGCCAGCGCGTCGCGCTCGGCGATCAGCAGGGCGACGGCGCGCTCGGCGTCGAGGATGCTCTTGCGTTGCACCTCGGTCGGGTGTGCGGTCAGCACCGGCGACAGGTAGGCGCGGCCCAGCGTCTCGGCGATGTCGGCGGCGCGCACGCCACGCCGGGCCAGGCGCTCGAAGCTCATCGCCAGCGAGCCCTGCTGCACGTGGCCGAGCCGCTCGTGGTGCTCGCGCCGGCGCACGTGGTGGCGGTCCTCGGCCAGGTTGGCGAGGTGCGAGAAGTAGCTGAAGGCGCGCACCACTGACACCGCCTGCTCCACCGACAGGTGCTTCAGCAGCCGGTCCAGCGCCCGGCCGGCGGTTGCGTCGCGCTGGATCCGGTAGGCCACCGCGAGGCGGCGGATGCGCTCGATCAGCTCGAAGGCCGCGCTTCCCTCCTGCTCGCGGATCACGTCGCCGAGGATGCGGCCGAGCAGGCGGATGTCCTCGACCAGCGGGCGGTCCTTCCCTCGGGACGGGATCGGGCGGTGCGGTGCGGTGCGCGGCATCGGAGGTGGGGTGGGAGTGCAATCGATGCTAGCAGCGGCCGTGCCAGGGACGGGGCCGTGGCGCGTCTTCGCGCTGCTAGCATGCCCGCATGGAGACGCGCGCCGACCGCTGGATCATTGCCACCCGCGAGAGCCGGCTGGCACTGTGGCAGGCCGAGCATGTGCGCGCGCTGCTCGGCGAGCGGCTGGTGTTGCCGGTCGATCTGCTCGGCATGACGACCCGCGGCGATCAGATCCTGGACCGCACGCTGTCCAAGGTCGGCGGCAAGGGCCTGTTCGTCAAGGAGCTGGAGACGGCGCTGGAGTCCGGTGAGGCCCATCTGGCGGTGCATTCGCTCAAGGACGTGCCGATGGACCTGCCCGCAGGTTTTGCCCTCGCGGCGGTGCTGGAGCGCGAGGACCCGCGCGATGCCTGGGTCTCGCCGCGCTACGCCAGGCTCGAGGCCTTGCCGGCGGGCAGCGTGGTCGGCACGTCCAGCCTGCGGCGTCTGAGCCAGTTGCGCGTGCAGCGGCCCGACCTGCGGATCGAGCCGCTGCGCGGCAACCTCGACACGCGACTGCGCAAGCTCGACGCCGGCCAGTACGACGCCATCGTGCTGGCGGCCGCGGGCCTCAAGCGCCTGGGCCTGGTCGAACGCATCCGCAGCGTCTTCGAGCCGGACACGATGTTGCCCGCGGCCGGCCAGGGCGCGCTTGGCATCGAGGTGCGCGCCGATGCGCCCGATCGCCACGCGCCGCTGTGGCAGGCGCTGCAGGCGCTGACGCACACGCCGTCGTGGCTGGCCGTGCACGCCGAGCGCGCGGTCTCGCGCGCCCTCGGTGGCAGCTGCAGCATGCCGCTGGCCGCGCACGCGCGCTGGCAGGCCGGCGGCAGCCTGCTGCTCGAGGCCGCGCTGGGCAGCGGCGAAGGCCAGCCGATGGCGCTGGTGCGGGTGCAGGGCAGCGCCGTCGTGACCGACACCGGCGCCGCCGAGGCGCTGGGGCGGCGCGTCGCCGACCACCTGCGCGAGCAGGGCGGCGCGGCCTTGCTGGCCGCCCTCTGAGGCCGGCCCGCATGCGCGTGCTGGTGACGCGGCCTGCGGCGCAGGCCCGGGACTGGGTGTGGCGGCTGCAGGAGCGCGGCATCGACGCGGCCGCGCTGCCGCTGATCGCGATCGCTGCGCCGACCGACACCGCGCCGCTGGTCGCTGCGTGGCAGGCGCTGGCGCAGAGGCAGCTGGTGGTCTTCGTCAGTCCGAACGCGGTCGATGGATGGTTCGCGCTGCGGCCGGCGGGGTTCGACTGGCCCGAAGGCACGCTCGCTGCGTCGCCGGGTCCCGGCACCAGCGCGGCCCTGCGTGCCGCCGGCGTCCCACGCGGCTGCATCGTCGAGCCGGCCGCCGACGCGCCGCAGTTCGACTCCGAGGCACTGTGGGCCGTGCTCGGCACGCGTCGGCCCTGGGATGGCTGCTCGGCCCTGATCGTGCGCGGTAGCGCCGGTGGCGACGCCGAGGCCGAGGGCAGCGGCCGCGAGTGGCTGGTGCGGCGCCTGCGCGAGTCGGGCGCGTCGGTCGATGCGCTCGCGGCCTACCGGCGCGCGGCGCCGCAGCTCGACGCCGGCCAGCGCGCGCTGCTGCAGCAGGCGCTCGATGCGCCGGCCGCGCATGCCTGGTTGTTCAGCAGCTCCGAGGCGATCGAGCAGCTGGCGGCGCTGCTGCCCGACGCAGCGCCGCGCTGGTCGGCCGCGCAGGCCGTGGCCACGCATCCGCGCATCGCGGCGCGGGCCCGGGCCGCAGGCTTCGGCCGCGTGATCGACACGCTGCCCGCGGTCGATGCCGTGGCCCAGGCCCTGCGATCGCTGCACCCCCGTCGATAGAATCGTCCGCACCGTGAGAGAGTCCCGACCGTCTGCTGCTGAAGAACCGGCTTCCCCCGCGGCCCCCGAGGTGCAGGCGTCGGCGCCGCCGACCGTGCCCCCCCGGGCCGGTCCACTGCAGACCCTGGCCACCGGCCTCGCGCTGCTGGTCGGTGCGGCCTCGCTCGCCGTGGCGTGGACCAGCCAGCAGCGCGTGCAGTCGCTGGAAGAAGAGCTGGTCCGCCGCCAGCAGGCCAGCAACGACCAGTCGACCGAGGCCCAGTTGCTGGCGCGGCAGTCGCAGGAGCTGTCGCGCGACGCCGTGGCCAAGTCTGCCTTGCTGGAAAGCCGCGTCGCCGAGCTCTCGGTGCAGCGCAGCCAGCTCGAGGAACTGATCCAGTCCTTGTCGCGCTCGCGCGACGAGAGCCTGCTGGTCGAGATCGATGCCGGCGTGCGCGTGGCGATGCAGCAGACGGCGGTGACCGGCAGCGCGACGCCGCTGGTGGTGGCGCTGAAGGCCGCCGACGAGCGGCTGGCGCGCGTCAACCAGCCACGGCTCGAGGTCGTGCGGCGCGCCATTGCGCGGGACCTCGATCGCGTCAAGGCCGTCAGCGTGGCCGACATCGCGACGCTGGCCGGCAAGCTCGACGAGGCAGCGCGCCTCGTCGACGAGGCACCCCTGCTGGCCGTGGAGATCCCGCGTCCGCAGGCCGACACGAGGCCGACACGCCCCGCGGCGGCACGCGGGGCGTCGTCGGCTGCGTCGGCGGCGCCTGCCGCCCCGGCATCGGCTGCTGCCGACCCGCCCATGCCCGCGCCCGCGGCCGCGGCCGATGCGCTGGCCTGGCTGCCGGCCGCCGGTGGGGAGTGGTTGCGCGGCTTCTGGAGCGAGGCGCGCGGCCTGCTGCGCGTGACGCGCATCGACCAGCCCGAGGCCATGCTGCTGGCGCCCGAGCAGCGCTTCTTCCTGCGCGAGAACCTCAAGCTCAAGCTGCTGAACGCCCGCCTCGCGCTGCTGAGCCGTCAGTTCGACACCGTCCAGAGCGACCTGCGCGCGGTCCAGGGGGCGATCGACAGCTACTTCGATCGCAGTGCGCGCCGCACGCTCACGCTGGCCGAGACCGTGCGCAGCGTCGCGATGCAGGCCCGCCAGGCGGGCGTGCCGCGTCCCGACGACACGCTGGCCGCGCTGGCGGCGGCCGGCCGCTGAGGCGCGGCGATGCGCAGCATCATCTGGCTGCTGCTGCTGGCCATCGTGGCCGTGGTCGCGGCCACCCTGCTGGGCAGCAACGAGAACCTCGTGACCCTCTACTGGGCCCCGTGGCGCGTCGACCTGTCGTTCAACCTCTTCATGATCGGCCTGGTCGTGCTGTGCCTGGTGCTCAATGCGCTGATCCAGGTCGTCGGCGGACTGATCGACCTGCCGCAGCGGGCGCGCGAGTGGCGCGTGTCGCGGCGCGACCGCATCGCGCAGGCCGCTCTGCGCGAGGCGCTGTCGCAGTACTTCGGCGGCCGCTATGCGCGAGCGCAGAAGGCGGCGCAGCGCGCTGTGGCCATCCAGGCCGACACGCCCGAACTCCGTCAGGACGGCGAGTTCACGGTGCTCGGTCACCTGCTGGCGGCCGGCAGCCTGCACCGCCTGCAGGACCGCACGCGACGCGACGAGCAACTGCAGCGCGCCTTCGACCTGGCACGCCGCAGCCCCGGGGCGCGGCCGGCCGAGGAGGGCGCGCGCCTGCTGGCGGCGGAGTGGGCGCTCGAGGATCGCGACGCCGCGCGCACGCTCGAACTGCTGGCCGACCTGCCGCCCGGCGTGGCGCGCCGCACCCAGGCGCTGCGACTCAAGCTGCAAGCAGCGAGGCTGGCCCGCCAGCCGCTCGAGGCGCTGCGCACGGCGCGCCTGCTGGCCAAGCACCAGGGCTTCTCGCCGTCGGCCGCCCAGGGCTTGGTGCGTGCGCTCGCGGTGGAGGCGCTCGACGCTGCGCGCGATGCCGACCAGGTGCGGGACGTGTGGCGTGAGTTCGACGCTGCCGACCGGCGCGACGTGGTCGTGGTCTCGCACGCGGCGCGCCGGCTGGTGGCGCTGGGAGCGTCGGAAGAGGCGCGCCTCTGGCTGAGGCCGTCGTGGGAGCGCGTCGCCAGCCTGCCGCGCGAGGAACGCGACGTGCTGGCGCTCGCGCTGGCGCAGGCCTCGCAGGGCATCGGCCCCGAGTGGTTGCCGCGTCTCGAGTCGGCCTTGCAACAGGGCCCGCGCGAAGGCGCGATGGCCTATGCCGTGGGCTGTGCGCTGGCCGCGCGCGAGCTGTGGGGCAAGGCGCAGCTGCTGCTGGAGCAGGCCGCGCAGGACGACGCGCTGGTGCCTGCCGCCCGCCGCGATGCGTGGTTGCGGCTGGCCGCCATGGCCGAACGCGACCGCGACGAGGACCGTGCGGCCCGCTGCTACCGGGCGGCGGCCCTGCTGGCCTGACCCCGGCCGGCAAGCCTGGACCGCCGTGATAAACTGCGAGGCTTGATGCGGCTGTAGCTCAGTTGGATAGAGTACTTGGCTACGAACCAAGGGGTCGTGGGTTCGAATCCTGCCAGCCGCACCAGCTTTTCTTCGATCAACGGCCTAGAAGCTCGCGCCTCTAGGCCGTTTTTCTTTGCTGGGGGACGTTGGGGGGACTTTTGCCCCAGAGTCTCCCCTGCACTGCGTCTGCGTGCTGCTCGCTTCGAAGCCCGTGCGACGCCGCCGCGCATCAGCGCCGAAAGCCCAGCCGCCGCGACACCTGCTCCGCCGCACGCTTGACGGCCGTTGCGCACGGCGATCGCCAGTCGGCCGCAAAACTGTCGGCCGGGCCGAGCGAGGTGAGGACCAGCGCCGCACGGCCCTCGTGGTCGAACACCGGCGCGCTGAAGGCATTGATGCCCGGGATCGGGCGGCCCAGCGCGCGGGCGACGCCGTGTTCGGCCAGCTCGACCACCGCCTCTCGGATGTCCCGCGCGACGACGGCCTTGCCGGGTGGGGCCGCGCTGCCGGCCTGACTGGCGATCGCGGCGTCGAGCGTCGCGCGCGGCAGCACCGCGGCGAAGGCGCGGCCGGTGGCGGTGCCCAGCACCGACATCACCGCGCCGACGCGCAGGTTCACGTGCAGCGGCTGGCGGCCGTCGATCAGCCGCACGACGGTCGGGCCGAAGTTGCCCCACACGGCGATCGCCACGGCGTGCCCGAGCTCGGCGGCCAAAGCTTCGGCGAGCGGTGACGCGGCCTTCAGCGGGTCGGACTGGTGCAGGCAGCTCAGGCCGATCTGCAGCGCGGCCGGCCCCAGCGCGTAGCGGCCGCTCGCGCGGTCCTGCTCGACCAGGCCCAGCTTGCCGAAGCTGACCAGGTAGGGGTGGGCGCGCGACGGGGTCAGGCCGCCGGCCGCCGCGAGGTCCTTCAGCGTCATCGGCGTCGGGTGGTCGGCCAGCGCCAGCAGCAGCGGCCCGCCGACCTCGATCGACTGGATCGCGCGTTGCTCCTTGCGCGAGTTCGCGTCATCCTTCATTGCGAGCCTCCCAGGCCGAGCACTTTATCAAACAAGTTTGACATAGGCGAATGTCGATTCGATAATCCAAACGTGTTTGCCTAAGGCAAACGAGCCACCATGACCCGGGAGATGACGATGACGAAGACCTTTGCCTCGCAGGCCGATCTCGAGGAAAAGCAGGTCAGCTTCACCCGCCTGTCCGACAAGGCCTATGCCTACACCGCCGAGGGTGACCCAAACACCGGCGTGATCGTCGGCGACGACGCGGTGCTGGTGCTCGACGCCCAGGCCACGCCGGTGATGGCGCAGGACGTGATCCGCCGCATCCGCGAGGTGACCGACAAGCCGATCAAGTACGTGCTGCTGACGCACTATCACGCGGTGCGCGTGCTCGGCGCGTCGGCCTACGGTGCCGACCACGTCATCGCCAGCCAAGACACCTACGAGCTGATCGTCGAGCGCGGCGAGCAGGACAAGGCCAGCGAGATCGGCCGTTTTCCGCGGCTGTTCCGCAGCGTCGAGTCGGTGCCGCCCGGCCTGACCTGGCCCACCATCACCTTCAGCGGCAAGATGACACTGTGGCTGGGCAAGCTCGAAGTGCAGCTGCTGCAGCTCGGCCGCGGCCACACCAAGGGCGACACGGTGGCCTGGCTGCCGCAGCAGAAGATCCTGTTCAGCGGCGACCTGGTCGAGTTCGATGCCACGCCCTATGCCGGCGACGCCTACTTCGCCGACTGGCCGAAGACGCTGGATCAGCTGGCCGCGCTGCAGCCCGAGCAGCTGGTCCCCGGTCGCGGCGCCGCGCTGACGACGCCCGAGCGGGTGCAGGCCGGCCTGGCGGGCACGCGTGACTTCATCGCCGACGTGCATGCCAGCGTGCAGGCGGGCGTGGCAGCGGGCAAGGACCTGAACGCGGTCTACAAGGACACGTTCGCGAAGCTCAAGCCCAAGTACGGCCACTGGGTCATCTTCGATCACTGCATGCCCTTCGATGTGACGCGCTGCTATGACGAGGTCACGCAGTACCGCGATCCGCGCATCTGGACCGCCGATCGGGACCGCGAGATGTGGGCGACGCTGGAGGGCTAGCGATGACAGCCCCCACGTCGCTGCGCTCCTGCCCCCCGAGAGGGCGCTCGGCCGCCTTGGGGCGGCCCGGCGGCGGCTGAGGCCCCCGGCATGCCAGCCCCATGGACTACCCGAGCGTCGTCTTCCCCTACCGCCGCCACGCCGACCAGGACGCGGCGACGCCGGTCCGGCATCCGGTGGTGGTCGTCGGCGCCGGACCGGTGGGCCTGAGCCTGGCGATCGACCTCGCGCAGCGCGGCGTGCCGGTGGTCCTGCTGGACAACGACGACCGGCTGTCGAGCGGCTCGCGAGCGATCTGCTTCGCCAAGCGCACGCTCGAGATCTTCGACCGGCTGGGCTGCGGCCAGCGCATGGTCGACCAGGGCGTGGCGTGGCAGCAGGGCCGCGTGTTCTTCCGCGACCATCAGATCTACCGCTTCGACCTGCTGCCCGAGCCCGGCCACGAGCGGCCGGCCTTCATCAACCTGCCGCAGTACTGCGTCGAAGGCATCCTGGTGGAGCGTGCCGCCGGGCTGGGTGCGGTCGACCTGCGCTGGAGCCACGAGGTGGTCGGCATCGAGCCCGCGGCGGACCACGTCGTGCTGACGGTCGAGACGCCGGACGGCCCCTACCGGCTCGTGGCCGGTCATGTCGCGGCCTGCGACGGCAGCCGCTCCGCGTTGCGCCGCATGCTGGGCCTGGAAAGCCAGGGCCGCGTCTTCCGCGACCGCTTCCTGATCGCCGACGTGAAGATGTCGCTCGACCTGCCGGCCGAGCGCTGGTTCTGGTTCGACCCGCCCTTCCACCCCGGGCAGAGCGTGCTGCTGCATCGCCAGCCCGGCAAGGTCTGGCGCATCGACTTCCAGCTCGGCTGGGACGCCGATCCCGAGCAGGAGAAGCAGCCCGAGCGCATCCTGCCGCGCGTGCAGGCGCTGCTGGCGCACTCGGCGATGAAGGACATCCCGTTCACGCTCGAATGGGCCAGCGTCTACACCTTCGCCTGCCAGCGCATGGCGAGCTTCCGCCACGGCCGCGTGCTGTTCGCGGGCGACGCGGCCCACGGCGTGTCGCCGTTCGGTGCGCGTGGTGCCAACTCGGGTGTGCAGGACGCCGAGAACCTGGCCTGGAAACTGGCGCTGGTCGTGCAGGGCCGCGGCGGCGATGGGTTGCTCGACAGCTATGCCAGCGAGCGCGAGGCCGCCGCCGACGAGAACATCCGCGCGTCGACGCGATCCACCGACTTCATCACGCCCAAGAGCGAGATCAGCCGCGTGTTCCGCGATGCGGTCCTCGACCTGGCACGCGACCACGCCTTCGCCCGCGCCCTGGTCAACAGCGGGCGCCTGTCGGTGCCGGCCGCTTACGGGGACTCGCCACTCGGCATGGACGACGTCGATGCCGAGGCCTTCGCCGGCGGGCCGCGGCCGGGCAAGGTGGCGGCCGACGCGCCGCTGCAGCGCGCCGACGGCTCGCCGGCCTGGCTGCTGCGCGAGCTGGGCGAGGGCTTCACGCTGCTCGTCGCCGCAGGCGAGCCGGAGCTGGCGCCGGCGGTCGCGATGCCCGTGAAGCGGCTGCGCATCGGTACCCACGACGGCATCCATGCCAGCGCTCGCGAAGTCGCGGCGTCGGAGGATCTCCTCGATGTCGAAGGGCTCGCGACGCGGCGCTACGACCTGCAGCCCGGCACCGCCTACCTGATCCGCCCCGACCAGCATGTCTGTGCCCGCTGGCGCCGGCCGACGCCGGCGCTGGTCGAGGCGGCCCTGCAGCGCGCCTTGGCGATCGCACCGGGAGCCCACCGATGAGCCTGATCACCACGCCTCACCTCGATGCGCCCGACGACTTCTACGAGGCGCTGATCGACGCGCATCGCGACCTGCCAGCGGCCGAGAGCCACGCGCTCAACGCGCGCCTGGTCCTGCTGCTGGCCAACCACATCGGTGCGCACGGCGTGCTGCTGCAAGCGCTGCAGGCGGCGCGTGCCGGACGGCCGACCGACGCCGCCTGAAGAGACACCCGCCATGAAGAGACACGAGCCATGAGCCCCCCGACCCTGAGCTACCAGAGCGGCTTCGGCAACGAGTTCGCCACCGAGGCCTTGCCCGGCGCGCTGCCCGTCGGCCGCAACTCGCCGCAGCGCTGCGCCTACGGCCTGTACGCCGAGCAGCTGAGCGGCACCGCCTTCACCGCGCCGCGCGCCGACAACCGGCGCTCGTGGCTCTACCGCATCCGTCCCGCGGCGATGCACCCGCCCTTTGAGCGCCTGCCCGCGGGCCGCATCGTCAGCGACTTCTCCGGCGTGCCGACGCCGCCCGACCCGCTGCGCTGGGACCCGCTGCCGATGCCGCAGGCGCCCACCGACTTCCTCGAGGGTCTGGTCACGATGGCCGGCCAGGGCGACCCGCTGCTGCAGTCCGGCGCCGCGGTGCATGTCTACGCGGCCAATCGCTCGATGCAGGGCCGCGCCTTCTACGACGCCGATGGCGAGCTGCTGATCGTGCCGCAGCAGGGGCGGCAGCGCTTCGTCACCGAGCTCGGCATCATCGAGGCCGAGCCGCAGGAGATCGTCGTCATCCCGCGCGGCATCCGCTTTCGCGTCGAGCTGCCGGACGGCATGGCCCGGGGCTACGTCTGCGAGCACTACGGCGCCCCGCTGCGCCTGCCCGACCGCGGGCCGATCGGATCGAACGGCCTGGCCAGTGCGCGCGACTTCCTGACGCCGGTGGCGGCTTACGAGGACATCGACGGCCCGCACGAGCTGGTGGCCAAGTTCGGCGGCCACCTGTGGCGCGCCGCGATGGACCATTCGCCGATGGACGTCGTCGCCTGGCACGGCAACCACGCGCCCTGCAAGTACGACCTGCGGCGCTTCAACGCCATCGGCTCGATCAGCCACGACCACCCGGACCCGTCGATCTTCCTGGTGCTGCACGCAGCCTCCGACACGCCCGGCGTCAGCAGCCTGGACTTCGTGATCTTTCCGCCGCGCATCCTGGCGATGCAGGACACCTTCCGCCCGCCCTGGTTCCACCGCAACGTGGCCAGCGAGTTCATGGGCCTGATCCACGGCGCCTACGACGCCAAGGCCGAGGGCTTCGTGCCCGGCGGTGCCAGCCTGCACAACTGCATGATCGGTCACGGCCCGGACGCAGCGACCTTCGAGAAGGCCAGCCGCGCCGACCTGTCCCGGCCCGACGTGATCCGTGACACCATGGCCTTCATGTTCGAGACGCGCCACGTCTGGCGGCCGACGCCGCACGCGCTGGACACCGCCGAGCGCCAGCGCGACTACCCGCTTTGCTGGCAAGGCCTGGTGAAGCACTTCGACCCGACGAAGAAGGAGTCCTGATGAGCGTCGACTGGGTGTCGTTCACGCCGTGGATGTCGCTCGCGGGCGGCCTGCTGATCGGCCTCGCGACCGCGATCTACCTGCTGGGACTCGGCCGCATCGCCGGCGTCTCCGGACTGGTGGCGACTTCGCTCGCCGCGCTGATCGGCGGGCGCAGCCTGCGGCCCGAGCTGCCGCGGCTGCTGTTCCTGCTGGGCCTGCTGGCCGCGCCCTGGCTGTGGTGGATCGGCGAGCCGCAGCCGGTGGTCGTCGTCGATGTTGGCACCGGCGGCCTGATCGCGGCCGGGCTGCTGGTCGGCGTCGGCGTGCGTCTGGGCAACGGCTGCACCAGCGGGCACGGCGTGTGCGGGTTGAGCCGGCTGTCGCTGCGCTCGCTGGTGAACGTGCTCGCCTTCATGGGCGCCGGCTTCGCGACGGTGTTCGTGCTGCGGCACCTTGTTTGAAGGAGACGACGACGTGACTCACGCCATCGCGCTGCTGAGCGGCATCGTCTTCGGCCTCGGGCTCATCGTGTCCGGCATGGCCAACCCGGCCAAGGTGAAGAACTTCCTCGACCTCGCCGGTGCGTGGGACCCGAGCCTGGTGATGGTGATGGCCGGCGCCATCGCGGTCGGGCTGGTCGCCTTCGCCGCCGCGCGGCGGCAAGGGCGGGCCTGGGCCGGCGCACCGATCGAACTGCCCACCCACCGGACCATCGACATGCGCCTGATCGGTGGTGGCCTGCTGTTCGGCATCGGCTGGGGCATCGCCGGCTTCTGCCCGGGGCCGGCCCTCGTGGCGCTGGGGCGCGGCATGCCCGAGGCGATGTGGTTCGTCGGCGCGATGCTGGCCGGCATGCTGCTGCACGACCGCGTGATCGCGCCGCGGCCGTCTCGCTAGCGAGCTCGTGCTCAGCCCTCGAACCGATCTCCCGTCCGCCGGCCCGGCCGCCGCGGGTCGGGCAGGATGCCGCGCCGCACGAACACCGCGGTGATCAGCTCGCGGTGTCGGCCGTCGAAGAGTCGGCGGTCGGCCGTCAGCATCGCGTTCGCCGCGTCCTCGAAGCCGGCCCAGCGGTTGAGCAGGTGGTGGTGCGCGATCACCAGCGTCTCGGCGTTGGCGCGGCCCAGTTCGTGGCGCAGCTCCCACAGGCAGGCCGACCAGATCTCGCCGTCGTCGTGGACCTCGCCGGTGATGTCCTTGGGGTACTTCTTGTTGCTGTCCAGGCGGCGCAGGCAGGGCGGGTCGCCGGCGAAGGCGATGCAGTCCCAGCTGCAGATCGCCGGCCGCAGCCAGGCCGGCTTCCAGTCGGCGAAGTAACTGGCGGCGAGGAAGTCGCCGAAGCCTTCGCCCATCGCCGCGCATTCGTCGCTCTCGCCGAAGCCGGGCAGCTGCGCGTCCTGGATCGCGTGGCCGTACTCGTGGAGGATGGTCTCGGCGTCCTCGGCATCGTCGACGCCGCCGGTGCCGAAGGACAGGACGCGGTCGGTGGGGCTGTAGTAGGAATTGTCCTCGCGCTGGCCGGCCACGTCGACCTCGATGCCGCGGTTCAGCAGCTTGTCGAAGCCCAGCGCCTGCAGGTGGCGCTGCAGGCGGTCGATGTGGAAGTACACCATCGCCTCGGTGAAGCCGCGCTCGCCGCGCCGGAAGCGGAAGTCGCCGTTCGCGCGCCGGACGCGCCGCTTCGTGAGGCGCGTGCTGACGAACTCGCCGTCGAGGAAGCCGCTGCCGTCCAGCCCGCGCAGCTCGACCTCGCGGTAGGCATTGGCCGGCACCGCGCGACGGTTCGACAGCTCGGCGGTGTTGAGCGCCACCACCGGGTTCGGGTCGAAGACCAGCGCCTTGCCGCTGGCGCGCTTGAGCAGGTTGCGGCGCCACAGCAGCTCGCCGCTGAAGGCGTCGAGGTAGATCTTCCACTCGCGCGCCGGCGGCCCGCTCTTCACCACGACCTTCCAGGTGAGCCGGGGGTCGCCGTCGGTCGGGCGGTACAGCAGCTCGGGCGTGCCGATGACCTGCTTCTTCAAGCCGCGCGCCGGCGCGATCGCGGCCCGCGCGCGGGCCTCGGCCTCGGCCTGCGTCAGCGCGCGCCCCTCGTCGCCGTGCAGGCGCGAGGCGCGCGTCGCGCCGGCGCGGCGCCGGGCCAGCACCTGCAGCGGCACCAGGTCGTTCTGCAGGTTGAAGACGCGGCCGGCCTCGTCGAGGTCCACGCGCACCCAGGCACCGGAGATCTGCGTGCGCCCGACCTGCTGCTGGAACAGCACGTGCCGGCCCAGCACCGAGGGCTTGACCTGGTCGAACTTCAGGTCCGCGAGGCCGGCACCGATGCCCAGCAGCGGCGCCAGGCGCTTTAGCCAGCGTTCGGCGATGCGCCGCGGCGCGTCCTTCGAGGCCGGCGTCTGCAGGTCGAACAGGCGGCGCGCGACGCGCCGGCTGCGGCTCATCTCGACGCGGCCCTGCACGCCGGCGATGCCGCGCAGCGCCTTCACCGGGCGCGGCTTCAGGTCGCCGCGCGGCTCGTAGTGCAGCGTGCAGACCCCGGGTTCGCCCGCCACGCGCACCTGGCGCAGCACGCGGTAGCGGCCGCTGGCCTCGACGGCGGCCTTCTCTTCCTCGAAGTCGGCGCACTGGATCTGCTTGGTCGGCATGGCCCGCTCCCCGCGCCGTCGGCGCGCGGGGCCATTGTGGGCCGCCGCCTCGCCGATCGAGCTTCAGCCGGCCCGCAGCGTCCGGCGGTGGCGCGGGGATGGCCGGCCCAGGCGCCGCGCGCGCGAAAATGGCGACGATGAACAAGGCCTTCACCAAGGAAAGCGACGGCGACGCCGACGAAGCCGGCGACGACGAAGCCGGCCTGCCGCCCTTGCCGCCGGGCGGCAAGAACTACATCACCCCGGCGGGCTACGCGCGCCTGCGCGCCGAGCTGCTGGGCCTCATCGACGACGAACGGCCCCAGGTCGTCGAGACCGTGTCCTGGGCCGCGAAGAACGGCGACCGCTCCGAGAACGGCGACTACCTCTACGGCAAGAAGCGGCTGCGCGAGATCGACCGCCGCATCCGCTTCCTCACCCGGCGACTGGAGATCGCCGAGGTCGCCGACCCCGGCCTGCACCACGGCAATGACCAGATCTTCTTCGGCGCCACCGTCACCTACGCCACGCCGGACGGCGCCGAACGCACGATCACGATCAAGGGCATCGACGAGGCCGACAACCTGCAGGGCGAGGTCA
>CAZTTC010000001.1:0-68344 GCA_964616015.1 uncultured Methylibium sp. | reverse complement strand
CCGCGGCGGATCGCTTGGGGGCACCAGCTTCATTGTTCGGACCTCCTGTCTTCCGTCGTCAACGCGACGGCGGATAGGTCCAATGTGGCGCCTCGGTCCGTGCGGCATCAATGCCGCACGGCGTGCGGCAGCTGACTTCACAGGTGCGTCAGTCGTCGATTGCCGCACGGCATGCCGCACGGTTTGTCGGACGCTCAGCCCAAGCTGGAGACAGCCTTCACGATGTTGCCGAAGCCCTTGGCCGCCGGCGTGGCGCTGCGGGCTCGCTTGCACGCACGGGTGATCGTGTCATCGCTCACGCTGAATGTCTCCGCCAACTTCTTGACGCCGCCGTAGCCCGCGGCGGTCACGCGCTTCAGTGCCTCCGCGTCTGAGATCGGGAGCGCCTTTTCGCCGATCTTGCGCGTTGCCTTTAGCTTCGCTACCGCGCCGAACGCTGCCACAGCTTCAGCGCGCAGGATCGCGATGCGGTTGGCGAGCACGTCGTCGTCGAGCTGCTCGATGGACCGCATGCCCTCTGCAGTCAAGGCGCCGCGTAGGCACGCCAGCAAGCCTCGTGACCCCTGCAGCCGGCGCGCGGCCAGATCATCGAGCTCGAAGGCACGCAGCGCTTTATCGATAGGCAGCGCCACCCAGTCATCCCTTGAGCCGACGACATGGAAGAGCCCGTCGGTGCGAAACAGCATCTCCGGCGGCACGAACACCAGGCCCTTCACATCCATCGATGGAACGTCGCCGGCGACCAGGCGGTACCAGCTCGAGATCGTCGCCCCCTCAAGCCGCTTTATCACGCTGGCCACCGCAAGCCGGATCGGCATCCGCGGACTCACCAGCTGCTTGACAACCTCCGCCGCCCGCACCAGCTCGCGCGGCTCAGGCTCGTCGGTCCACACGGAGCCCCACAGGTGCGCGTCGTGCTTGATCAGATCCGGGTTGAACATGCGCACGCCCCCATGCACAGCACCCCTGTCGAAGGCCGCGCCCCCTGGCAGGGGCACCAGGTGCTCCGCTGGTGATCAACCACCGGTTGGGCGCGGCGGGACCATGTTGGCATCAGATCTCTAGTGGGTACAACTCGCCGGCCGACGAAGAGGCTCGTTGGTCATGGCCCGCAGGCTTCCGCAAAGCAGAACGCCCACTCAAGGTGGGCGTCCGTTCGGGCCGATGAAGGTCGCTGTCGGTGGCCGCGCGGCTGGCGCGACACCACCCTACGGTCGGCTACTTGAAGAGGCGCACGCTCTTGAGGGCCCGCTCTAGAAGCGTTCGCTCGACCTCGTCAGTTGAACGATGGCGCTCTTGGCGGAAGCGATCGAGCGAGAAAACCGATGCAGAGCTGCGATCCTGCAACTTCGAAGACACGGCGTCTTCGCCCCAACGTGAAACCTCGAAGCGCAATCGGAGTTGCTCGCCGCGAGTCTTGTTCATGGTGGGTCTCCGCTATCGTTTTGTGATTCTATCCCCTTGATCGCCAGCTTCTCAAGCGTCTCGATCGCCTCCATGGTGTCAGCGGTTACAGGATGCGCAGGCCTCGTGACCATGCGCCCCGCAGCGTCCTTGCGGCCCCCAGCGGCGGCCGAGAACAGCCGCAGAAAGCGCGACGGGGCGACGCCGTCGAAGGGCATGATCCTGACTTTCTTGGTGTCCGACTCCGTCTCGGTGATGGCGTCTGCGTGGAGCTTGGTCGCCAGACTCTTGCGGTAGGGCTCAAGGAAGTAGACCTCCGTGATGCCAGCCGCCACCATGTGCCGTGCGCACGAGTGGCACGGGTAAGTCGTCACGAACAGCTTACCGCCTTGAACGCGCGTGCCGTAAGCTCTGCTGGCATTCAGCAGGGCGTGCATCTCGGCATGCACGGCCCGAGAGAACTCGATCAGGTTCCGCAGTTGACTGTCATGGCGGATGAGCTGCAGGGCCTGGTCTCGGTTGGCTTCGTCGATCACCTTCGCGTCGACGAGCTTGCCCACAACCTGCGTGGCGATGAGCGTCTTTTCCTCGTCGTTGAAGCATCGGCCGCCATCCTTGTTCCAGCAGCGGTGATCATCGTCGGGCAATGCTCGTAGGTCGCTGCTCTCGTAGAGCCCACCGAAGGCCTTGGGCACATCGTTCCAACCGACAGCGAGCACATCGCCGCCGCTGTCGGTGATCGCGGCGCCGACCTGACGAGACAGGCACGCCGAGTTGCGAGCAGCGGAGAATGCTTCGTACATCGCACGCTCGGCCACTGTTGGCGTGATGATGCGGACACCCATCATTAGCTCAAGGAAGCGCCGCACGCGCGTCATCAGCTGAGAGTCGGTGCCGGTGTCGGCACGCAAGAAAAAGTCGGCTTGCGGGAACGTCTCCTGAACACTCTGGCCGTAGGACATTTCTTCGCCAGAGTCTCGATCGATCAGGTTGTGAATCTCTGCTGGTGACTTGACCTTCTTGAGCAGTCGTTCGATGCGCAACTCGATCGGCGTGTATACACCGACGACATGAAGCATCTCCCCGTAGACCTGGCGGAGCACGCGCAGTTCGTCGACGTTCTTGATCGAATCGATGATGTGGCAGACCCTCGCTGCAGGAGCTGGGACGATTGCGTCCGTCTCGCTGGGAGTGAAGAGGGTTCCCTGATTCGCATCGGCCTTCGTGCTCTGCTGCTGCCGCGCGAGATAGATGCGCTTGATCGCGTGCTGCACCAACACGGTGTTGCCGTGCTTCTGCCTGAGCTCGTTGCCCGCTTGGATCAGCTGCTCTGTCGTCGCATCGTGCGGCAGTGAGCCAAGCTCGCGGATGATCGCGCTCAGTCGGACGATCTCGATGCTGCCGTAGCCGAAGTCGTGGCTCTGCAGGAGATCCTTGAACGCCTTCGCCACTTCGTGGAGCGGCGTACCCATCGGCCCACAGAGCGCAATGACGATCTCTGGCGTCTGAAGGTCGGTGATCCGCTTGGGCGCATCGAAGGTCCCTTGCCCACCTGCAGGGCTGACGGGCACGATGTTGATCGTGGCAGTTTTCATTGTTCGTTGTCTCCCTGCACAGCTCCACAGATTCTGCCCACGGGGCATGCTGTGACGCGACCCCCACAAGCGGGGCTGTTCGTGAACTTGCTGACAGCGTGCGAGGGCACGTGGCTGCGAAAGCTGCCCTAGCCGATCTGCTGGAACGTGCTCTTGTTCGTGAATCGCCAGGGCACGCGCATCGCGGAGCGGGACGTCAGCCGAGCGACCTTCAGGATCTTCGGCCACCACAGGACCAACTGCGCGGCCTGTTGCCAATAGGGCTTGCTCCACTGCGGATCGAGCACGAAGACCGTCAATCCTTGGCGCCTCATCAGCTCCCGCTCGGCAGACGACTTCTTGAAGCGGTCGATCGAGATGACGATCCAACCGCCCTCCGTGGCTAGCTGTGACAGCCACACCACGTCGTCTTCGTTCGGCCGGAACTTGTCACGCAGCGGGATCACTTGCTCGATGTCGCCCTCAAAGGTCGAAAGCCCGCCGATCCCCCTCGCGAGGCTGGGCGGCAGGTTGTTGTCGAAGATGAACTTCAAGCGGCCTGGCGCAGGCGTTCCTCGAACCGCACTGCCGCCGTGACTTCACGGACGGGCACTTCGAACATGCGCGCCACGTTGGCTGCTTGCTGGCCCTCGGCCAGGAAGCTGGCATAGATCGAGGCCGTAGGAACGCCGCTCTGCACCAGCGCTGGATGACCGAACTGCATGGCAGGGTCAAGCACGATGACGCGGCTGCGCGCCTGAGGGAACCAACGCGTCGCGCCGGCCTTGCCGTACTCGATGCCGGCATACAGCGAGTCTCTGATGATCGAGCGAAAGGCGTACTGGCGACTCTTCAGGTTGAGCATGCCGGCTTCCGGCTCGTCACCGCTCGCTGCGTCGACGACAGCCTGGTGGTAGATGGTCTCGCCGTCGGTCGCGAAGCGCTGGCGGCTCAGCGGGTAGTCGCTGCCGAACATCTCCCGTGCCGTGTTGAGGCAGCGACGCACGACGATGAGCGGAACGCCGCACTCGACGAACCGATGGACGATGCGCAGCTCCAGCAGATCATGGAAGCCGACGACCGGCTCGTTCAGTTCTTCGGAGGTGTACTGTGTCTGCCAGAGCGGGTCGGAGTGACTGGATACCTTGCCGTCGGTCGTCTTGCGGCTGTAGTCGTACCCAAAGAGCCAGCGCTTTATAGAGCGCTTCTCGGCACCGACAAGTGTTGCGGCCTCCGAGAGCGTGTAGAGGCCAAGCCCCAGTGTTTGCACGCGCGATCCCCCTGCGAATCCTCCGTCGATCAGCCGGTTACCCCGGGCCCGAAGTTCGCCGCAGTGTAGCCAGTCCAGGCGCCTGGACAAGCTTGCTACCGCCTAGCCGTTCGACCAGTTCGCGAGCACCCATTCAGTCACACGGCGATGGCTGCGCACGTTGCCTGGTTTGCGCTGCAGGAGCCGCTCGACACGAAGCGCGTCGTCTCGAGTCAACGGCTCACCGTTGCGATCGTGCGCGCGCTGGAAGCGGTTGATGAAGTCAAGCACCTCGTACCCTTCGTCGGCATCGAGCAGCACATCGTCCGGGAAGCCCCTGACCCTTGCGTCGTCGGGCGGTTGAGCGCGCCAGCTGTAGTCACGCCGCTGCAAGTCGCTCTTCCCGATCTGGTGTCCGTTCGCCATCGCAACCTCCGTAGCGCCCACCGCCAGTCGAGGGCGAAAGCTGTATGTGCGTACAGTATATCAGGGCAAGCAGGAACGGGCATTAAGGCCCCGTCGACGAAGTCCAGACGTCTGGACGAGCTCGACTGGCCGGCGGCGGCGGGGTGGGGCGCCGAGGGAATCTTTCGTCGCGCCGATTCCAACAGTGGCACTCGTCGTTGCGCGACGCCAGACGGTCACCAAGGGCGCGGCGATGCTTTCGCCCGGCGTTTGTCGGGCCCGCTGCACCGACGCCAGCTCAAGCCCGCGACCTGGCTGCGCTGAGGCCAGCTCGAACCCTTGGCCTGGCGCCTCGCTACCCCCCCCCACTCCAAATGTGCGCGCGCAAAAAAAGGACGACGCGTTCGGTTTCCGGGGGTCGCCTTCAAAAGATTCGACCACCCCCCCCTCTGCCAGCTCTGACCAGGCCAGCTGCTCAACGAGGGCAGGGACGACGCAAAGCCTGAGCTATGGGAAGAAGAGATCTCTCATCTAACTCACTCTCTTGTTCCCGTTGATGTTCCCGCTGTTCCCGTTCGTGTTCCCGCTGCGTTTGCAGTCGCCAGACATGCCTAAGTCCGCATGCCGCAACGACTTTCCAGCAACTCCATGGAGGGTGTTCCCGCCGTTCCCGCTGAATCAGCGACGCAAAGTCGAAATTCGGATGCGCGACCATCGACGCGGCGCGCGAAGGGAACCCCCTGCCACCACCACCAGGCGGCCGACCATGCTTCGCTGATGACGCTGCGTTAGGCAGCAGCCCCGGGAAAGGGCACGACCTTGGCGCCTTGGCGCAGCTGGTCCAGGTAGTCGGCCCACACCTGCATCATTCGTCGACGCTGGTCGAGGAACTCGGTGCGGTTGTAGCTACGCCCGAGGGCGTCGGGCACATCGTGCGCAAGCTGGGCCTCGATCACGGCAGGCGCGACGCCGAGCCGCTCCTCGAGCATCGTCCGAGCCGTGGCGCGAAAGCCGTGCGCGGTCTGTACGTCCCCGGGGTAGCCGAGCGCGCGCAGCGCGGCGTTGACCGTGTTCTCGCTGATTGGTCGATCGCGGTGCCGCTGGCCAGGGAAGGCAAGCGTGCCGTGCCCGGTCAGCGCGTGCAGGTCTCGCAGGATCTCGACCGCCTGCGTCGGCAGCGGCACCAGATGTGGTGGCCCGTGCAGCTTCCCGGCACGGCCACGCTTCATTCGTAGGCTCGCGACACGCAGTACGGCCTCGTCCAGGTCGAAGTCGACCCACGGGCTGGCCCGCAGCTCGGTCGGTCGCAGCAGCAGCAGTGGCGTCAGCTTGACCGCAGCGCGCACGATGGCGCTGCCTTGGTAGCCATCGATCGCGCGAAGCAGTTCTCCCAGCCTCACCGGGTCGGTGATTGCAGCAAACGGCGTAGCGATCGGAGTCTTGAGCGCGCCCTTGAGATCGCGTGTTGGATCGGACTTCGCTCGGCCCGTCGCGATCGCGTACCGGAAGATCTGACTGCACGCCTCGAGGTTGCGCCTGGTCGTCTCTAGCGCTCCTCGGCTCTCGCTCCGTCGCAACACGGCCAGCAGCTCGGGCGGCTCGATGTCGGCGATCGGCCGCCGGCCGAGCCAAGGAAAGACATCGAGCTCAAGGCGACGGAGCACCTTCTCGGCGTACGTCGTTGACCAGCTGTCGCGCTTGGTCGCGTGCCACTCGCGGGCGAGCGCCTCGAAGGCGTTGGCCACGCCCGCTGCTCGAGCAGCCTTGGCGGCTTGCTTGGCCAGGCCGGGATCGATGCCGTCGACCAAGCCGCGACGGGCTTCCTGCGCGCGTTGCCTCGCATCGGCCAGCGACAGGGCTGGGTACTGACCGATCGCGAGTCGCTTCTCCTTGCCACCGAAGCGGTACTTGAGGCGCCACAGCCGACCACCTGTCGGAGTGACCTCGAGATACAGCCCTTCACCATCGAACATGCGATAGGGCTTCGCCTCTGGCTTTGCGTTTCGGATCTGAACTGCGGTCAGGGCCATCTGGGGGCATCCGAATTCGGCGGGTACGAAATGCCCCCAATAATGCCCCCAGCTGAGACCGGATGCGGGCGGAAGAGTACGGACGCCGGCGGAAGAAAAAAGCCCCGGCTCATAGGAGAACCGGGGCTTTCGTGGACCTTGGCGGAAGCCGACGGACCTTGTCTTGGTGGCGCTTCAGGGACTCGAACCCCGGACCTGCGGATTATGATTCCGTCGCTCTAACCGACTGAGCTAAAGCGCCAAGGCCCGGGAGTATAGCGGGTCACGCAGCGCCAGCCGGCCGTTTGTGCCAGCATCGGCCCGGTCCAGATGCAGGCCGAGCGGGGGGGGTGATGGGCACGTGGCGTTCCGAGCTCAGCGAAGGCATCCGCCGGCGCGGATTCCGCAAGTGGTACGAGCGCGAGCTCATCTCCGGTCATGCCCACCTCGTGCTGACGGTGCTGTCCGCGCTGGGTCTGCTGGGCGGCTTCGAGGTCTACAGCCGCCAGGATCCGTGGTTCGATCAACTGACGGCCCTGCTGGCGGTGCTGCTGTCGGCACTGATCGGCGGCTGGGCGTTGCGGCGCTACCTCTACCGGCTGATGAACGCCGAGACCGTTGCCAACCAGGCCGTCTGCCCCCGATGCCAGACCTATGCGCGCTTCGACGTGACGGCCGATCAGCAGCCGGCACGCGACGCCGTCAGCGTGTGCTGCCGCCAGTGCGGGCAGGGCTGGCTGATTTCGCGCTGACGCGGCGCCTCAGAGCAGCAGGCCGATCAGCATCGCGATCAGGCTCAGCACCAGCGTGCTGGCGATCGGCAGCGACCACAGGCGACCGCCCAGCCGGAACTGCAGGTCGCCCGGCAGGCGGCCGAGGCCGACCCGCTCCAGCCAGGGGCGCAGCAGGTTGAAGACCACCAGGGCCAGCACCACGACGAGCAGCCAGCGCAGCATGTGTCAGAGCCGGTGGCTGCGGTCGCCGTCGGCAAAGCCGATGGCCTCGAAGGGCGTGCCGGCTGCAAAGCCGATCACCTTGAAGAGCTCGCCCATCTCGTGCTCGTTCAGCAGCTTCTGCGCTGCCGCGACCGTGCGCCAGTCGCCCGCCGTCACCGCCGCCTCGAGGTCCGCTGGCAGGCCGCAGTTGATCAGGAAGCGCGCCTGGCTGGTGTAGCCCAGTACCGCCAGGCCGGTGTCCTGGCCGGCCAGCGCGATGCCGGTGAAGTCGACATGCGCCGTGATGTCCTTCTGGCCCGGATCGGCCAGGGGGTCGGCGTCGGCCCGGTGCGCGCGATGGCACATCAGCGTGCCGCCGGTGCGCTGCGGGTGGTGGAACTCGGCTTCTGGGAAGCCGTAGTCGATGAAGAACGCGGCACCGCACCCGAGCGTCGATGCCACCGTGCGCACGAAGGCCTCGCCCTGGCGTTGCAATTCGGTCGTGGTGCCGGGCACTGCCTGCGTTGACAGTGGAGGGCGCAGCGTCGTCGGCCGGTCGGCGAAGACGAAGCGGCCTTCGGTGCCGAGCGCGACGCCGCGCTCCAGCCATTGCAGGCCGTCGAAGTGCAGCAGCGCCACCGGCATCGCGTCGAGCACCTCGTTGCCGACCACCACGCCCTCGATCCTGGTCGGCAGGCGGTCCAGCCAGACGGCCTTGGCCGCGTGCGCCGGCACGCGGGCGGCGAGCGTGCGCTGCTGCCGCTGGCGCAGCGCGCCCGACAGGTCGACGATCACGTAGCGGTCGATCTGCCCGCCCAGCGCGTCCAGCAACTGCGCGGCCAGCGCCCCCGAGCCCGCGCCGAACTCCCAGACCTCGCGCGTGCCCGTGGCGGCCAGGGCCTGCGCGAGCTGGCGTGCCAGCGCGCGGCCGAACAGCGGGCTCAGCTCGGGCGCGGTGACGAAGTCGCTGCCCGAGCCCGGCAACGTGCCGAACTGGCGGTCACCGCGCGCGTAGTAACCGAGGCCGGGCGCGTAGAGCGCCAGCTCCATGTAGCGCTCGAAGCCGATCCAGCCGCCGGCGCGGTCGATCTCGTCCGCGATGCGCCGGGCCAAGTCCCCGCACGGCGTCGTCGCAGGGGCGCTGGCTACACTGACGAGCGTCGTTTCCACGCACCGATTGTCCCGCAGGCATGAATGCCCCCCCGCGCCCCGTCGTTCTGGTCACCGGCTCGGCCCGTCGCGTCGGCCGGGCGATCGCGCTCGAGCTGGCGAGCCACGGTCACGACGTGGCGGTCCATGGGCATCGCCTCGGCGACGAGGTGAACGCGACGCTCCGCGAGCTGCGTGGGCTCGGGGCCCGCGCCGAGGCCTTCGTCGCCGACCTGGCCGACGAGGCGGCGTGCCGCGAGCTGCTGCCGACGGTCGCGGCGACGATGGGTCGCGTCGATGCGGTCGTCAACAACGCCTCGGTGTTCGAGTACGACAGCGTCGCCGACTTCAGCCAGGCCTCGATGGCCGCGCACTGGCAGGTCAACACCGCCGCCCCGCTGCTGCTGGCGCGCGGCCTGTTCGAGCACCTGAAGGCCGCGGACCGGCGCGGCTGCGTCGTCAACCTGCTCGATCAGAAGCTGTGGAATCCCAACCCGGACCACCTCTCCTACACGCTGTCCAAGGCCGCGCTCGAGGCCGCCACGACGCTGCTGGCGCAGGCCTTGGCGCCGGTCCTGCGCGTCGTCGGCGTCGCGCCCGGCGTGACGCTACCCTCGGGCCCGATGACCGAGGCCGAGTTCGCGCGTTCGCACGCGATGACGCCGCTGCAGCGCGCGTCGACCCCCGAGGACGTGGCCCGCGCGGTGCGCTTCCTGATCGAGTCGCCGGCGATCACCGGCACCAGCCTGCTGGTCGATGGCGGCCAGCATCTCGCGGCGCAGCCGCGTGACGTGCTGTTTCTGGCGCGCCAGGGGGCCTGAGGTGACGAGTCCGCTGCTGCACCCGCAGCTGGCCGGCTGCCGCCGGGTCTTTCTGCAAGCCTACGAGCTGGCGGTGCGCATCGGCATCCACGACTTCGAGCGCCACGGTCCGCAGCGGCTGCTGATCGACGTGGACCTGTTCGTGCCGCTGGCCGCGTCGACGCCGCGCCACGACCGCCTCGACGAGGTCGTGGACTACGACTTCATCCGCACGGTGATCGCCGAGCGCGTGGCCCAGGGCCACGTGGGCCTGCAGGAGACGCTGTGTGACGACATCGCGGCGCGCATGCTGGCCCACCCGCAGGTGCGCGCCGTGCGCGTGGCGACGAGCAAGCCCGACGTCTATGCCGACTGCGCGGCGGTCGGCGTCGAGGTCTTCCACCTGAAGGAGAGTCAGGCATGAGCGCCGTGATCGATCCGCGGCCTGCCGCCCCGGCCGGCCGCGCTGCCACCAAGGCTGCCTTCGAGGCCAACAAGCTCAGCAAGCGCCTGCACCGCCTCGTCGGGCAGGCCATCGGCGACTTCGCCATGATCGAGCCCGGCGACAAGGTCATGGTCTGCGTGTCGGGGGGCAAGGACAGCTACGCGCTGCTGGACATCCTGCTCAACCTGCACAAGCGCGCGCCGGTCGAGTTCTCGCTGGTCGCCGTCAACCTCGACCAGAAGCAGCCGGGCTTTCCGGCCGAGGTGCTGCCGCGCTACCTGGCCGGGCGCGGCATCGACTTCCGCATCGAGAACCAGGACACCTACTCCATCGTCAAGCGTCTCGTGCCCGAGGGCAAGACGATGTGCAGCCTGTGCTCGCGGCTGCGGCGCGGCATCCTCTACCGCGTCGCCAGCGAGCTGGGGGCCACCAAGGTCGCTCTCGGCCACCACCGCGACGACATGCTGCAGACCTTCTTCCTCAACATATTCTTCGGTGGCAAGCTCAAGAGCATGCCGCCCAAGCTGGTCAGCGACGACGGCCGGCACGTGGTGATCCGCCCGCTGGCCTACGTGCCCGAGCACGACCTCGAGGCCTGGGCCGCCCACCGGCAGTTCCCGATCATCCCGTGCACGCTGTGCGGCAGCCAGGAGAACCTGCAGCGCAAGCAGATCGCCCGGATGCTGCGCGACTGGGAGCGCCAGCACCCGGGGCGGCTTGACACCATGGCCGGGGCGCTGGCCAACGTCGTGCCTTCGCACCTGCAGGACCGGAACCTCTACCCCTTCACGGGCCTCCAAGCCACGGGCCTCGTCAACCCGGACGGCGACAAGGCGTTCGACGAAGAAGACGAGGCCTGCGCCCCGCCCGCGGGCGCCGCACCGGCGGGCGGCTCTGCGCCGATCCGCTGGCACGGCCAGGACTGAGGCTCACCGGAGACACCATCATGCAAAGACGCCGCCTGCTGGCCACACTGGCCCTTGCCGCCACGACCGCAGTCATCACCGGATGCGCCAGCATCGACAAGGTCGCGGTCGACGTGTCCAGCCAGGGCAGCTGGCCGGCCAGCCGCAAGCCCGGCACCTATGCGATCGAGCGCCTGCCCTCGCAGCAGGCCAACGCGGCCGAGCAGGACCGCATCGAGGCGGCCGCGCTGCAGGCGATCGAAGGTGCCGGCTTCAAGCGCGCCGCGTCGGCCGAGCAGGCCGAGGTGCTGATCCAGGTCGGCGCGCGCGTCTTCGAGGTCGTGCGCCGCGACCCCTTCGCCAGCAACTTCTACTGGCGCAACGACTGGTGGTTCTACGGTCCGCGCCGTCCCTTCTTCTACGGCCCGCCCTTCGGCTACAGCCAGGCCTCCGACTTCCCGGACTATCAGCGCGAGGCCGGGGTCCTGATCCGCGACCGCGCCAGCCAGCAGATCGTCTACGAGACGCGCGCCAGCCACCTGGGGCGCTGGAACTCCGAGGCGCTGCTGCCGGCGCTGTTCGAGGCGGCGATGAAGGACTTCCCGATGCCGGCGCTGAACCCGCGCTCCGTGGTCGTCACGCTGCCGGCGCGCTGACCGGCCCGCGGACCGGCCACCAAGCCTAGGGCGCGGCGAGCCGACGCAGGTCCGATTGCCAGCCGCGCAGGCGGCGCTGTGCCTCCTGGCGCTGCGCCGGGCTCGTCAGGTTGTGCAACTGGGCCGACAGCTCGCAGTTGTAGGCCTCGAGCCGGTCCTGGTAGCGGCGGTAGGCCTCGTCGGGCGAGCGCTGCACGCGCTGCCAGTAGGCGCGCAGGCCGGCGGTCGGTGCACCGCCGTTCGCGTCGGCGCCCTGCAGTCGGCGCAACTCGGTCAGCAGGTCGCGGTGGCGCCGCTGGCGCTCGGCCAGCCAGCGCTCGGCGTCGAAGGGCGAGGCCTCGACGCCCTGGGCGATGCGCTGACGCTGGCGCTCGCCGAGGCGGCCGTACAGCTGTTCGGCGCGCTCGGTGGCGCGCTCGACGGAGCGGGCCAGGCGCTCGGCCGGATCGGGCTGCAGGAAGTCCGCCCGGAACTCCGCCCTGTTCTTGGCCTGCTGTCGTTCGATGTGCAGCAGCTGCTCGGTGCTGAAGCCGGCCGCGATCACCGCTGCCTCGGGCAGGGCGTGCTCGACCGCGGCATCGGCGCGCTGGCGCAGCTCGGCGAACCAGCGGCAGGTGGTGGCCGCGGTCGTGTCTTGCAGTACCTCGGTGGCGGCGCGATCCAGCAGCGCGGCGTAGTCCGGCAGCTGGGTGCGTCGGTGCCAGGCGAACCAGCGTCCGATCGCGTCGCGCACGCGCGGCGACTGCGAGTCGTCGAAGTCGACGTAGCCGTCCAGCCACCAGAAGCCCAGCTCGTCGGCCTGGCTGTACGCCAGGCGCAGCACGCTGCAGCCCGCCAGGCCCAGCACCAGCAAGGCGGCCGCGATAATCCTCCACCTTCGCAACCACCCGAGCTCGAGCATGCTGGATATCGTGATCATGGCCGCCGGCAAGGGCACCCGGATGAAGTCGAACCGGCCGAAGGTGCTGCACACCTTGGCCGGGCGAGCCCTATTGCAGCACGTGCTCGACACGGCTGCGTCGCTGGGGGCGCAAAGGCTGATCACCGTCACAGGGCATGGCGCGGCCGAGGTCGAGGCGGCGATGCGCGCGGCCTTCCCCGCGGCGCCGCTGGCCTTCGTGCGCCAGGAGCCGCAGCTCGGCACCGGGCACGCGGTCCAGCAGGCCGAGCCGCTGCTCGGCGAGGCCGGCACGACGCTGATCCTCAACGGCGACGTGCCGCTGATCGAGGCGGCGACGGCGCGGGCGCTGGTCGCCGCGAGCGAGGGCCGGCGCCTCGCGCTGCTGACCATCGCGCTGGCCGATCCCACCGGCTACGGCCGCATCGTGCGCGATGCGGTGCAAACCGAGCGCGTGCTGGGCATCGTCGAGCACAAGGACGCGACGCCGGCCCAGCGCGAGATCCGCGAGGTCTACACCGGCATGATGGCGCTGCCCACCGTGGCGCTGAAGCGCTGGCTCGCGGCCCTGAAGAACGACAACGCGCAGCGTGAGTACTACCTGACCGACATCGTCGCGATGGCGGTCGCCGACGGCGTGCCGGTCGTCGCGGCCCAGCCGGCCGACGAGACCGAGGTGCTGGGCGTCAACAGCCCGCAGCAGCTGGCCGACCTGGAGCGGCGCTTCCAGCGCGGGCAGGCCGAGGCGCTGATGGCCGCCGGCGTGCGCCTGGCCGATCCGGCGCGCTTCGACCTGCGCGGCCGGCTGGCCTGCGGCCACGACGTCGACATCGACGTCAACTGCGTGTTCGAGGGCGAAGTGAGCCTGGGCGACGGCGTGCGCGTCGGCGCCAACTGCGTGATCCGCGACGCCCGCATCGCGGCCGGTGCGCTCATCCATCCCTTCACGCACATCGACGGCGCCGGCGTCGGGGAGGGCGCGCTGATCGGCCCGTTCGCGCGACTGCGACCGGGCGCCGAACTCGGGCCCGAGGTGCACATCGGCAACTTCGTCGAGGTCAAGAACTCGACGCTCGCGCGTGGCGCCAAGGCCAACCACCTGGCCTATCTGGGCGATGCGACGGTCGGCGAGCGCGTCAACTACGGCGCCGGCAGCATCACCGCCAACTACGACGGCGCCCACAAGCACCGCACCGTGATCGGCAACGACGTGCACGTCGGCAGCAACTGCGTGCTGGTGGCGCCGGTGACGCTGGGCGACGGCGCCACCATCGGCGGCGGCAGCACCATCGGCAAGGACGCGCCGGCCGGCCAGCTGAGCGTGGCGCGGGCCCGGCAGGTCACGATCGCCGGCTGGAAGCGGCCGCACAAGCCGAAAGGCTGAACCGGCGCCATCGCCGCTTACACGGCGGCGGCGCGGCGCGCCAACTCTGCACGCCGCGCACCGCCGGGGCGCCGCTAGCATTTGCGGTCCATGCCGCGCGCCAAGATCGCCCACTACTACGGTCGCCTCAAGGTGGCGCAGGACGCGCCGCCGGAGGTCATCCGCGCGGCCTACAAGGCCCTGGTCCAGAAGTACCACCCCGACCGCCACCAAGGCAGCGTGCGCCACGAGATCGTGCTGGCCGCCTTGAACAAGGCCCAGGACGTGCTGCTCGATCCGGCGCGGCGCGCGGCCCACGATCAGTGGATCCGCGAGGAGGAGATCCGCCTGGGACTGCGCGAGCCGACCGAGGACGGGCTGGGCCTGGGCCTGCGGCTCAAGCTGCTGTGGCTGAGCATGCGCGAGGACGGCCTGCCCTTCGGCGAGGCCTGGGACATGAACCTCACGCGCGGCCAGCGCTGGGGGCTGGCGTTCGGCGCATCGATCGCGGTGTCGCTGCTGGTGGCCGCTGCCCTGGGCGCGGCGACGCTGCTGATGGCGCGCGATGCCGTGCCCGAGTACATGTCGCCGCACGTGCAGGGCCGGCCCGCGGCCTACGTGCCGACGAGCGCGCGCTGAGCGGTCACGCCGCCGACGCGCTCAGCGCGCCGGCAACGGCAGTTCGCTGCCGAACTTCGCGCGCTTGACGGCGAAGAAGGCGCGCACGTTGCGCACGTTGGCATCGGCCGTCAGCAGGCGGGCCGTGAAGGCCTGGTAGGCGTCCATGTCGGCGATGGCCACCACCAGCAAGAAGTCAGGCCCGGGCGACACCCGCCAGCACTGCTGGACCGCGGCGTCCGCCACGGCGCGTGCCTCGAAGGCGTCGAGCCGATCGTGGTTCTGCACGTCGAGCGTGACCTCCAGCAAAACCTGCAGCAGCGGCGCGCCGGCTTCGGCCAGACGTTGCGGCGACAGCACCGCGACGAGCCGCTCGACCACGCCCAGCGACTGCAAGCGCCGCACGCGCCGGTGCGCCGTGGCCGTCGACACCTGCAGTGCCTCGCCCAGCGCCTGGTGCGAAGGCGAGGCATCGCGCTGCAGGCGGCTCAGGATCTGCAGGTCCAGGGCATCGAGTTGAGTGATAGGCATGAGAAATAGAACAATCAATTGACTGAAAAAGAGAAATATACGTTCATCCCACCATCAAAGAGTAAATTTCTCTCAGCTAGCGCAAACAAGAGAACAAACGCCGAATCGATCTGCCTAGCATCCGCACATTCATCGGCTTGAACAGGACTCACCCATGTGCGGCATCGTCGGCGCGGCAGGCACGCGCAACATCGTTCCCATCCTCGTCGAAGGCTTGAAGCGCCTGGAGTACCGGGGCTACGACTCCTGCGGTGTGGCGGTGTACCAGGGCGGCGGCCTGCGTCGCAGCCGCAGCACGGCCCGGGTGGCCGAGCTCGACGCGCAGATCGCCGCCGACGGCGTGCAGGGCAGCACCGGCATCGCTCACACCCGCTGGGCCACGCACGGGGCGCCGGCGGTGCACAACGCCCACCCGCATGTGTCCAGTGGCACGGGCAAGGATGCGGCCCGCCCGGCGCGCATCGCGCTCGTCCACAACGGCATCATCGAGAACCACGACGAGCTGCGCGCCGAGCTGCAGGGTCGCGGCTACGTGTTCGCGAGCCAGACCGACACCGAGGTCATCGCCCACCTGATCGATTCGCTCTACGACGGCGACCTGTTCGAGGCCGTGCAGCAGGCCACGCTGCAGTTGAAGGGCGCCTACGCGATCGCCGTGGTGTGCCGCGACGAACCGCAGCGCGTGGTCGGCGCGCGCGAGGGCTCGCCGCTGATCCTGGGCGTGGGCCAGGGCGAGAGCTTCCTGGCGTCCGACGCGATGGCGCTGGCTGGCGTGACCGACCAGATCGTCTACCTGGAAGAAGGCGACGTGGTCGACCTGCAGCTCGGCAAGCACTGGATCGTCGCGCGCGACGCCGCGGGCGGGCGCCACCAGCGCGTGCAGCGCGCGGTCCGCACGGTGCACGCGCACACCGGCGCGGCCGAGCTGGGCCCCTACCGGCACTACATGCAGAAGGAGATCTTCGAGCAGCCGCGCGCCATCGCCGACACGCTGGAGGGCGTCGAGGGCATCGTGCCCGAGCTCTTCGGCGACGGGGCCCACCGCATCTTCAAGGACATCGACTCGGTGCTGATCCTGGCTTGCGGCACCAGCTACTACGCCGGCTGCACCGCCAAGTACTGGCTCGAGTCGATCGCCAAGGTCCCGACCCAGGTCGAGGTCGCCAGCGAATACCGCTACCGCGACAGCGTGCCCAACCCCAGGACCCTGGTCGTCACCATCACCCAGAGCGGCGAGACCGCCGACACGCTGGCCGCGCTGAAGCACGCGCGCTCGCTCGGCATGGAGCACACGCTGACGGTGTGCAACGTCGCCACCAGCGCGATGGTGCGCGAATGCAAGCTCGCCTACATCACGCGCGCCGGCGTGGAGATCGGCGTGGCCTCGACCAAGGCCTTCACGACGCAGCTGGCGGGCCTCTTCCTGCTGACCCTGGCGCTGGCGCAGCAGCGCGGCCGGCTCGACGACGCGACCGAGGCCGCGCACCTGAAGGCGCTGCGCCACCTGCCGTCGGCGCTGCAGGCGGTGCTGGCGCTGGAGCCCCAGGTCATCGCCTGGGCCGAGGACTTTGCGCGCAAGGAACACGCGCTCTTCCTGGGCCGCGGCCTGCACTATCCGGTGGCGCTGGAAGGTGCGCTCAAGCTCAAGGAGATCAGCTACATCCACGCCGAGGCCTACCCGGCCGGCGAGCTGAAGCACGGCCCGCTGGCGCTGGTGACCAGCGCGATGCCGGTGGTCACCGTCGCGCCGAACGACGCGCTGCTGGAGAAGCTCAAGAGCAACCTGCAGGAAGTGCGCGCCCGCGGCGGCGAACTCTTCGTCTTTGCCGACGCCGACACGCGCATCGAATCCGGCGAAGGCGTGCACGTCATTCGCATGCCCGAGCACTACGGCCCGCTGTCGCCGCTGCTGCACGTGGTGCCGCTGCAGCTGCTGGCGTATCACACGGCGTGCGCGCGGGGAACGGATGTCGACAAGCCCAGGAACCTGGCGAAGAGCGTGACGGTCGAATGAGGATCGCGCTGGTGCGGCGTGCGGTGATCGACCGCCGTGAGGTCCTTCGAAGTGGAAGAAGGTCTGTCGGCCGATTCAGCGCAATCGACCGCTGACGACCCACTTCAGGCTTAGAACCGGCGAGTTGACCGCCCCTGAGCCGTCATCCGCAAAGTCGTCGCTGGTCGGGTAGACGCACTCTTCACGATGAATGGAACGGCGCCGCCGCCTGCGTTGCAGTGCTCATGCAGTGCTCAGGCGGCGTTGACGCAAGCCTCCGGGAGTCGAAAGTGCGAAACCCGCTTGACCAACATCCTCGCCTGATCCTCCAGAGCCGCTGCGGCGCCGACGGTCTCTTCGACCAAGGCTGCGTTCTGCTGGGTCACGGCGTCCACTTCGCTGACCGCAGAGCCGATCTCCGTCACGCCATGCGCCTGTTCGCGCGTGCCGACGGCGATGCCATCGAGCAGGGCGTTCACGCGCTGTGCCGATGAGACGATGTGGTGCATGGCGGTGCTGGCGTCCTGCACCACGCTCACGCCGCTGTTGACCTTCTCGATGCTGCCACCCACCAGGGCCTTGATCTCGCGCGCCGCTGCCGCGCTGCGTTGGGCCAACGAGCGCACTTCGGATGCCACCACGGCAAACCCACGACCAGCCTCCCCGGCGCGAGCGGCCTCTACAGCCGCATTGAGCGCAAGGATGTTGGTCTGGAATGCAATGCCGTCGATGACGCCGATGATCTCGCCGATCTTGCTCGACGAGTCCCGGATGTCGTGCATGGTGCTGTTCACGCGGCCGATCACATCGCCACCCCGCACGGCCGCCTCCGCGCTCTCCCTGCCGATGCCCGTCGCTTGCCCCGCATCGACGGCGGTTTGACGCACCGTGGTACCGATCTGCTCCAGTGAAGCCGCCGAGCGCTGCAGCGAGGACGCCGTTTGCTCGGTGCGGGTCGACAGCTCGGAGGCCCCGCTGGCGATCTGCAGACTCGCGTTCACGATGCCCTCGGACGACACGCGCACCTGCGACACGATGTCTCGCAGCGAATCCTGCATGGTGCGCAAGTCCACCATCAGGCGCGCAGCCTCATCCTGGCCCCACGGGCTGGGTGAGGTGGTCAGGTCACCGCCGGTCATGGCGAGCAAGTGGCGTCGCACCTCGTTCAGCCCACCTTGCATCACGCGCGAGAACGACAGGAACATGTAGCTCGCCAGCAGCATGGCCGCCGTCAGCACCGCCAACAGCAGTCCGCGCTCGACCCAGATCTGGTCGATGCGTGCCTGTAGCCGGACTTGCAGTTCCGCGACGATGGCGGCTTGCAGCGCGCTGGCGTGGTCGACCACCGGCAAGCGGGCAGAGGCCAGCGCAGCAGGCTCGACCGTCCAGCCCTCCTCACCGAGACCGCTCACCAACTCATCCGCCTTGGACATGGCCTCCTGGGTCGCAGCGTACGCGATGCGCTGCGCCAGTTCGGGATGTGCTGCCACCAACTTGTCCAATCCGAGCCGGGTCTGGCCGTCGAGATAGGCGCCGACCGCGCGAAAGGGCGACATCAGCTTGGCACTCGCGTGCGGGTCGGCGCCGTTCGATGCCGCCCGCCCCAGGTCATTGGCCGCCAGGCTGGCTTCAGCCAACCTGGGCAATTGCGCCAACCCGGTGCGCATCAGGCGGTTGGTGTCGGGGTCCGAGTCGAGCGTCAGGCCCGAACCGTCCAGTGCAGCGTCGAGCAGCGCCAGCGCGGCATCGATGGATTGACTCTGCCGCTTGTGAACGGCCAGCAGGTTCTTGGCTCCGCCCTGCTGTGTCGTCGCCTTGTCCATGTTGGCGCGAAGCACGTCCAGCGCTTCCGTGGTGTGCAAGAGACCACCGTGTCGAGCATCGACCTCGGACAGGCGCTTGAATTGCACGGCGATTGCAGCGGCCGTGGTCTTGACGTCAGGACCCCTGCTGTCGGAACCGCCCTGCACAACGCTGGCAGATCGCTGTTGCTGCAGCAGCTTCAGGAGTGGCAGCACTTCAGACGCATAGACGATGCCGATCTTCGCGTTCTCGCTGGAGCGAAGCAGGTCGCTCGACTGGCGCAGGTACTGAAGGCTCAGCGCGACGATCGGTACCAGGAACACGACCGAGATCAGGATCGCCTTGCTGCGGAAGGTCAGCTGGCGAAACACCCGCACGCCCGGCGCCCACACACCATGGTGAGCAAAGAAGCCCGGAACGCGAGGCTCAGATGGCCTGAAGGCCGTGGATGAAGCGTCATGGATCATGGCGTCAGGCTCGATGTCGAATCGCAAGTGCTCGGTGAAACCGCTGCGTGTCGACTCGGCAAAGCCCGCCACAGCACTTTGTCGGCACGAGCGCCCCGCTTCTTGAGCCCAATCGATTCCGCTGCGGGCCTCCGATGCCAAGGCTCCGGTTCGCATCCACGATCTCCTGTCCTCACGTGGCCGAACTGAGGCTCAAGTCCGGCCCTTCTCTGCCGATACACCTCAGGCCGGTGCCAGTAAGGTCGGTGCTAGGAGTGGTCAGGGCAGCCACCGAGCCCAGTCGGGCGCAAGCCTCAGCAAGTCAGTCAACAAGGATCCGTGCCCATGAACCTCCCACCGCTGCGCAGGTCACACCTCGCGCAATCGCTGCGGCCTGCCCTCGCGCTGGCCGCCGCCGCCCTGGTCAGTGCAACCGGCGCCGCCCCTGCAGGACCCTTGCTTGGCGCAACCTCTGGCGTTCCCGCGCCGGGCGCTGGCGACAAGATCTGGGTGTTGGGCAAGGCACCGGATGCAGCGGACAACCGCGTGACGCCGGCCAAGGTGGAACTGGGCAAGGCCTTGTTCTTCGACCCGCGCCTGTCTGGCAACGGCACCGTGTCTTGCGCGACGTGCCACAACCCGGCTCTGGGCTGGTCGGACGGTCTGAAAACGGGCGTCGGGATCAACGGTACCGTGCTGGGTCGCGCCACCCCCACCATTCTCAACGTGGCCTACAACACCCAGTTCATGTGGGATGGCCGCAAGAAGTCGCTGGAAGACCAGGCGCTCGGGCCGATGAAGACGCCCGAAGAGATGAAAACGGACTTCTCCGCAGCCGTGCACCTGCTGGGCTCGGTCGATGGCTACACGGCGATGTTCAACAAGGCATTCCCGGGCGAGGCGATCGGCGAAGAGACCATCGCCAAGGCGATCGCCGCGTTCGAGCGTACGGTGGTGTCAAAGGACTCGCGTTTCGACCGCTGGCTGTCCGGCAACCGCCGGGCGATCACTGCCCAGGAGTACCGCGGCTACCAGGTGTTCAACGACCCCGCGCGCGGCAACTGCGCCAAGTGCCATGGGGGCCCGAACTTCACCGACAACGGCTACCACAACATCGGTGTCAAGCAGAACGCAGGCGCAGCCGATGAAGGTCGCTTCAAGATCAAGGCGGTCGCCTCGATGAAGGGGGCCTTCAAGACGCCGACCCTGCGCGACATTGCACTGACAGCCCCCTACTTCCACGACGGCTCGGCCACGACGCTGATGGAGGTGGTGGAGCACTACGACCGCGGCGGCGACGACAAGAGCAATTTGTCGAAGGACATTCGACCCTTGAACCTGACGGCTGCTGAAAGGGACGACCTGGTCGCCTTCATGTTGACTCTCAGCGGGCGGCCCATCGCCGTTGCCATTCCCGCACTCCCGCAATCGGCGACCACCGCGACGGCCTCAGCGCCGGCACGTACGGCGCACTCTGGAAAGTAGACCATGACCCTTTCTGTACCACTCCAACGGCGTGCCGCCTGGGCGCTGACGCTGGCCGCAGTCTTCGCGACGACGCACGCCATCGCTGCTGAACAGGTCGTCACCCAAAAGGGCAAGGCCTTCTCCGTCAAGAAGCTCAAGCTCAAGGTCGGGGACTCTGTCAAGTTCGTCAACGAGGACCCGTTCTCGCACAACGTCTTTTCGCTGTCGACTGCGAAGGCCTTCGACCTTGGAAGCTATCCGCAGGGCGGAGCCAAGAGCGTGACCTTCGACAAGGCCGGCACGATCGAGGTCGAGTGCGCCATCCACCCCGACATGACACTCGTGATCGAGGTCGAGAAGTGAGTGCGCCGAACGCCGAGCGTGTCCGGATGCTGATCCGTTCCGCGGCATGCGTGCTTCTCGCCGCGGCGGCTGTATCGACCGGTGCCCAGCAGGTGCCGCAAGGCCCCTTGCTGTCCAAAGACAGCGCCGATGCAATGGCCTTTCGCGGGGGCCTTGTGTATGCCAACTATTGCGTCACCTGTCACGGCATGAACGCAGACGGCAACGGACGGGCAGCCCGTTTGTATGACCCGCGCCCGGCCAATCTTCGCGCCTCAGACAAGAACGACGCCTACATGGCCATGATCGTTCGAGTGGGCGGCGAGAAGCTGGGGCGCTCGGAGAAGATGCCACCGTGGGGCGACGAGTTGACAGATGAACAGGTCCGCGACGTGGTCGCCTTCGTGCGTTCCATCAATGTCGCGAACCGTTGACCGAGCACCGACGGCACTCCCCGCATCCGCCAGCGCCCTCACGCGACGGCGCGTCGTGGGTGCTGCCCTCGTCAGCGCCTTGGGAGCTGGCACCGGTGCAGCTGACGCCGTAGCCGCACTGTCGCCGGCGACCCAGGGGCTGGTGCTGCCCCGTCTGCCGGCACCCAAGCTGCTGCTGACCCATGTTTCAGGCCAATCCATCAGCCTGTCGGCACAGTTGCGCGGCAAGGTGACCGCCGTGCAGCTGATGTTCACCGGTTGCTCTTCGACCTGCCCGATCCAGGGCGCGGTCTTTGCGGCCGTGGCGCAGGGGGTCAAGGTGGCTGATGCCCAGTTGCTGAGCTTGACGGTCGACCCCTTGGGAGACAGCCCGCAAGCGCTGCGCAGCTGGCTCGGCCGGTTCGGGCAGTACCGCTTCTGGACGGCGGCTGTGCCCAGGGTGCAGGACCTCGACGTGTTGGCCGAGTTCCTGCGCGGCGTACCGCTCCATGCGGGGACGCATTCTTCGCAGGTGTTTCTGTTCGACAGACAAGCCAGGCTGGCGTTCCGGACCGTTGACCTGCCGTCGGCAGAACACGTTGCCGAACTGCTGGCTCAACTCGCCGCGGCCTGAGCAGTGGCCGAGCGCCATCCCGAATGTGCAGCGCCATCGTCGAGTCAAAGGCGTTAGTCATGCGACCGAAGCTGATCGCATGGTTCAAGCATCACTGCGGGTCCGTCGGCGCTGTGCCCGGCATCGTCTTCCTGCTGGGGCTGTGCCTGTCACTGGCCGGCGCGAGCTGGCTGGACTTCAGGCTTGAAGCCGAGGCGAAGTCCGAACTGCGGCGTCACACCAATCGGGTGGCCGAGGAGGTCTCGCGGCGATTCCGCGAGCCCATCCATGGCATGGAGGGGGCCAGAGGCTTGTACACCGCCCGGGGTCAAGTCGCGCGAGCCGAGTTTCGAGCCTACGTCGAGTCGCGTGATCTCTCGCGCGAGTTCCCTGGCGTGCTCGGCTTCGGGGTCATCCAACGCATCGAGCGCGACGGTTTGGCCGGGTTTGTCGCGACCGAGCGAGCCGACGGTGCACCGCTGTTCTCGGTACGCGAGTTGCAGAACGCGGCCCGCACCGACCTCTATGTCGTCAAGTACATCGAGCCTGAAGCGAGAAATGCCGACGCCATGGGTCTTGACCTGGGGTCGGAGTCAGTCCGGCGCAGCGCCGCAGAACACGCGGTCCGCAGCGGTGAGCCCACGCTGACGGCCGCCATACCGATGAGCCAGGACGGCGAGAACAGTCTCGGGTTCCTGATCTACCTGCCGGTGTTCCGGCAGGGCTCACATCCCACCACGCCCGCGCAGCGTCGCGCCGATCTGGTGGGCCTCGTCTACTCACCCCTCATCGCTGGCGACTTGCTGGCTGGCATTTACGAGGTCGAAGCCCGCCTGCTGAACTTCGAATTGGTCGACTCGGTCGACGGCGCAACCTCCAGCGTGCCAGCGTTCGACTCGTCGGCACAAATGGCCAAGGAGGCCGGCGGCGTTGTGCCTCCGCCCCATGCCAGTCGATATGAACTGGCGCGGCCCGTGTCGCTGCCGGGGC
Organism: uncultured Methylibium sp.; assembly: GCA_964616015.1. GTDB lineage: Bacteria > Pseudomonadota > Gammaproteobacteria > Burkholderiales > Burkholderiaceae_C > Methylibium. Next base: position 45,336 of record CAZTTC010000001.1, on the reverse strand, counting down.
GCGAGCTGACGCTGCGAGCGCACAGCACGCCGAAGTTCGACGCCGCCTACACCAGTCCATGGCCTTGGCTGACATTGCTGATGGGCGCGCTGGCGAGCGCCATGCTGGCCACGCTGCTCGGGCAACGCGCAGTGAGCCGCAGGCGCGCACAAACACTGGCCAACATCATCGACGCCACCCAGGTCGGGACTTGGGAGTACAACGTCAGGGCGGGTGTGGTCCGCGTCGATGAACTCTGGGCCAGGCAATTGGGCTACCCCTCGTCGGAGATGAACTCGATCACGATCGAGGCTTTGAGTTCACTCACGCATCCTGACGACAGGGCGACTGCCCATGACGTGTTGCGGCGTCACTTCCAGGGCGAGCTTCCCTACTACGAGGTAGAAGTGCGCCTGCGCCACAAGGACGGGCGGTGGGTTTGGATCCTTGATCGTGGCCGGGTCTCCGAACGCACGTCCGGTGGCAAGCCGGTCTCCATGCACGGCACCGGCATGGACATCACCGTGCGTCGGCATGCCGAGCTGGAGGTGCAGCACCGTGCCGTTCACGACAAGCTCACCGGCCTGCCCAATCGCGAACGCTTTTACGAGACCGTGAGGCAGGCGATTGCCGATGCCAACGGCGGGCTGGGCCGGGCCTTTGCAGTGATGTTCCTGGATTTCGACCGCTTCAAGCTGATCAACGACAGCCATGGCCATGGCGTCGGCGACGAGTTTCTGGAGCGGGCCTCGGCTCGATTGGCTCGATGCCTGCGCAGCGGCGACATGCTGGCACGCATGGGCGGCGACGAGTTCGCGATCCTTGCCGTCGGCCTGAATCGCGACACCGACGCGGTGGAGCTGGCGGAGCGCCTGCTGCAGGCGCTGCGCGAGCCGCTGCAACTGAGCACGATAGCGATCAGCGCCAGCGCCAGCATCGGCATCACCTTCAACTCGACCGGCTATGCCCACCCCGCCGACATGCTGCGCGATGCCGACATTGCCATGTACCGCGCCAAGTCCGAGGGCAAAGCGCGCCACGCCTTGTTCGACGCGCACCTGCACGCCGATCTGGCCGACCGGGTGTGGCTGGAAGCCGAGCTGCGACTGGCCTTGCAAGCGCAGGCGCTGAGCGTGGCCTATCAGCCGCTCGTGGACCTGCGCACCGGCCGGATCAAGGGCTTCGAGGCACTCAGCCGCTGGACTCACCCTGTGAAGGGCCCGGTGAATCCGGCGGCGTTCATTCCGATTGCAGAGGAGTCCGGCCTCATCACCCAGTTGACCGACGGCGTGTTGCGCCAGGCCTGCGCACAGTTGCGCGCCTGGCAGCTTGCGTTCCCTTGCCTTGACGACCTGCAAATGCATGTCAATGTGTCGGCGCGCGACGTGGCTGACCCCGAGTTCGTCATGCGCATCCGGCAGGCGCTGCAGTCCTGGGACCTGGCGCCCCGAGACTTGGTCATCGAGTTGACGGAGAACATTCTCATGGCGCAGCTTTCCGCCGCCATCGTCACGCTGCAGGCACTGCACGATTTCGGCGTGGGCCTCAGTGTGGACGACTTCGGCTCGGGCTACACGTCGCTGAGGCACTTGTCGGTGTTGCCCATCGACAGCCTGAAGATCGACATGTCCTTCGTCAAGCCCCTGCGCGCCGGAACCAAGGAGGAAGCCGTCGTCCGTGCCATCGTGCTGCTCGGATCGTCGCTCGGCAAGCAAGTGATCGCAGAAGGTATCGAGACCCTGGCGCAGTTGGAACTGTTGCGCGACCTGGGATGTGAGTTCGGCCAGGGCTACTACATGTCGCGCCCGTTGCCGGCCGAAGGCATCTCCCGGCTTCTGCAAGACCAGTCGACACCACCCGAACCCCAGGCACCGCTGCCCGTGTGCCTTGCGACTCCAGCCAAGGCGTTGCCGCCGGCGGCCGCGTTGGAATCGGCGATGACGCTGGGCTGACGGTCGCAGCCGCTGCGCGCCGCTCGACCCAATGGCCCGCAAGCTCGCCCGCTGCGTCGTGGCATCGCAAAGCAGTCGGTCCGCGCGGCAGCGGGCTCAGGCGGCGCGGGCTCGGGCTGGCTGATCGCCGCTGTCGACGACTCCCGGGGGGCCGGGCGCACTCGCCCTCCCTGCGCCGTCAGGCTGGTCGTGGCCTGCCGATCCAGGCGGCTCCCGCCCCAGCGACAGCGGCACCCGGCGCTGCCCGCCCGCATCGGTGCTGACCCGCCTTGTCCGGGCTGCGCCGGCGCGCCACCATGCGGGCCATGAAGCCACCCGGCCCCGAGGTTCCGCGCTGATGCTGCCCGACAGCGACTCGCTCGCGCTCTTCGTGAGGGCCGCGGAACTGCGCAGCCTGACCAAGGCGGCCGAGGCTTCGCACATCGGCCTGGCGGCGGCCAGCCGCCGCATGGCGCTGCTGGAACACCGCTTCAAGACCGCGCTGCTGGAGCGCTCGCCCCGCGGGGTGGAGCTCACGTCCGCCGGCGCGGCCTTGCTGGTGCATGCCAAGGCGCTGCTGATGCAGTTGAACCAGATGCAGGCGGACATGAACGACCACGCGACCGGCCGGCGTGGCGCCTTGCGGATCCTCGCCAACACCTCGGCCATGACCGAGTTCCTGCCGGCCGACCTGGCCGCCTACGCGCGCGAGCATCCCGACGTGCGCGTCGTGGTGGAGGAGCGCTGGAGCGCCGAGATCGTCAAGGCAGTGCAGTCCGCCGAGGCCGACATCGGCATCATCGTCGAGGGCCTGCGCATCGAGGGGCTGGACGTGTTCCCGTACCGGACCGACCGGCTCGCGGCGGTGATGCCGGCCACCCATCCGCTGGCGACGGCCGAGCGCCTGCAGTTCGTCGACGTGCTGGACCACGACATCGTCGCGCTCGAAGGCGGCTCCTCGATGATGCGGCTGCTGGCCGAGCAGGCGGTCGTCGCGGCCCGCACGCTGGACCTGCGCATCCAGGTGCGCAGCTTCGAGGCGGTCTGCCGCATGGTCCAGTCCGGCCTCGGCGTCGGCCTGCTGCCCTACCAGGCCGCCAGCGAACTGGGCCGCAGCATGGGGCTCGTCGTGCGGCAGTTGCCGGAAGAGTGGGCCGAGCGCCGCATGCTGATCTGCGTGCGCAAGGAGCGCGCGCCGAACAGTTCGGTCGAGAGCCTGCTGCAGCACCTGGCGGCCGGCTGCTCCTAGCGCGCCCCTCCTCGCAGCCGCTGCTGCGCCGTCGGCGCCCACGCGATGGCGGTGGCGCGCAGCAGCACCGGGCGATCGATCATCTTTCCATCGACCGCGACGGCCGCCCCGGCCGATGCTTCCATGGCCGCCAGCACGCGGGCGGCCCACTGCCGCGCCGCCTCGGTCGGCGCCAGCAGCTCGTGGATGGGCGCAATCTGGCTCGGGTGGATGCACAGGCGCGCGCCCATGCCCAGCCGGCGCGCCCGCTCGGTGTCGTGGCGCAGCGCCGACTCGTCGCCGATGGACGGCGTGATGCCGTCGATCGGCGACAGCTTGCCCGCCAGCCGCGACGCCAGCACCAGCCGCGACCTGAAGTACAGCAAGGCGTCGTCCTCGCCCTCGATCTGCAGGTCGACCTGGAAGTCCAGCGCACCGAAGGCCAGGCGGACGACCTCGGGCAGGGCGGCGAGTTCTTCGGCCTGCGCCATGCCCCGGGCGGTCTCGACCAGCGGGATCAGGCCCAGCCGGTGCTGCTGCAGCCGCTCGCGCAGCGCCGGTGACACGGCCTCGGCCTTCGGCAGCACGATCCCGGCCAGGCCGGGGATCGAGGCCAGTGCGAGGTCGGCCTCGAACCACGGCGTGTCTGCGGCGTTGCAGCGCAGCCAGACGGGGCGCTCGGGTCGCAGCCAGGCCGCCACCGAGCGGCGCGCCTCGTCCTTGCGCTCGGGCGCGACCGCGTCCTCCAGGTCGAGGATCACGGCGTCGGCCGCGCTGTCCCAGGCCTTGTCGTAGCGCTCCGGCCGATCGCCGGGAACGAAGAGGTAGGTCCGGGCCGCGGACCAGGCACTGGGCAAGGCGTGCGTCATGCGCGAGATCGTCCCACGCGATGCGTCTCGGCAGGTATTCGAGAAAGGCGAGGAGGGCCTTCGAACCGGCAGTCTCGGGGCTTACCCGAAGCTTGAATTTCGACAAGACCGGCTTGCCCAGATTCCGATGGACGGCCGACGGCTGCCTTTCAACAATGCCGCCCAGGCTGCACCTGCAGGGCGACCGCGTGCGCCGGCCCGGCCTTCATCAACGACAGGAGACATCGCATGAACCCATTGCTCCGCGCTGCCGCGCTGGGACTCGGCCTGGCGCTGACCGCCGCACTCGCCCTGGCCCAGGACAAGCCGGCCGAACTCAAGTTCGGCATGACGACCTTCCTGTCGGGACCGGCGGCGGTGTTCGGCATCCCGGGCAAGGCCGCGGCCGAGATCGCGGCCGACGAGATCAACGCCGCCGGCGGCGTGGCCGGCGTGAAGCTCAGGCCGATCATCATCGACGAGGGCATCGGCGGCGACAAGCTGCTGTCCGAGTACCGCCGTGTGGTGCAGGAGGAGGGCGTCAAGGTGATGCTCGCGTCCATCTCCAGCGGCAACTGCAATGCGCTGGCGCCGGTGGCCGAAGACCTGAAGGTGCTCAACGTCATGTGGGACTGCGGTACCGAGAAGGTGCTGGAGAACCGCCGCTACAAGTACGTGGTCCGGACCCCGGCGAATGCGACCTCCGAGATGGTCTCGACGGTGCTGCACCTGCTGCGCACCAAGCCCGACTTCAAGACCATCGCGGTCGTCAACCAGGACTACGCCTGGGGTCGCGACTCCTGGGAGATCTTCATCAACACCTTGCGCGCGCTCAAGCCCGACGTGCAGGTGCTGGCCGAGCTGTTCCCGAAGTTCGGCTCGACCGACTTCAGCTCCGAGATCAGCCGCCTGCAGGCGCTGTCGCCCGACGTGATCCTCAGCACCTCCTGGGGCGGCGAGCTCGACACGCTGATCCGCCAGGCCGCGCAGCGCGGGCTGATCCGCACCTCGACCTGGGTGCTGCCGCTGGCCGAGAGCTCGCTCGAGCGCGTCGGCAAGGCGCTGCCCGACGGCGTGATCGTCGGCATGCGCGGCGACCACTATTTCCTGCATCCGGAGCTGAAGGACGATCCCAAGCACAAGGCCTTCGTCGAGAAGTACCGCGCCAAGACCGGCCAGTACCCGATCTACTCGGCCTACCACGCGGCTGCCGCGATCCAGGCCGTGGCCGACGCCCACACCGCCGCCCTCAAGGCCAACGGCGGCAAGTGGCCCAGCACCGAGCAAGTGGCCGACGCGATGCGCACGCTCAAGTTCAAGGCCCTGACGCGCCCGGTGCAGATGCGCGAGGACGGCCAGGGCCTGGAGGACCAGATGCTCGGCGTGACCAAGCTGACCGCGGCCTACCCCTTCCCGGTGATCCAGGGCCTGACCATCTACCCGGGCGAGATGGTGCAGAACCCGGTCGGCGCCAAGTCGCCCGAGTGGGTCAAGACGCTGAAGCCGGACCTGCTGAAGGATCCGCGCATCAAGTCCTTCTGACCGCACGCGTCGGCCAGCGACCACGATGAACGCCACGCTGTTCGTACTGGCCCTGCTGGACGGCACGACCCAGGCCGCGCTGCTGTTCCTGGTGGCGCTGGGGCTGACGCTGATCTTCGGCGTGCTGCGCATCCTCAACGTGGCCCACGGCAGCTTCTACGCCTTCGGCGGCTACGCCGCGGCCAAGCTGAGCGCGCTGATCGCGAGCGGCGAGTCGGTGCCGCTGTCGCTGCTGGCGCTGCTGCTCGGCGCGTTGCTGATGGGCGTGCTGCTCGGCGCGATCATCGAGATCGGGCTGGTGCGGCGCATCCTCAGCATCGACCCGGTGATGCAGTTGCTGGCCACCTTCGCGGTGTTCATGATCATGGAGGACCTGCAGCGCCTGATCTGGGGCGCCAGCCCGGTGTCGGTGACGCACGCCGTCGATGCGATGGGCACGGTCAAGGTCGGCAGCGTCACCTACACGGCCTACCAGCTCTTCCTGCTGCCGGCGGCGGCGGTCGGCGTCTTCCTGGCCTTGCGCTGGTCGCTGGCCCGCACCCGCTTCGGACGCCAGATCATGGCCGTCACCCACCATCGCGAGGTCGCCTCGGCGCTGGGCATCAACGCCCGGCGCGTCGGCCTGCTGACCTTTTGCCTCGGGGCCGTGATGGGCACGCTCGGCGGCGCGCTGGCCTCGCCCACGACCTCGCTCGTGCCCGGCATCGGCGGCGACATGATGGTGCTGTCGTTCGCGGTGGTGGCGGTCGCCGGCCTCGGCCAGATCACCGGCACGGCGGTCGCGGCGCTGCTGATCGGCATGGGCAAGGCCTTCGCCGTCTACCTGATGCCCGAGGTGGACGTGCTCGTGCCCTACCTGATCATGCTGGCGGTGCTGCTGTGGCGCCCGCAGGGCCTGTTCGCGGTCGCCGAGACGCGGAGGGTCTGATGCTGATCCGGCTCGCTCCCTGGGCGATCGCGGTGCTGACGCTGGTCGTCGGCCTGCTCTTCCCCTGGCTCAAGACGCCGCTGGTGATCGGCCTGTCCTATGGCTTCGCGGCACTGGGCGTGTCCATCCTGATCCGCGCCGGCCAGGTGTCCTTCGGCCACGCCGGCTTCACCTGCCTGGCCGGCTACGCGGCGGTCGCGATCAGCCGCACCTGGCCGCAGACCGACGGCCTGCTGCTGCTGGCCTCGGGCGCCGTGGCCGGGCTGATGGCCGGCGCCGTGGTCGGCCTGTTCATGATGCGCTACCGCGGCATCTTCTTCGGCATGCTGAACCTCGCGCTGTCGATGGTGCTGTTCGCGGTGCTCGGCAAGTTCTACAACTTCACGGGCGGCACCGACGGCCTGCGCCTGGAGCGGCCGCCCTTTCTCGGCCAGGTGCTGGAGCGCGCGGCCTACGAGACCTGGCTGCTGGCGCTGAGCGCGGTGCTCGTCGTCGTCACCTGCCACCTGCTGCGGCGCTTCTATGCCTCGCCCACCGGGCAGGCCTTGGCGGCCTTGAAGACCAACGAGGTCCGGCTCGAATACCTCGGCATCTCCGCGCGCGCCGTGTTCTACCGCGGCTACATCGCATCGGCCGTGCTGTGCGGCTTCTCCGGCGGCATGTTCGCGCTGATCCAGGGCCTGGTGACGCCGGAGATGGGCTACTGGGTGCGCTCCGGCGAGTACGTCTTCATCGCGGTGCTGGGCGGCACGCTGCAGCCGGTGGGCGCCTTCCTCGGCGCGATCGCCTTCGAGTTCCTGAAGCTCTTTGCCGCCGCCGCGCTGACCGGCGCCTGGCAACTGGTCATCGGCACGGTGCTGCTGGTGCTGATCTTCCTGGCACCGGCCGGCCTCGTGGCCTGGCTGGTGCGCCTCGATCGACGCACCGCAGGCTGACATGACTTCGCTGCTCCAGACCCGTGGCCTCACGCTGAAATTCGGCGGCGTGGTCGCCGCCGACGGCATCGACTTCGACCTGCAGTCCGGCGAGCGCCTGGCCGTGATCGGCGCCAACGGCGCCGGCAAGACGACCTTCATCAACATGGTCACCGGCTACATCAAGCCGAGCGCAGGGCAGGTCCACTTCGACGGCGCCGAGATCACCGGCCTGCACCCGCGCCAGATCGTGCGGCGCGGCATCGGCCGCTCGTTCCAGTTGCCGCAGCTCTTTCTGGATCACAGCGTGCGCGAGAGCGTGCAGCTCGCGGTCGCGTCGCGCCAGCGGCGCATGAGCCTGCTGCGGCCGATGGCGCAGTGCGTCGATGCCGCGGAGATCGACCATGTGCTGGCGGTGGTGGGTCTGGCTGCGCGCGCCGACGACCGCTGCGGCAGCCTGCCCGAGGGGCATCGCAAGCTGCTCGACATCGCCATGGCGCTGGTGCTGCGCCCCAAGCTGCTGATCATGGACGAGCCCACCAGCGGCGTCGCCGCCGACGAGAAGCATGCGCTGATGGCGACCATCATGCAGGCGCTGTCGGAGCGCAGCGTCACCGCGGTGTTCGTCGAGCACGATGTCGATATCGTCACGCAGTACGCCACGCGCGTGGCGGCGTGGATCTCCGGGCGCATCGCCGCCGACGGCCCGCCGGATGTCGTGATGAACGACGCCGAAGTCCGCAGCGTCGTGCTCGGGCATTGAAGGCCATGCACATGCTCACCCTGAAGAACGTCTCGGTCGACATTGCGGGCCTGCCGGTGCTGCGCGACGTGACGGTGGAGCTGTCGTCCGGCAGCACCTACGCGGTCGTTGGCCGCAACGGCGCGGGCAAGACCACGCTGCTGCGCACGCTGATGGGCTTCACGCCCTTGCGCGGCGGCGCCATTGCGCTGGCCGAACAGGACCTGCTGGCCGAGCCGCCGCACCGCCGCGCCGCGCTGGGCGTGGGCTATGCACCCGAGGATCGCGTGCTGTTCCCGACGATGACCGTCCTCGACAACCTGCGCCTGCCCTGCGAGGCCATCGGCCTGAAGACGGGCGAGATCGACCGCCGGGTCGAGCTGGCCGTCGAGGTCGTGCCGCAGATGCGCGAGATGCTGCCGCGATCGGCCGCCGCGCTCTCGGGCGGCCAGGGCAAGATGGCCGCACTCGCCCGGGCGCTGATGGTCGGCACGCGGCTGCTGCTGGTCGACGAACCCTTCCAGGGCCTGGCGCCCGCGCTGGCGCGCCAGTACGCCGAGGCGCTGAGCCGCATGGTCAGCCTGCGCCCCGAGCTGTGCATGGTGATCACCGAGTCGAACCGCGCGCTGCTCGACCGCGTGCAGTGCATCACCCTGTGCCTGGAGCGCGGCGAGTTGAAGGTCGAGGCCCCGCCCGAGTCCGCACGCGCCTTCGAGGGCGCTGCCCCTGTCGGCGTGCCCGGCTGAGCCGGCCTCCTGCATCCCCCATTCATTCCGAGGAAAGAACCATGAAACAGCTCGAAGGCAAGATCGCCATCGTGACCGGCGGCGCCGCGGGGTTCGGCGAAGGCATCTTGCGCCTGTTCGCCGCCGAGGGCGCGCGTGTCGTCATCGCCGACCTGGACAGCGCCAAGGGCGTGGCGCTCGCAGGCGAGCTCGGCGACGCGACGCACTTCGTCCGCTGCGACGTGTCGGTCCGCGCCGACGTCGAGGGCCTCGTCGCGGCCTGCGTGGCGCGCTACGGCGTGCCCGACATCGTCGTCAACAACGCCGGGACGACGCACGACAACCAGCCGATGCTCAACGTGGATGAGCGGACCTTCGACCGCGTGTTCGCGGTCAACGTGAAGTCCATCTTCCACATGGCGCATGCCGTCGTGCCGCTGATGCGCCAGCGCAAGCAGGGCGTCATCCTCAACGTCGGATCGACCGCCGGCATCCGCCCGCGGCCGGGCCTCACCTGGTACAACGGCAGCAAGGGCGCGGTCAATCTGCTGTCCAAGTCGATGGCGGTCGAGCTGGGCCCCGACGGCATCCGTGTCAACGCCATCTGCCCGGTGATGGGCGAGACGGGCCTGCTCGAGAAGTTCATGGGCATGCCCGACACGCCGGCCAACCGCGCGCGCTTCCTCGCGACCATCCCGCTCGGCCGGCTCTGCCGCGCCTCCGACGTGGCGTCCGCCGCGCTCTACCTGTCCAGCGATGCGGCCGAGTTCATCAGCGGCGTCGAGTTCCCGGTGGACGGCGGCCGCACCGTCTGAGCGGGGCGGTCCGGGTCGCTCCACCGCCCACAGGTCCATCGCCACCCATGCGAACCAAACCGCTGGACGGCATCGTCGTCGTCGCCCTCGAGCAGGCGGTCGCGGCGCCCTATTGCTCGAGCCGGCTCGCCGACGCGGGGGCCCGGGTCATCAAGATCGAAAGGCCCGAGGGCGACTTCGCGCGCGGCTACGACAAGGCGGTCAACGGCGAGTCCTCCTACTTCGTGTGGATCAACCGCGGCAAGGAGTCGCTCGCGCTGGACCTTAAGAACCCCGCCGACCAGGGCAGGCTCGCGGCGCTGATTGCCGAGGCCGACGTGTTCATCCAGAACCTCGCGCCGGGCGCCGCCGCGCGGCTGGGCTTCGGCGCCGCCAGCCTGCGCGAGCGGCATCCGCGTCTCATCACCTGCGACATCACCGGCTACGGCGAGTCCGGCCCCTTGCACGGCCTGAAGGCCTACGACCTGCTGGTGCAGGCGGAGAGCGGCCTGGTCGCGGTCAGCGGCGCGCCGGGTCCCTGGGGCCGCATCGGCGTGTCGATCTGCGACATCGCCGCGGGCATGAACGCGCTGATGGGCATCCAGCAAGCCCTGCTGCAGCGCGTGCGCAGCGGCCAGGGCAGCGCCGTCAAGGTGTCGCTGTTCGATTCCGCTGCCGAACTGATGGCGGTGCCCTACCTGCAGGCGCGCTACGGCGCGGGGGCGCCGGAGCGCGTCGGCCTCCGGCATCCGAGCATCGCGCCCTACGGCGCCTTCACCTGCGCGGACGGTCGCGAGCTGGTGCTGGCCATCCAGAACGAGCGCGAGTGGACGAGCTTCTGCGAGACGGTCCTGCTGCGGCCGGACATCGCGGTCGACGAGCGCTTCGCGGACAACCCCCGGCGCACCGAGCACCGCGACGTCCTCGAGGCGCTGGTGCAGGACATCTTCTCGACGCTGAGCTACGCGCAAGCTGTCGATCGGCTGACGCAGGCGCAGACCGCCTACGGCGCGATCAACTCCGTGCACGAACTGATCGAGCACCCGCAGCTGCGCACGAAGGACATGAACGTCCGCGGGCGGGTCGTCCAGGTTCCCGCCAACCCCTACGTCACGGAGTGGGACGACCAGTCCTATCGGCCCGTGCCCGGGATCGACGAGCACGCGGCCTTGCCAGGCGGTGCGGAGCCCTGGCCGGCGACCTCCGCGGCCACGACGCGCTGAATCACGGCGGTTCGCGGCGATGGCGGGCGCGGCGCGGCCGCGCTGCCAGGCGGCTGCACGCTTGGCGTGCTGCGGGCTCTAGGTGTTCCTCCGGACTTCGCGGCAGGCGTAGGCCTGCTTGATGAAGTTCTGATTGCCGTCCGAGCGTGCCTGTCCATATGCTGCGCGCGCTCGCAACGAAGAGGAGAGCCCCGTGAAGATCAAGGTCAACGGCAAGAGCCGCGAGGTCCAGGCCACGCCCGACACGCCGCTGCTGTGGGTGTTGCGTGATCACCTGCAACTCACCGGCACGAAGTACGGCTGCGGCATCGCGCAGTGCGGTGCCTGCACCGTGCATCTGGCGGGCCAGCCGGTGCGCTCCTGCTCGGTGCCGCTGTCCGCCGTGGGCAGCCAGCCGGTGACGACGATCGAGGGGCTCTCCGCCCGCGGCGACCATGCGCTGCAGAAGAGCTGGGTGAAGCTGGACGTCCCCCAGTGCGGCTACTGCCAGAGCGGCATGCTGATGAGCGCCGCGGCGCTGCTGAAGCGCCGCCCCAAGCCCAGCGATGCCGACATCGACGCGGCGATGGGCACGCAGATCTGCCGCTGCGGCACCTACAACGCGATCCGCGCCGCCATCCACGACGCCGCCGGCCAGCCCGACCCGTCCGGCCGGTTCGTGGCCTGGGCCGACGACGCGATGGCCACGCCCACCGCCTGCGCCCACGGCTGCGAACACGAAGGGAGGCACGCATGAGCGCGCCGGACCGCCTCAAGGGCGGGGACCGGAGTGCGAAGCACGAAGGGACTCCAGTGAACTCGCTCGAACAGGCTTTCCGCGCGAAGCGCGAGGTCGCTGCCGGCCCGTCGCGTCGCAGCTTCCTGCGCACGCTGGGCGGCGGCGCCGGTGCGCTGTGCATCGGCTTCGGCTTTGCCGAGGCCGCCGAAGCTGCCGTGGCGCGTGCGCAGCCGGCCGCCGCGGCCGGGGCGCCGTTGAACGCCTTCGTGCGCATCGCGAAGGACGACTCGGTGACGATCGTGATCCCGGCCTCGGAGATGGGTCAGGGCGTCAGCTCGTCGCTGGCGATGGCGCTGGCCGACGAACTGGACTGCGACTGGAAGAAGGTCCGCTTCGAGTTCGCGCCGGCCGACGCCGGCTACAAGAACCTGATCTTCGGCCTGCAGCTCACCGGCGGCTCGACCACCGTGCGCAGCTTCTGGGAGCCGATGGCCAAGACCGGTGCGGCGGCGCGGCAGATGCTGGTCGACGCGGCCGCGGCCAAGTGGCAGCTGCCGGCGGCGGAGCTGGTCACCGCGGGCGGCGTCGTCATGCACAAGGCCTCGGCGCGCAAGGCGCGTTACGGCGAACTGGCCGCTGAGGCGGCCAAGCTCACGCCGCCGGCCGAGCCGCGGCTCAAGAGCGCGGCCGAGCGCAAGCTGGTGGGCAAGCGCGTGCGCCGGCTCGACACCGCCGACAAGGTGACCGGCCGCACCGTCTATGCGATGGACGTGCAGCTGCCCGGCCTGCTGGTGGCCGCCATCGCGATGCCGCCGGTGCGCGGCGCCAAGCTCGGCAAGTTCGACGCCGCCAAGGCCATGGCCGTGCCGGGCGTGCGCCAGGTCGTGCCCTTCAGCAACGGCGTGGCCGTGCTGGCCCAGGACTTCTGGACCGCGAAGAAGGGGCGCGACGCGCTCGCCGATGCCATCGAGTGGCAGGCCAGCGACATGCGCTTCCTCGACAGCGCGGTCCTGCGCGAACGCATGGTGACGGCCGCCGAGACACCCGGCCTCGAGGCCGCGCCGATCGGCGACGCGGCCCAGGTCCTCGACGCTGCCGGCGCGAAGGTGATCGAGGCCGCCTACCACGTGCCCTACGTCGCCCATGCCTGCATGGAGCCGATGAACACCACCGCCTGGGTGCGTCCCGACGCCGTGGAGATCTGGTCGCCCACGCAGTTCCAGTTCGTCAACGCCGACCAGTGCGCCAAGGTCGGCGGCGTCAAGCCCGAGCAGGTCAAGGTGCACACGACCCTGCTGGGCGGCGGTTTCGGCCGGCGCTTCGGCGTCGACTTCGTGCAGTACGCGCTGGAGGTGGCCAAGGCCGCCGGCGTGCCGGTGCGGCTGGTCTACACGCGCGAGGACGACATGCGGGCGCACTTCTACCGGCCCGCGCAGTTCTCGAGGATGCGCGCCGTGCTCGGCAGCGACGGCGCGATCCAGGCCGTCCATGCACGCCTGGTCAGCAGCTCGATCTTCGCGGCAGCGGGCTTTCCGCTCGAGAAGAGCGGGCTCGATCCTTCGGCGGTCGAGGGCATCCACGGCAACGTCTATGAGTTGCCGAACCTGGCGGTCGAGTGGGTGCGCTACGAGCCGGGCCCGCATGTCTGGTTCTGGCGCTCGGTGGGCCACTCGCAGAACGGCTTCGTCAACGAGAGCTTCATCGACGAACTCGCGGTCGCCGCGGGCCAGGATCCGCTGGAGTTCCGCCTGCGCCACCTCAAGGGCAAGCCGCGCCACGCCGCGGTGCTGAAGGCCGCGGCCGAGAAGGCGGGCTGGGGCCAGCCCTTGCCGGCCGGGCGCGCGCGGGGGATCGCGCTGCACGACTCCTTCGACACCATCGTCGCGCAGGTCGCCGAGGTGTCGATCGAGGGCGGCGCGATCAAGGTGCACCGCGTCAGCGCGGCGGTCGACGGCGGGCGCTACCTCAGCCCGGCGACGGTGGAGGCGCAGGTCGAGAGCTCGATCGCGACCGGCCTGGCCCAGACGCTGCACATGAAGATCACCTTCAAGGACGGCCGCGTCGAGCAGAGCAACTTCCACGACCACAGCCCGCTGCGCTTTGCCGAGATGCCCAAGGTCGACGTCGTGCTCATCGAGAGCGGCGCCAAGCCCGGCGGGATGGGCGAACCCGCCACGCCGCCGGTGGCGCCTGCGGTCGCCAATGCGCTGGCCAAGCTGACGGGCCGGCGCCAGCGCGAGCTGCCGCTGCGCGCCTGAGCCTCACAATGACACCACCCATCGAGGAGACATGATGACCCAGAGCAAGACCCCGCAGCTCGTCGCCTTGTGCGCGCTGGCGCTGACGACCGCCGCCATGGCCCAGTCGTCGGCCGACCTGCTGGCCGACGGCAAGGCAACCGACGCCGTGCTGGTGCACGGCATGGGCTACACGGCCCAGCGCCACAGCGCGCTGGCGCAGATCAACACCGGCAACGTCGGCAAGCTGGTGCCGGTGTGGACCCAGAGCCTGGGCAACAACCTCGGCCAGGAGGCGATGCCGGTGCTGCATCAAGGGGTGCTGTACATCCCGACGCACGACTCGACGGTCGCGATCAATGCGCTGACCGGCCAGCAACTGTGGAAGAACGGCCTGGAGTACGCCGCCGACGTGGCCAAGATCGTCTGCTGCGGCCTGGTCAACCGCGGCGTCGCCCTCTACGAGGGCAAGGTCTATCGCGGCACGCTCGACGCGCACATCCAGGCGCTCGACGCCAAGACCGGCAAGCAGTTGTGGAAGACCAAGCTCGCCGACTACAAGCAGGGCTACTCGGTCACCAGTGCGCCGCTGGTGGTGGGTGGCGTGCTGATCTCGGGCATGTCGGGGGCGGAGTACGGCACGCGGGGCTTCATCGTCGGGCTCGACCCCGCGACCGGCAAGGAGGTCTGGCGTCGCCATACCACGGCCGCACCGGGCGAGAAGGGCGGCGACTCCTGGCCCGGCGACACCCACCTGAAGGGCGGCGGTTCGACCTGGCTCACCGGCAGCTACGACGCCGAGCAGGACCTCGTGTTCTGGGGCACCGGCAACGCCGGCCCGTGGAACGCCGCGGTGCGCAAGGGCGACAACCTCTACACCGCCTCGGTGCTGGCGATCCGGCCGAAGACCGGCGAGATCGTCTGGCACTACCAGTTCAACCCGAACGACACCTTCGACTACGACGGCACCAACGAGATGGTGCAGGCCGACATCAAGGTGGGCGGCCAGACCCGCAAGGTGATCCTGCACGCCAACCGCAACGGCTTCCTCTACGTGCTGGACCGCACCAACGGCAAGGTGATCGCGGCCAACACCTTCGTGCCCAAGGTGAACTGGGCCACCGGCATCGACTTGAAGACGGGCCGCCCGATCGACACCGACGTGACCGTGAAGGCGCGGGCCGGCGACAAGACCGAGGTCTGGCCGGGCGCGCTGGGCGCGAAGAACTGGCCACCGATGTCCTTCAGCCCCAAGACCGGTCTGGTGTACCTGAACGCCATCCACGCGGGCATGCCCTACAAGACCGTCACCCCCGAGTACAAGCAGGGCGAGTTCTACCTGGCCATCGACTTCACCGGCTTCACCTATCCCGAGGGCCCGCGCGGCTTCTTCAAGGCCATCGATCCCGCGACCGGCAAGGAGAAGTGGGCTGTCCCGCGCGACATCCCCAGCTATTCCGGCGTGCTGACCACCGCCGGCGGCCTGGTCTTCACCGGCACGATGACCGGCGAGTTCGAGGCGCGCGACGCCGAGTCCGGCAAGCTGCTGTGGTCCTACCGCACCGGCTCGGCGTCGATGGGCCAGCCCATCACCTGGACCCATCAGGGCCGCCAGTACGTCACCGCGCTGTCGGGCATCGGCGGGGTCTATCCGCTGTTCTCGGGCGACGAGCGCCTGGCCAATGTGCCGGCCGGCGGCGCGGTCTGGACCTTCGCCGTGCAGCCATGAGGAAGTCGGTGGCGCCTGCGCTCGGGGCCACCTTGCTGGCGATGGCCATGCTGGGAGCACCGGCTTCGCCGGCCGGTGCCCAGGACCAGGCGCCGCCCTCGCCAGGCCCGGACGCCGTCCAGGCCGGCCGCAGCCTCTACAGCCGCAACTGCTCGCACTGCCACGGCTTCAACATGGTGAACCCCGGCACGGTGTCCTATGACCTGCGCAAGTTCCCGCCCGAGGATCCCCAGCGCTTCTTCGACTCGGTGAAGGACGGCAGGGGTTCGATGCCGGCCTGGAAGGGCTCGCTGAGCGACGAGCAGATCCGGCTGATCTGGGCCTACGTCCTGACCGGCGGCAAGCCGTGAGGCGCGCGGCGCTCGGCACGGCCCTGGCCGCGCTGGCCGCGGCATCCGCGGTCGCCGCCGACCCTGCAGCGCTGCGCACCTGTGTCGCGCAGGAGAGCGCGCCCTATTCGTCGCTCGACGACGGGCAGCCGCGCGGCTTCGACGTCGAGCTGCTGACGTCGATGTCCCGGCGCATGGGACGCGCGCTGGAGCTGGTCTGGTTCGAAGGCCGCTACGACAGGGAGGGCAACCTCTCGCTGGACGCGCGGGCGCTGCTCGCCGCGCGGGCCTGCGACATCGTCGCCGGCATCCCGCTCTACGAGCCGCAGCTCGCCCCGATGCTGGCCGACAAGGCGCGCACGCCCGACTATCCCGGCGCCAAGCCGCTGCGGCAGCGGCCCTACCAGGCGCTGGTGCCGGTCATCGGCGGCGGCGCCTACCGCGCGACGGCCATGGTGCTGGTCGCGCGCGGCGGCTCGACGCTGCGCTCGCTCGCCGATGCGCAGGGCCACACGATCGCGGTGCGCGCCGGCTCGATGGCCTCGCTCGCGCTCGGCGCCTGGCGCAGCGGCGTGCTGGCGACGTCGATCAAGGGCTACAACGTGCGCGAGGATGTGCTGGCGGCGGTCGAGGCCGGCGAGGCCGAGCTGGCGCTCGTGGACGTTGCCCTGTGGGACCGCTACCGCAGTCGCGTGCCGGCCACCCGGCTGGCACCGACCGGCTTCGAACACCCGGTCAAGATCAACATCGGCGTGCTGGTGCGTCAGGACGATGCGGGGCTGATGACCGAGCTGACCCGCGCACTGGCCGATGAGATCGCAGCGCGGCAAGCCGCGGAGCCGGCGCCGATCGATCGCGCCACCTGGGTCCGGCCGGTGCTCCCTGCCGTGCGGCCGGCGCTGAGCCTGCGTGACTTCGAGATCGGCGGCGGAGGCTGAGCGTCGGCCAGGCGTCAGCGCACGGATGACGTCGACCACGCTGCCGGCGCGGCCGTCGACGATGGCGAGCGCGACGCCGTCGGCGGTGTCCGCGTGCCCGCCCGAGCCGCCGAGGCGGCGACCGGCCTGCGCAGCCCATGAGGGCGGTCATTCTCACCATGGGGGCGGGGTCGCGGCCTGCGAATCTCGACAAGGCGCCTTGGCTCGAGCGCACAGGCGACCTGCCCCCTCGACGGTGGCGTGCACCTGCACGCTCAGAGCCGCAGCACCTCGCCCTTGAGCGAGTACATGATCGCGACGACCTCGTTGACCTCCGCCGTGCCGACACCCTGGCCTTGCATCGCGGCGACGAAGTCGTCGATGGCCGCGATCAGCTCCTGCTCGCTCGCGTTCATGCCGGCGTGCGAGCTGCGCAGGTCGCGGCCCTCGTACTTCTGCGGGCCGCCCGAGCCCATGCAGACGAACTGCGTGCCCAGCTGCTTCAGGCGCGGCAGGTCCTTGCCCTTGAAGCGCGGCGCCAGCAGCGGGTTGACGGCATGGCGGTCGAGGGCGTCGTCGACGATGGCGCCGATGCGTTCGGCGCCGCCCAGGCGTTGGTAGAGGGTCTCGGGCATGGTGAACTCCTTGGGGTGAACGCAGGCCGACCATCGGCCTGCAGGTCCGCAGCGTCGCGCCCCGGCGTTCCTGAAACGTTCCCGGCGACCGGGGTGCTTGTGCGCCCCGGTCGAGGTCTGCAAACTCGGGCGGTCATGACGTCTCCCGACCCCTCCGGCCGCCTCGAGGTCCGCCTGCTCGGCGACTTCTCGGCCTGCGTCGACGGCGTCGCGATCGCCGGCGCACGCTGGCCCAGCCTGCGCGCCCAGCACCTGGTGCAACTGCTGAGCCTGGCGCCGCGGCACCGGCTGGGCCGCGAGCAGGTCGTCGACGCGCTGTGGCCACAGCTCGGCCTCGAGGCCGGCGCGGCCAACCTGCGCAAGGCCGCCCACCATGCCCGCCAGGCCCTCGGCCGGCACGAGGCGGTGGTGCTGCAAGGCGGCGACGTCGCGCTGTGGCCGCATGGGGCCGTGGTGGTCGACGCCGTCGCCTTCGAGCAGCAGGCGCGCGCCGCACTGGCCGCTCGCGATGCCGCGGCCTGTGCCGAGGTGGCCGGCCGCCATGGCGGAGAGCTGTTGCCCGGCGGGCGCTACGAGGCCTGGGCCGAGCCGGCGCGTGAGCGCCTGCATGCCCTGCACGCCGACTTGCTGCGCGCCGGCGGCCTGTGGGAGCGGCTGGTGGAAGTCGACCCCACCGACGAGCACGCCCACCGCGAGCTGATGGCCCGCGAGGTCGATGCCGGCAACCGCGCCGCGGCGATCCGCTGGTACGCGCGCCTGCGCGAGGCCCTCCAGCGCGAGCTCGGCATCGCGCCCGAGCGCGAGACGGACATGCTGTACGCGCGCTGCGTCGCCGGACTGCAGCAGGCCGGTCCGGCCTACGTCGGACGCAGCCTGGCGCTGGCACAGACCCTGGCCTGGCTGGCGAGCCCGGCCCGCGAGCGGCCGGGCGGCCTGGTGGTGCGCGGCCCGGCCGGCATCGGCAAGACGGCGTTCTGCCGCCAGCTGGACGCCCAGGCCCGCAAGCGCGGCTGGGCCGGGGTCGGCGTCGACGCCACGCAGGCGGGCCGTGCCTACGCGGTGATCGCGGCGCTGGTGGAGCGCGTGCTGCTCGGCGACCGCGCTGCGCTCGACGTCGTTGGCGCGCCGGCCCGCTCGGTGCTGGCGCTGATCAGTCCGCTCGCTGCGCCGGCCGATGCGCTGGCCGGCCCGCTGGGGCGCCACCAGGTGATCGGCGCCGTGCGTCGCTTGCTGGTGGCGGCCGCGCGCGGGCGCGAGCTGCTGGTGCAGGTCGACGACGCGCACCTCATCGACGACGCCGACGTCGACGTGCTGATGCACCTGGCCAGCGCCGGCGCGCCGCTGTGCGTCGTGCTCACCCTGCGGGCGGCGCGGGCCGGCTCGGCCCTCGGGCGCGGCGTTGCGCGGCTGCTGGGGTCGGGCGTGCTGAAGGCGATCGACCTCGAGCCGCTGGCCGACGACGAGGCGCGCCGCCTCGTCGTGCAGGCGGCGCCGCGTGCGCTGGCCGACGACACCATCGCCCGCATCGTGCGAGACGCCCAGGGCAGCCCCTTCGCGGCCATCGAGCTGGCGCGCTGCGTCGGCGTCGACGGCCGCGTGCCGCGCACCGCCGGCGAGGCCATCGCGGCGCGCCTGTGCGACGTGCCCGACACGACGCTGGCCGCGTTGCAGTGGATGGCGTTGGCCGGCGACGAGTTCGACGCCGGCACCGCCCTGGCCATCGTGCCCGACCCCGAGGCGCACGCGATGGCGGTGCTGGACAGCGCGCTGGCCGCGGGCGTCCTCGTGCTCGCGGGCTCGCGCTACCGCTTCCGGCACGACCTGGTGCGCCAGGCGCTGATCGAGCAGATCGCACCACACCGTCGCCTGAAGATGCACCGCGAGGCCGCGCAGCGGCTCGCCGAGCTCGATGCCGCGCCGGTGCTGGTGGCGCGCCACTGGCTCGATGGCGGCAGCCCGCGTGACGCCCTGCCCTGGTGGCTGGCGGCCGCGCGCGAGGCCTTGCGCCTGGCCGCCTTCAGCGACGCGCTGCGCCACCTGCAGCCGGCGCTGGAGGTCCGGCCGGGCGATCCCGAAGCGCTGCGGCTGCGCGCCGAGGCACTGGACGCGATGGGCGATCCGGCCGCCGTGGCGGCCTACCGCGCGGCAGCCGAGGCCTGCGGCGAGCCGATGGCGCAGGACCTGCGCGTCAAGGGCGCACTGGCACAGATCAAGCAGGGCGACCCCAAGGGCGGCCTGGAGGCGCTGGCCGGGCTGCGGCCGCAGACCGTCGAGGGTCGGCTGTGCGAGGCGCTGGCCTACAGCGGCGCGGCGGCGCTGGGCGCGATCGATCCGGCGCTGGGCACGCACAAGGCGGCCGAAGCGCGGCGCCTCGCGCTCGAGTCCGGCGACACGGCGGGCCTCGTCGTGGCGTCCTGGGCCCAGGCCGCCGCGGCGCATGCGCGCGGCGACCTGCACGCCAGCGTCTGGGCCGACCTGCGCGAGACCAGCCACCTGCCGCAGCTGGCCGCCCGCGTGTTCGATGGCCAGCTGTGCATGACGCAGCGCTTCCTCTACGGCGCGCGGCCGTACCGCGAGGTGATCGAGTTCGCCGAGTCGCTGGCGCGCGAGGCCCGGCGGGTCGGCGCCGCGCGCGGCCATGCCTTCGGTGTCACGATCCGCGGCGAGGCCGAACTGCTGTCGGGCGAGCTCGACGCCGCCGAGGCCCACCTGCGCGAGGGCGCGCGGCTGCACCACGCCATCGGCGGCGCCACCGGCGAGGCCTTCTCGCTGCAACGGCTGGCCGAGGTCGCGATGTGCCGCGGCCGGCACGACGAGGCCCGCACGCTGCTCGACCAGGCGCTGGACCTGGCCCGCCAGACCGACATCGGCTTTCACCTGCTGGACCGCATCTATGGCACGCGCATCCAGCTCGCGCCGGACCCCACGGCCGCGCTGCACGCGCTCGAGGAAGCGCGCGAGGCCGTGCGCGGCCCGCTGGAAACCTGCCCCGGCTGCCGCATCACCTTCGCCATGCCGGCGGCCATCGCGGCAGCGCGCGCGAAGCGGCTGGACCTGGCCGGCGAGTACGAGGCACAGTCGAGCTACCTGGCCCAGGTGGTGATGCGGCTGCCGGCCTGGTACGCCGCGCAGGACGAGGTGGCCGGCCACCTCGCGCTGGCGCGCGGCGAGGGCGACGCGGTGGCGGCGTCGCGCTTCACGGCCGCAGCGGCGCGCTTCCGCGAGGCCGGGCACCCGATCGATGCGCAGCGCTGCGCCGGTCTGGCGCGCGGCCTGACCGGCGGGGCCGACGTGGCCGGGAGGATCAGCCCTGGGCGAGCTTGAAGACGCCGACCAGCTGGGCCAGCTTGGCGGCCTGCTGGCTCAGGCTGTCGGCGGCCGCCGCGCTCTGCTCGACCAGCGCGGCGTTCTGCTGCGTGGCCTGGTCGAGCTGCGAGACCGCGGTGCTCACCTGGCCGATGCCGCTGGTCTGCTCGAGGGTCGCCGAGCCGATCTCGGAGATCAGGTCCGAGACGCGCTTGACCTGCACCACGATGTCGTCCATCGACGCGCGGGCGTCGTCAACGAGCTTGGTGCCGACCTCGACCTTGTCGACGCTGGCGCCGATCAGTTCCTTGATCTCCTTGGCGGCGCTGGCGCTGCGTTGCGCCAGGTTGCGCACCTCGCTGGCGACGACCGCGAAGCCGCGGCCCTGTTCGCCGGCGCGCGCCGCTTCCACCGCGGCGTTGAGCGCCAGGATGTTGGTCTGGAAGGCGATGCCGTCGATGACGCCGATGATGTCGGCGATCTTCTTCGAGCTCTCGGTGATGTCGTCCATCGTGGTCACGACCTGGCCCACGACCTGGCCGCCCTTCTCGGCGGCGCCGCTGGCCGAGCCGGCCAGCGCGATCGCCTGGCGCGCCGTGTCGGCATTGGCCTTCACGGTGGCGGTCATCTGCTCCATCGAGGCGGCCGTCTCTTCGAGGTTGGCGGCCTGCTGTTCGGTGCGCTGCGACAGGTCGGCGTTGCCGGTGGCGATCTGCGCGCTGCCGGTGGCGATGCTGTCGCTGCTCTGGCGCACGCTGCCGACGATGCCGACCAGGCTGTCGTTCATCTTCCTCAGGGCGGCCAGCAGCTTGCCGGTCTCGTCGCGGGCGCTGCTGTCGATGTGGGAGCGCAGGTCGCCGGCGGCCACGGTCTCGGCCACTTCCACCGCACGGTTGATCGGGCCGACGATGGCGCGCGTGATCGCCATCGCCAGCGTGATGGCCACCAGCACCGCAGCGAGGCTGGCGCCCAGCATCATGTTGCGGTTCATCGACGACGAGGCATCGGCCTGCCGGACGGCGGCCGCGGCCTGGGCCGAAGTGTGCTCGATGTAGCGGTTGGCCGAGCGGATCAGCGCGGCCAGCAGCGGTCGGCAGTCGGTGTTCATCCTGGCAACGGCCTCGTCGCGCTTGCCGTCCAGGACCATGCCGACGATGTTCAGCGCCACCGGGCCGTAGCGCGACTCGACGCCATCGAGTTCCTCGAACAGCTTGCGTTCCTGGGCGTCGACGTCGGGCATCGTGTCCAGCGCCTTCTTCAGCTTGACGAAGGTGTCCTTGACCTTCTGGTGGGCGGCGGTCACGGCGGCCTTCTCGGTGTCGCGGTCGGCGGGGGCCGTGACCAGCACCAGGTTGCGGGCCGCGACGGCGCGGGCGTTGGCGCTGTCCAGCACGTCGTTGGCCAGCGTGATGCGCGCGGCGGTCTCGTCGACGTAGCTCGAGAAGCTGTGGTGTTCGTTGGCCAGCGCGCGGATTGCCAGGGCCGAGACACCCAGCACGATGGCGGTCAGGATCGCGAAGGCGACGGCCAGCTTGGCCTTGACGGAGAGGTGACTGAAGAACATGGGAGCTCCTGGTTGGCAAGGCGATCCCGGAGGGTCTCGATCCGCTGGGAGGAGGACGCGGCCGGTGGTCGTTGCAGGGCGAAACAGGGGTCAGGGAACTGCTGCGGGAAGCTTAGGACCGGCCCCCGGGCCGAATCGCGGAAAGTGAGCGCGAAGCCGCGCCCAGATCGGGCCACCGGGTTGACGCCAAGCTTGCACGGCGGAGGCCTGGGCGCGAGGCTCAGGCGAGCAGCCGGCCCTGGCGATCTGCCACCGCGATCTGCGCCTGCGTTCCTGCGTTGGAGGCCGGGTCGTCGGCCTCGATGCGGCCGCTGAGGATCACGCCGCCCTCGGCCATCAGCGAGGTCAGCCTCGGGCGGCCCGGGGAGCGGGTGTGCTTTCCCCGGACCTCCTGCGCGGCGAAGTGACGCCGCGCCGCGCGGATCAGACCAGCAGGTCGTCCGGCTTCTTGCCCGAGGCCAGCGCCTCGAGGAACCACTTCGGCCGGCGGCCGTGGCCGTTCCAGCTGTTGCCGGCCGCGTCGCGGAACTTGACCGGCAGTGCGCTCTTCTTGCGGCGGCCCGGCTTCTTCTTGCCGGCCACGGCGGCCTTGGTGCGCTTGGCGAGCCCGAGGTCGGCGGCCGTGAGTCCGTAATGCGCGATCGCTTCCCTGATGCGCGCGATCACGCCGCCGACTTCCTTCTGCTTGATCGCGTCGGCCTGCTTCTTCAGGCGGGCAATCTGCTTCTCGATCTGAGCGATGGTCCGGGTCATTCTCGTTTCCTTGTAGTGAAGGTCCCAACGGAACCCTGAGGATAACGAGTCGGGGCTGAATCCTGGGTCACGCTTCGTGCGCGACCGATCCGGCCGGCTCTCCGGTTCCTTTGTCTTTCTTCTCCGCCTTCAATACGCGACTTCGTAGCGGTAGCTGCGAAAGCGCAGCACGGCGCTCTTCAGGCGGATCTGCTCCAGGACGACGTCGGGCGTGGGCCGTCCGCCTTCGTTGTAGACCTGCCCGTTGATGACGAGGATGCGATGGGCCGGCGTCTCCGAATAGACCGAGCCGCCGAAGGCCAGCAGCGGCAAGGCGCGCCGGACGTCCTCGGGCAGCTCGCTCACCGCGTAGAGGCGCGGCTCGGTCGCAGTCGCATCGGCGCCGGTCGCAGGCTGGGCCCGGGCCGGGGTCGCGGCGGGCTTCGACGCAGCCGGCGGCGGCACGGCCTTCGCCGGCTCGGCGCCGGGGCGCTGCGGCCGGGGCAGCGGCCTGTCGAGCGGCGGCTCGGGAGTGGCGCGCGTGGGAGCGGCTTCCTTCGGGGTCGCGGTGGCGGTCGCTGTCGGTGTGGGCTCGGGCGTGGGCCGGGGTGGCGACGGCGGGGCGACGAAGGCCGGTGCGGCGGTCGCCTGTGGTGCCGCGGCCACCACGGCCGCGGTCGCTGGCCGCGGGGGCTCGACGACCGGCGCGGGGGCAGGGAGTCCCATCGATGCGGTGGCGGGCGGCGGCGCCGGCGCGGGCGCTCGCGCCGGTGTCGGCACGACGGCCACCGGCTCGGCCGTCGCGTCGCCGCTGCCCATCATGTTCCACGCCAGCGAGGCCAGCAGCACCAGCGCCAGCGCGACGATCACCCAGACCAGCGGATTGGTCCCGGCGCCGGCGGCCGCGCCCTCGTCGTCGTCACGGCTCGCGGCGGCGGGCTGCGCATGCAGGCCCGGCACCGCGCCGCGCTCGCGTTCGGAGTCGGCGCGCCGGAGGGCGTCGAGGATGTAGGACATCAGCTCAGGCCTCGCCGCGCCGCCCCCAGCGCGCCGAGCGCCCCCGCGGAGGGCTGCACCGAAGCTAGCTTGGGGGTCGTCATCAGTAGTCCGTGTGGAGCCGCGGCTCGTCGACGCCGACGAGGCGGTTGAGTTGCATGAAGGTCGTCGGCCCCGCCAGGCCGTCGGGCTTGAGGCCCTGCGCGACCTGGAAGGTGACGACGCGCGAGCGCAGCGCCGGGCCGTAGGTCTGCGGCGCGGCCGGTGCCGCCTCGCCCTGCAGGCTGGCGAGCTGCGCAGCCAGGCCGTCGACCAGCGGGCCGGCGCTGCCTTCGACCAGCAGCTGCGAGTAGCCGGTGGGCGCGCGCCACAGCGTCGCGAACTCGCCGCGCCAGCGCTGCGCCAGCGCCACCAGCGGCACGCTCTGCGGCGTGCCGTCCAGCAGCAGCGTCGCGTTGCGGGCGTTCAGGCCGGTCAGCAGCGCGTAGCCGGGCCGGTCCTCGTCGTCGCGCAGCGTCAGGATGGCCGGCCGGTCCAGCTGGCGGATCAGCGCCAGCGTGCCGCTGGCCTTGTAGCAGAGCACCTGCTGGCGCTGTGCCGCGCGGCAGGGCTCGCCCTCGCCGAGGTCGAGTTTCCACAGCGGCGCCAGCGCGCGCCAGGCGCCGGCCTCGTCGCGCGGCATGCGCTGCAGGCCGGCCTTGAGGTCGGCGATCGCGGCGACAGCCACCGGGCCCGACGCAGCGGCGGTGGGCGTTGCCGCCGCCGGACCCGAGGCCGCGCTCGCCGTCGGCGCGGGGGCCGACGCGGCCGGCAGCGCGGCGGCCTGGGCGCTGGCCGCGTCGGGCCGCGCAGCCATGCGGCCGTCCATCGCCCACGACACCAGGCCCCACAACGCCGCGCCGCCGACCAGACCCAGCCCCAGCGCCTCGATGCGGCCCGGCCACCAGCGGCGGTGCGGCGCGCTGCGCGGCGGCGGCGTCTTGTCGAAGACTTCGCTCGCGGCCTTGTCGACGATGGCGGCGTCGACGCGGTTGCGGCCGGTCGCGTAGGCGCCCAGCAGCGCGCGGTCGCACAGCAGGTTGATGCGCCGCGGCACGCCGCGCGACAGCTGGTGCACGCGCTGCATCGCCTCGCGGCCGAAGGGCGCCGCGGTGGTCAGCCCGCCGATCGCGAGGCGGTGGCGGATGTACTGCAGCGTCTCGGCTTCCGACAGCGGCTCGAGGTGGTAGCGCGCGATCACGCGCTGTGCCAGCTGCTCCAGGTCGGGCCGCGCCAGCATCTGGCGCAGCTCGGGCTGGCCGATCAGCACGATCTGCAGCAGCTTGCGTTCGTTGGTCTCCAGGTTGGTGAGCAGGCGCAGCTGCTCCAGCACGTCGGCCGACAGCTGCTGCGCCTCGTCGATGATCAGCACGTTGTTCTGGCCGACCGCGTGCGTGCGCAGCAGGAACTCGTTGAGCGCGTCGACCCAGTCCTTGACGGTGGCCGCGCCCGGTCCCTGGTGCGGGTTGGGGATGCCGAACTCGTCGCACACCGAGCGCAGCAGTTCCTCGACCGTGAGCCGCGGATTGAAGACGTAGGCGACGTTGCAGCGCTTGGGGATCTGTTCCAGGAAGCAGCGGCACACGGTGGTCTTGCCGGCGCCGATCTCGCCCGTCAGCAGCACGAAGCCGCCGCCGCCCTTGACGCCATACAGCAGGTGCGCCAGCGCCTCGCGGTGGCGCTCGCTCATGAAGAGATAGCGCGGATCCGGCGCGATCGAGAACGGCTCCTGCTTCAGCCCGAAGAACGGCGCGTACATGGGCCGGAGGATACGTCGGCAGGGCGATGCGGGGCTCGCCTAAGCTCGGGGCCCGTCGCCCGGAGATGCCGATGACCGCCCCCGCCACCCGCACCGAGTCCGACGCCTTCGGGCCGATCGAGGTCCCGGCCGACGCGCTGTGGGCCGCGCAGACCGCGCGCAGCCTGCACTTCTTCGCCATCGGCGAGCAGCGCATGCCGGCCGAGGTGGTGCGCGCGCTGGCCGGGGTCAAGTGGGCCGCGGCCGAGGTCAACCACGAGCTCGGCCTGCTGCCCGCCGACAAGGCCCGCGCCATCGCCGACGCTGCGGCCCGCATCGCCGCCGGCGAGCATGCCGAGGCCTTCCCGCTGTCGGTGTGGCAGACCGGCTCGGGCACGCAGAGCAACATGAACGTCAACGAGGTCGTCGCCACGCTGGCCTCCGAGGCCCTGGGTGGCCGGCGCGGCAGCGACCGCCGCGTGCACCCCAACGACGACGTGAACCTGGGCCAGTCGTCCAACGACGTCTTCCCGACCGCGATGCACGTCGCCGTCGCTCTGCAGGCGCGCGAGCGGCTGCAGCCGGCGCTGGCCGCGCTGCGCACGGCGCTGCACGACAAGGCCGTCGCCTTCGCCGACGTGGTGAAGATCGGCCGCACCCACCTGCAGGATGCGACGCCGGTGACGCTGGGCCAGGAGTTCGGCGGCTATGTCGCGCAGCTCGACCTGTGCGAGACGGCGATCACGCAGTCGCTCGCGCCGCTGCAGCGCCTGGCCATCGGCGGCACCGCGGTCGGCACCGGCCTCAACACCCACGCCGAGTTCGGTGCGCGCGTGGCGGCCAAGCTGTCGCAGCGGCTGGGCCTGCCGTTCGCGCCCGCCGACAACCTGTTCGCGGCGATGGCGGGGCACGAGGCCCTGGTCGGCTTCCACGGCGCGCTGCGCATGCTGGCGGTGGCGCTGACGAAGATCGGCAACGATATCCGCCTGATGGGCAGCGGCCCGCGCGCTGGCCTGGGCGAGCTGCGCCTGCCCGAGAACGAGCCCGGCAGCTCCATCATGCCGGGCAAGGTGAACCCGACGCAGGTCGAGGCGCTGACCATGGTGTGTGCGCAGGTCATGGGCCACGACGTGGCCATCGGCCTTGCCGCGAGCCAGGGCCACTTCGAGCTCAACGTCTACAAGCCGCTGATCGTGCTGGACGTGCTGGACAGCCTGCGCCTGCTGTCCGACGCGATGGGCAGCTTCGCGCGGCATTGCGTGGCCGGCCTGCAACCCGATGCGGCGCGCGTCGAGGAGCTGCTGCAGCGCTCGCTGATGCTGGTGACGGCGTTGGCGCCGCACATCGGCTACGACCGCGCCGCGCAGATCGCCAAGCACGCGCACCGTGCCGGCATCGGCCTGCGCGAGGCCGCCCTCGCGGTCGGCGGCGTGAGCGGCGAGCAGTTCGACACCTGGGTCGACGCGCGGCGCATGCTGGGGTCGAGTGCGGGCTGACCCTCGCGCTGCACCCCGCACCGCCGTGGCAGCATCCGGGCTTCGCCACCGACACGACGAGAACGACGATGAGCTCCACGATGGAACCCCTGCGCTGCGTCGGCCTGAAGCAGGCCGTGCTGTCCGACGACGGCAAGGCCGTGCTGCTGGAGCTGCTGATGGCCAATGGCCAGATCTTCCCGCTGGAGCTCAATGACGGCGGCGTCGAGCTGCTGCTGCGTACGCTGCAGCGGTCGGCGCAGGTGATGGGCCTGCCGCCGGTCGACCCGCCGCAGTAGTCGCCGGCTACGGCCTGATGCCGATCGGCGCGCGGCCCGCCGCGCCGCGCGCTACCTCAGGTGGTTCACCTTCGGCAGCGCGTACACCGGCGTCGGGATGCCGACGCTGCGCGCCTTGAGCTGCAGCGACAGGAACTGCGAGTAGTGGCGCGACTGGTGCAGGTTGCCGCCGTGGAACCACAGGTTGCGCTGCTGCGTCGGCTTCCACATGTTGCGCAGCTCGCCCTCCCAGGGGCCGGGGTCCTTGGTGGTGGCCGAGCCCAGGCCCCAGCACTTGCCCACCTTGTCGGCGACGTCCTTGCTGATCAGCATCTCGGCCCAGCCGTTCATCGACGAATAGCCGGTCGCGTAGACGATCAGGTCGGCCGGCAGCTCGCTGCCGTCGCTGAAGGTGATGGACTTCGGGTTGATCTTCTCGACCGAGACGCCGCTCTTGAGCTTGATCTTGCCGTCGGCCACCAGCTCGGACGCGCCCACGTCGATGTAGTAGCCCGAGCCGCGGCGCAGGTACTTCATGAACAGGCCCGAGCCGTCGTCGCCGAAGTCGAGCATGAAGCCGCGCTTGGCGAGCCGGTCGTAGAGGTCGGCGTCGCGCTTCTTCGCTTCTTCGTACACCGGCACGTGGAAGCCCGCCATGATCTTGTAGGGCACGCTGGCGAAGATCAGGTCGGCCTTGTGGTGGTCGATGCCGCTGGCCACCGCCTGCTCGGAGTACAGGCCGCCCAGCGCCAGCTCCATCAGCGTGTCGCTCTTGATGATGTGGGTGGACGTGCGCTGGATCATCGTGACGTCCACGCCCTGCTCCCACAGCGCCGCGCAGATGTCGTGCGCCGAGTTGTTGGAGCCGATCACCACCACCTTCTTGCCCACGTAGGCGTCCGGCCCCGGATGCTGGCTGGAGTGCTGCTGCTCGCCCGCAAAGCTGTCGGCGCCCGGGTACCTGGGCACGTTGGGCACGGCCGACATGCCGGTGGCGATGACCAGCTGCTTGGGTCGCAGCGTGACCGGCTTGAGTTCATCACCCACGCGACGCACCACCTGCACCGTCCACTCGCCCCGGGCCTCGTCGAAGCTGGCCTTCTGGCAGGTGGTGGAACTCCAGTAGTTCAGCTCCATCACCCGCGTGTACATCTCCAGCCAGTCGCCGATCTTGTCCTTGGGCGCGAAGACGGGCCAGTGGTCGGGGAAGGGCAGGTAGGGCAGGTGGTCGTACCAGACCGGGTCGTGCAGGCACAGGCTCTTGTAGCGCTTGCGCCAGCTGTCGCCGGGCT
This sequence comes from uncultured Methylibium sp., assembly GCA_964616015.1. Classification (GTDB taxonomy): domain Bacteria; phylum Pseudomonadota; class Gammaproteobacteria; order Burkholderiales; family Burkholderiaceae_C; genus Methylibium. The sequence goes on along the minus strand of CAZTTC010000001.1, from coordinate 16,497 downwards.
TGGCGTTCTTCTCGACGATGATGGTCGGCACGCCCAGCCGCCGCAGCCGCGCGCCGAGCGCGATGCCGCCCTGGCCGCCGCCGATGATCACCACCTCGGGCTGCTGCTTGTAGCCCAGGTCCGCGGCCTCCTGCTGGCGCGCCTCGAGCCAGGTCTGCCGGTCGGCATGGGCGCCGTGCGTCACGCCCTTGACGCGCGTCGGACCCTTGGCTTCCTCAAAGCCCTTCAGCTCGACCATCGTGGTCAGCAGCGTCCAGCACTTGTCGCCCTTCAGGCGCACCAGGCCCTTGCCGCGCGCGACCGCGGTCTCGAAGCTGAACCAGGCCTGGCTGAAGCCACCGCCGTCCTCGCCCTCGCCGCTGATCTGCCAGTTGCAAGGCTTGGTGTTCGACAGCGTGGCCTTCAGCATCGCATCGATGGCGGGCTTGCCCTCGGCGGTGTGCAGGTTCCAGGTGAAGCTGACCAGGTCGCGCCAATAGCAGTCGTCGTCGAACAGCGCCAGCGCGCCGGGGATGTCGCTCTTTTCCAGCGCCGCGCCCAGGCTGGCGAGCCAGCTCTTCACGGACTGGGTGTGGGGGTTGGTGAGCTCGGTCATCTTGCTTGTCTCCGTCCTCTGTGGGGGTGATACACATCCGGGCCGAATCGGGCCGGTGCAGACGGACAGGGCAAGGGGCGTGCCGGCGGCTCGGCAACGATCGACGCGGGCGCGCTGCCGACTGGCTCATCGAGGTGCCGCCGCTTCGCGGCCATGTCGTGCGCCTCCGCGAACCTGTCACTTCGCGGCAGCGAGCGACAGGTGTCTCACGAGTGTGAGACAAGGTGCCGGAGGGTCAACGCACTGTGATGGAGAGGGACTGCCCTCGGCCAGGAGCGGTCAGCCCCGAACGGCAGCTTCACGTGCGTGAAAGCCCACATGCGTCCTGCTCATTGCATGCCAAGATGCAAGACGCAGTTCAAGCACAACCTACAACCCAGCATCGAATGCTATGAGGTCATCACCAAATCGAGTCGATTTCCTTCACGACAACGCCGCGTCGAAGGCGTTCGAACGAGAGCTCATGAAGTTTCTAAGCGACGCCCTCAAAGTGCGAATGGCCCAGCTCATCCCAGCCGAGAACGTGCAGCGGTTCCGCCACGGGGGCGACTGGAGTCATCCCGGACTACCCAATGCGTACAACGCTGGGATGCAGCAGCACTCCTCCGAGGTCGCCATTCAGTTCGATGAGCTGGTAAACCACGACCTTTCAGCCATCTCGCGCTACGTGGACAAACTCGTCGAAGACCTGAACGCGCAGTTCCAGCGGATGATGTACGCCACCATCTCGGCGGCCTGCGACCAGAGCGGAAACGTGGTCGACGCGTCGGCGGCAGGTGGGCCAATCGAGGGCTTTGCGGCCATGCTTGAGACCATCCGCTTCAGCGCGGACAAGCACGGAAATGTGCAGCGGCCTCAGATCCATCTGTCTCCGGAGGCCTTTGAGAGGTTTCGGCGAGCGCAGGAGTCGGCTCCGCCGGAGCTGCTTCAGCGCATCCAGCAACTGGATGAGATTCGATCCTCCGAGGCCATCGAGGAGGAGGTCCAGCGCAAAGCTCGGTTCGCACGCTACGGAGAAGCGCCGTGAGAGTTTTGCTGGCTATAGGCTGCAACGAGTACGACGAAGCAAGTCCACTGACCGGTGCAGTGCCCGACGCCCAGCGCATCTTCGATGCACTCGTGAGTGCGAATTCACCCTGGTACGACGTTGGCAGATCTCGCCTGTTGCGCTCTCCGACGCTCGACGAGGCTCGTGCAGTGCTGCGCGACATGCTGTTTAAGGGCCCAGCGATTGAGACCTTTACCTTCTTCTTCGCGGGCCATGGAGGGGTGCACGCCGGCAGCTTCTACATGTGGCTGAAAGACACGATGGCCACCGCGCAATCTGTTTCGGCGTTAGCGTTAGCTGACTTGTTCCGTAGCATCAACGAGGCCGCACCTCGGCAGACGAACATCATTATTGATGCCTGCGAAAGTGGTGGCTTGGTGGACGATCTTGGCGTGCTGCTCAAGCCCGAGTTGCTAGGGGATGTTGGTACCCCCGCCCTCACGCTTGTCGCAACGTCCGGACGCAACCAGGGCGCAGGTGAGACCGTGGCCGGCGGGTTGGGAACTAACGCGCTGCTCGATTGCATCGAAGGCAGAGAGCTTATCAACGACACAGGCGGCGCGCTGGACTTGGTGGACATCGGCCGCAGAGTTGCTGCAAAGCTTCAACCCGAGGGGCAGAACCCCGTCGTTTGGGGGCTGAATCTTTACGGGCCACCAAGCTTTTGCCGCAACCCGCGCTTCAGCAATGACGGACTTGAGCGCATGCGCGACTTCGTGCAGACCTGGCCGACCCAGACTGATGACATCGTGAAGGCGAATCAGGACGCGCTCTGGACCACATATTTGTCCGTATCCGGTGATTGGAGCCAAGAGCGATTCCAGCGTCTGGTGTGGTCGATGGTTCAGGCACCCAACTTGCCTCCCGACCAGATCGCCACCGTCATCGAACGTCTCGCCTCGGCCTTCCTGCAGCGGGCGGCCCAGTGCGAAGACCCTTATCGAAGGGTTCTTGTGGCGGCAATCCTCGCCGCCTCTCTAATGCCCCACGTCGAGAATCCCGCGGCTTACGCGGTCGCCGAAAGACTGACGGGAGAAGTGGCGAAGGCACTCCTGGATGCCAACGCTCGCCTCATTTCGAGCTTGTCAGCAGATCGATTCGCGCTGCTGTCATCGAGACCTGGCGGGCTGGCGGAGTTGTACTTCCTTCCGCTGCGGGTCTCGCAGGTGCTGGGTTGGGCGGCTGCGGGTCCCTACGTCGCCCATTCGGAAGAACAACGAGCGCAGGCACTCGATCAGATGAAGGTGCTGCTGCGATTGATCCTTGAGCACTATGAGCGATCGTTGGTGGCACTCAATGACTCGCAAGCAAGCGCCTGGTGCATCTGCCTCGCCCAGGCATCGGAGCTCGGGCTCATGGACGAAGGCGAACGCCTCGCCGGACTGCTGTTCTATTCCTTGACCGCTTCAGGTGGGCGGGTCGCTCGCGGCGATCTGTCTGCAGAGGATGCGCTGGCCTACCTGCTGGCCAAGATGTCTGGCGATTACTCGGGGGTCGCAGAGCTAATCGAGCGGCCGATGGAAACCGTGACAGTGCTGCTCAAGGCAGCGCGGCTGTTCGACCTTGAAGAGGTCTTTGACGAAGCGTTGTGGCGGCTCGACGGGGTCAGCTTCTCCGCATACATGCCCGCCAACCTAGCGCAATTCAACGACGAAGTCATGCGCGCCGGCGAGAACGTTGTATGGACCATCGGGCATGACGTTTTCCGAACAACGGACTTCTTAGCAACTTGGCCGCCAATGATGCTCGCCCCCGCCACAGCGGTCACCAAGGCGCTTTCTGTGCTTGCTGCCCTGACCCTACCGGACAGGCAAACCTGGTTTCTCTTGGAGGTAGGCACCTCCGACGAGCGACCGCTTCAGGGATGACCACTGAGTTTCACCCGACGACCGCTTCGGGTCGAAAGCCGACAGCGCCCGGGCTCTTGTCAATGCCCCGTGCGACGGACGGCAATCCCTGCCTTTGCCATATGCCGGTACATCGTCATCCGTGACACCCCCAGCAACCGCGCCGCTGCGCTGACATTGCCGTTGGCCCTTTGCATGGCATCGAGCAGGCGCGCGCGCTCGTCGATGGGCGGAAGGCCTGGCGGATCGGCGGCCGCGCGCTGAGCCGGTGGCTCCTCGTCGGCCCAGCCATCGGGCAGATCCCCCGTGCCGATCAAGCCGCCTGTCCCCATCGCACACGCAAACTCGATCACATTGCGCAGCTCCCGCAGGTTCCCCGGCCATGCATGCGCGTGCAGCCGCTCGCTCACCTCGGACGACAGCCGCGGCGCTTCCTCGCGCCCGGCGGCTCGTGCGCTCTCGCCCAGCATCCGCTGGATCAGCCAGGCCAGGTCGCGCCGTTCGCGCAGCGGCGGCAGCGCGATGTGCGCACCGTTGAGGCGGTAGTACAGGTCGTCGCGAAAGCGCCGCTCGCGCACCAGTTGCTCCAGGTCGCAGTGCGTCGCGGCGATGACGCGGATGTTGACGGGCGTCGGCTTGGTCGCGCCGATCGGCAGCACCTCGCGCTCGGCCAGAACGCGCAGCAGGCGGGCCTGCAGGTCGCGCGGCATGTCGCCGATCTCGTCGAGGAAGAGGCTGCCGCCGTCGGCCTCCTGGATCAGGCCCTTCTTGGCCTTGGGGCCGGCGCCCGAGAAGCTGCCGGGCAGGTGACCGAAGAGCTCGCTCTCGATCAGGGTCTCCGGGATGGCCGCGCAGTTGACGGCCACGAAGGGCCGGCCGCGGCGCTCGCTGGCGTAGTGCAGGGCCTTGGCAAAGTACTCCTTGCCTGAGCCGGTCTCGCCGGTCAGCAGCACGCTGACGGGCGAGTTGACCAGCTTGGCCGCGCGCTCGATCTGCCGGTCCAGCGCCGGGTCGCCGCCCGACAGCGCCGCCAGCGGCTTGGGGATCTTGCGTTCCGCCGCGGCTGGATCCTGGTGATGCGACGGGGCCGACGCCGCCGCCGCCGACGAGGGGTCGCGTCGCGGCGGCGGGCTGGCCAGCATGAAGAGCACGCGGCCGCTGCCGGCCAGGGTGATGGCGCGCTGGTCGCTGGCGCGGCCCAGCGTGTAGCGGCCCAGGTCGCCGACGCTGGCGTTGAACAGGCGGTCGAAGGGCAGGCCGATGACCGATCCGCCGAGTGCGGTCTTCCACTGCGCCTCCAGCAGCAGTTGCGCGCGGCGGTTGTGGCCGATCAATCTGCCGGCGTCGTCCAGCGCCAGCAGGTAGTCGGGGTTCACGTCCAGGAAGGCGGGCGCGGCGCTCAGCCGCAATATCCAGGCGTGGCGGTGGCTGTGCAGGAAGCTCGCGTTCTCGATGTGCTGGGCGTAGGTGCGCACCAGTTGCAGCGCCAGGTGCTGGCTGGCCTTGGGCTGGGCGCTGCTGAGCTGGCTGATGTCGAGCACGGCGTTGAGCTTGCCTTGCGCGTCGTACACCGGTGCGGTGGTGCAGGTCAGGGGGATGTGGGTGGCGTCGAAGTGGTCGTCCAGGTGGACGGTCAGCGACTCGCCGGTGCTGATGCAGGTGCCGACGCCGCAGGTGCCGGCGTGCTGCTCGCTCCAGTCGGCGCCCAGGTAGAGGCCGGCCTTGCGCAGGCTGCTGTCCAACTGCAGGTCGCCGATGAAGTCGACGGTGACGCCGCGCGCGTCGGTCAGCAGCACGCAGTAGCCCAGGCCGGCGACCTGCTGGTAGAGCGTCTCGAGGCCGTGACGGGCGATGTGGAGGAAGTCCTCGATGCGGTCCTGGTGCTCGCGCAGCTGGTGGCTGGGCAGGATCACCGCCTCCTGCATGCGCGTGGGGTCGAGCCGGTGCTCGTGCACGCAGCGCGCCCAGGACTGGCGGATGACCTCGTCGTGCGCCTGCGCGGCGCGTGCCGCGGGGCCGGCCTCGGCCACCTGCATGACGGTGGCGATGTGCTCGCGCTGCTGTTGCCGCTGCTGCGGCTGTTGCATGGGCATGCTTGTCTCCTGCTGGCCGTGGCGCACGGTGCTCGAACGGCACCTGATCCCGGGCCGGATCACTCTAGCAGGGTGGCTTGCCTCACTTGGCGAGCCGGAAGCCGACCTCGGTGACACCGTCCTGCGACCAGGCGGTGGCACTGCCGCCGTGCATGGTGGCGACGGCGCGCACGATGGCCAGGCCGAGGCCGTGGCTTTCGCTGCGGCCGCGCGCGGCCTCGCCGCGGTAGAAGCGGTCGAAGATGCGCGGCAGGTTCTCGGCCGGGATGGTCGGCCCGCGGTTGCTGACGACCACCGTGGCGCTGGCGGCACCGTCGTCGATGCGGATCGCGATGGCTTGCGGCGCCGCGCTGCCCGAGTACTTGAGCGCGTTCGACAGCAGGTTGGACAGTGCGCGCCGCACCAACCCCGGGTTGCAGCGCACGCGCGCATCGCCCTGCAGCGCCACCTGCACGCCGGCCTGCTGGAGCAGACCGTCGTAGAACTCGACCACCTTGCCGGCTTCGTCGGCCAGCGAGACCTCCTGCCGATCGGCGGCCTGCTCGCCGTTGTCGGCGCGGGCCAGGAAGAGCATGTCGTTGACGATGGCGCGCAGGCGCTCCAGCACCTCGAGGTTGGAGAAGTGCAGCTGCTCCAGCTCGTCGCGCCCGCGCGGCTGCGCCAGCGTGACCTCGATGCCGCTGATCAATGTGGCCAGCGGCGTGCGCAGTTCGTGGGCCACGTCGGCGTTGAAGCCTTCCAGGCGCGTGTAGGCCTGCTGCAGGCGGTCGAGCGCCTGGTTGAAGGAGCCGGCCAGGGCCTGCAGTTCCTGGTCCTCGCCGACCTCGGGCAGGCGCAGCGACAGCGACTCGGGCGTGATGCGTGCCGCCCGCGCCGCCAGCGCACGCACCGGCCGGAAGCCCCGGCGCGTGGCCCAGGCAGCCAGCAGCAGCGTGGCCGCGAAGCCCGCCACGCAGATCCACACGACGGTGCTGCGGTACATGCGCAACACGTTGCCGCGCATGCTGGTGGCGAGCGCCACCGTGACCTGCGCGCCTTCGGCCGGGCCGGGCTCGCGGATCTCGACCTTGCAGCCGGCGGTGGCGCTGCCGTTCTGCAGCGTGAACATCGACGGCGTGGCGGCGTTGACCGCCAGCAGCGGGTCGTCGGAGTTGGCGAACAGCAGGTGGCCGTCGCGCGAGCGGATCGCGACCAGCAGGTTGCCGTGGCCGGCCAGCACGCCGTCGAGGCGACGACGGAAGTCGTCGTCGATGCCGGCGGGGCTCTCGGCGAGCATCTGCTGCACCTGCTCGACCTTGCCCTGCACCTCGTCGAACTCCACGCGCATCAGTTCGCGCTCGAGCGTCCAGTACAGCGCCGTGCCGGCGGCACCGAACACCAGCACGGCGATCGCCGCCAGCGCCAGCGTGACACGCGCAACGATGGAGCTGCGCGGGTCGGCGACGATCACGTGCGCAGCTCCAGCACGTAGCCCATGCCGCGCACCGTGTGCAGCAGCTTGGTGGGGTAGGGGTCGTCGAGCTTGCTGCGCAGGCGCCGCACCGCGACCTCGACGACGTTGGTGTCGCTGTCGAAGTTCATGTCCCACACCTGCTCGGCCAGCACGGTGCGCGACAGCACCTGCCCCTGGCGCTGCAGCAGCAGGCTCAGCAGCGCGAACTCCTTCGCCGTGAGGTCCAGGCGCTGCGAGGCGCGGCTGGCCTTGCGTTTCATCAGGTCGAGCTCCAGCTCGCCGAGGTGCAGCGTGGTGCTCTCCTGGGGGACCCGGCCGCGGCGCAGCAGCGCCTGCACGCGTGCCAGCAGCTCCGAGAAGGAGAAGGGCTTGATGAGGTAGTCGTCGGCGCCGCCCTGCAGGCCGCGCACGCGATCCTCGACCTTGTCGCGCGCGGTGAGCATGAGCACCGGCGTGTCCTTGACCTTGCGCACGGCGTCCAGCACGCCGAAGCCGTCGACGCCGGGCAGCATGACGTCAAGCACCAGCAGGTCGTAGTGGCCCTCGGTGGCGAGGTGGCGGCCGTCGATGCCGTCGTGCGCCACGTCCACCACGTAGCCGTTCTCGCCGAGGCCCTTGCGCAGGTACTCGGCCAGCTTGGGCTCGTCTTCCACCACCAGGAGTCGCATCGCGTTTGCCTCGCTGTTCCATCGCGTGATCTGCAGTCGGTGGCGGGGGACTTTCCTTGCACAAACGTAATTTGGAGGTGCGCTTCGCGTCGGGGGTCGATTTCTAAAGTTCCCCTCACGCTGAAACGAATCAGCGCTGCAACGCAACCTCAACACCCTCTAGGAGCCCACCATGTCCTTGCGCCTCAACACCCTCGTCGTCGCTGTCGCCGCGATCCTGTCGCCCCTGGCCGCCCAGGCCAACGGTCACGACGGCTTCCAGCTCGTCGGCGACACGCTGATCTACGTCGGCAACGCGAACGCCGCGCCGAAGAGCCGCGCCGACGTCAAGGCCGAACTGGTCACCCACCGCCAGGCCGACAGCTGGCAGGTGATCGGCGACACCCTGGTGTTCGCCGGCCACGACAAGAGCGCCGGCAAGAGCCGCGCCGAAGTGCGTGCCGAGCTGGCCGCGTGGATCGCCAACCCGGTGTCGCACGACGGCTTTGCCGAGATCGGCGGCGAGTCACTGCGCTTCGTTGGCAAGCCGACGGCGGCCGACGTGAAGCTGGCCGAGCGGCACTTCAACGCGCGCTGATGGCCCGGCGCCTGCGCGACCCCTGCACAAGGCTTACGCATGAGCAGCACGCACGAGCCGCTGATGAATTCCGGGATGGATTCATTTCGGATTCGTAATCGGTTCGTGATGCTCTTGTCGGGGGTTGCTTCCTAAAGTTCTCTTCACGCTGAAACGAATCAGCGCTGCTACCGAACCTCAACGTCAACAGGAGTCCATCATGTCCTACCGCCTCAACACCCTGATCCTGGCCGTCGCGGCCGCCGTGACCACCCTCTCGCCTCTGGCCGTGTCGGCCCAGGGCATCCCGACGCACGACGGCTTCCAGCTGATCGGCGACACGCTGGTGCGCGTCGAGCAGACCGGCGTCGCCGGCAAGACCCGCGCCGAGGTGATGGCCGAGCTGGCCGCGTGGCGCGCAAACCCGGTCCACGCCGACGGCTGGGCCGAGGTCGCCGGCGGCAACAGCCTGCGCTTCGTCGGCCACACCGGCCCGGGCCGCAGCCGCGCCGAAGTGCGCGCCGAGCTCGAAGCGTGGAAGAAGAATCCGGTCCACGCCGACGGCTGGGCCGAGGTGGGCGGTGGCTACAGCCTGCGCTACGTCGGCGTGTTCAAGCCGGCCGCTGCGCCGGTGGCGGCGTCGGGCGACCTGCGGGTGGCCGCCGGTGAAGGCTTCTCGATGGGCATGAAGGACGAGGCCGCGAAGGCCGCCGAACCCAAGCTCAACGACCTGCCGGTGCACCTGCGCTTCGGCCGGCATTGAGCCGCGATGGAGCCGGTACGGTGCCGGCGGTGGCCGGGGGGCTTCGACAGGCTCAGCCTGAACGGGGCCGGCTCAGGCCGAACGGTGCGGGCTCAGACGATCCAGCGCCGCGCCGCCGATTCGACCACCGCCGACAGGGGCAGCGACGACGCGCGCTGGCTGCGAAGCCAGCGCGCGTCGTTGCCTTCGAAGAGCGAGTCGCGCAGCAGCTGCGTCGCCTCCAGCGCCTCGAGGTCGAGCGCGTGCTCGTCCAGGCGCGTCAAGGTGCGCAGGATGTCGTCGCGCAGCCGCGAGCGCTGCTTGGTCTTGGGGTCGACGATCTCGCCCTCCAGGCCGAAACGGCAGGCCTGGAAGCGGTTGAAGGTGTAGACGAGGTAGTCGTCCTCGCTGGGCTCGAAGGGCCTCTCCTCGCGCAGCTGACGGCAGATGCACTGCAGGTAGCAGGCCAGCGCTGCGGCCTTGTCGACCGCCAGCGGCGTGTCGCACACGCGCAGCTCGATGGTGCCGAACTCGGGCTTGGGGCGGATGTCCCAGTAGAAGTCCTTCATCGACTGGACGACGCCGGTGGCGGTCATCTTGTCGAAGTAGCCGCCGAACTCGTCCCAGCTGCGCACGAAGGGCGCGCGCCCCGACAGCGGGAAGGCGAACACCGAGTTGAGCCGCGCGGAGTCGAAGCCGGTGTCCTGGCCCTGCACGTAGGGCGAGGAGGCGCTGAGTGCGATGAAGTGAGGCACATAGCGCGACAGCGCGTGCAGCAGCCACAGCGCTTGGTCGCCGTCGGGGCAGCCGACGTGCACGTGCTGGCCGAACACGGTGAACTGCTTGGCGAGGTAGCCGTAGAGCTCGCTGATGTAGTGGAAGCGCTCGCCAGGGAAGATCTGCTGTTCGCTCCAGTGCTGGTAGGCATGCGTGCCGCCGCCGGCGATCGAGATGTTGAGCTTGCGGGCGGCGCGCGCGAGCTGGTTGCGCATGTCGCGCAGCTCGTCGCGCAGCGGGCCGTGGCGGCGTTGGATGGAGCTGCCGATCTCGATCATGCTGCGCGTGATCTCGGGCTTGATGTCCCAGGCACCGCTGTGCCTGGCGGTCTCGCGCAGCAGGTCCTCGGCCTGCGGGGCGAGGTCGAAGTCGTGGGTGCTGAGGATCTGGAGCTCGAGCTCGACGCCCAGGGTCAGCGCTTCGGAAGGGGTGAAGTCCTGCAGTGGCATGGCTCAGCTCCGTTGCGGCACTTCGCCGGCGACCTGGCGCAGCGCGAACTGGGCCCAGATGGGGCCGCTCAGCTGCATCAGCGTCACCGCGATCAGCAGCGCCTGCAGCACGCCGGCCTCGACCAGCGGCGCGTCGCCGGGCCAGCCGTAGCTGCTGGCGCCCAGCAGCAGGGCCGATTGGGCCATGGGCTGCAGGGCCAGCGTCAGGGCCAGGGCCTGCTTGAGGCTCAGGCCGCTGTGCCGCGACATCGCGGCGATGGCCAGGCCCTTGCCGAGCGCGCGCGCGACGATGATCGCCAGCACCCAGGGCCACAGGCTCAGCATGCCCTCGACCGTGCTGACGAGGCCCAGGCTCACGAACAGCAGCACCGTCAGCGCCGCACCCGCGGTGCCGAGCTGCGGCTCGACGGTGAGGCCATGGCCCATGCGCTCGCGCGCGACGATGCCGGCGACCAGCAGCGCGAGCAGCGGCGACAGCGTCCACTGCGCGGCCAGCAGCGCCCCCAGCACCAGCAGGCCGATCTGCAGCACGGCGCTGGCGGTGGTGCGGCGCATGGGCTGGGACAGCCAGGTGAGCAGCAGGCCCAGCAGCGCGCCCAGCAGGAAGGAGCCGCACAGCACGTAGACCGCGTTGGCCAGCGCGGGCAGCCACTCGGCGCGCAGCGGGGCGTCGGCGGTGGCGACGACGCGCCAGCCCTTGAGGGCCAGCACCGCCAGCACGCTGTTGAGCGCGGTCATCATCAGCAGCCGTTCGGTGACCTGGCCGCGCGGCTGCGACTCGTGCACCGCGGCCATGGTGATGACCGGCGAGGTGGCCATCGCCACCGCGCCGGCCAGCGCCGCGGACATGGGCGCGGCGCCCAGCAGCACCAGCGCGCCGGTCACTGCGGCGCCCGCGAGCAGCGCCTCGGCCACACCCTGCAGCGCGAGCGCGGGGTTGTGGATCAGCCAGCGCGGGCGGATGCGCGTGCCGAGCTCGAAGACCAGCACGCCGACCGCCAGGTCGAGCAGCGGCTTCCACGGGTCGAGGTCGGTGCGCTCCAGCAGGCGCAGCGCCAGCGGGCTGGCGATGACGCCGACCAGCATGTGGCCGCAGGCGCGCGGCAGCCGGGTCCAGCGGCGCACCGCTTCGCCGGCGACGACCGCGACGATGATCAGCAGCGCGATGCCCAGCACCGGATCGGCGCCGCGCAGGCCTTCGAGCGTCCACAGCGGTGCGCGCAGGATGTCGGCGTTGGCGAGCGGGTTGTCGTTCATCGTCTTTTGGTCTCCTCTGGCCCCGACGGTGGGAGCGCGGGGCTGGGGGCAAGTTCCGGTGACGGCATGCGGGCCATGCCGGGCTTGAAAGCCGCGCGAGCGGCCCCACAATGCTTGCCGCGCGCGATCGAGGCATCGCGGGCCAGCGACTCTCCCAACGAATCTTCAGTCCGCCATGAACAAGCAGACCCTGTCTTTCCAAGCCGAGGTGCAACAGTTGCTGCACCTGGTGACGCATTCGCTCTACTCTAACAAGGAGATATTTCTCCGCGAGCTGATCTCCAACGCGTCGGATGCCTGCGACAAGTTGCGCTTCGAGGCGCTGAACGAGGCCGCCCTGTTCGAGGACGCACCGACGCTGGAGGTGAGGGTGAGCTACGACGCGGCAGCGCGCACGATCACCATCAGCGACAACGGCATCGGCATGAACGAGGCCGAGGCGATCGCCAACCTGGGCACGATCGCCAAGAGCGGCACGCGCGAGTTCGTCGGCAAGCTCTCGGGCGAACAGGCCCGCGACACGCAGCTGATCGGCCAGTTCGGCGTGGGCTTCTACAGCGGCTACATCGTGGCCGACCGCATCACGGTGGAGACGCGCCGCGCCGGCCTGAAGGCCGACGAGGGCGTGCGCTGGAGCAGCGCCGGCACCGGCGAGTTCGAGGTCGAGCGCTTCGAGCGCGCGAAACGCGGCACCGACGTGATCCTGCACCTGCGCGAGGGCGAGGACGAGTGGCTGTCGCAGTGGAAGATCAAGTCGACGATCGCCCGGTACTCCGACCACATCTCGCTGCCGATCCTGATGCGCAAGCAGGAGTGGAGCAGCGAGAAGAGCGAGTACGTGACGCTGGACGAGTGGGAGACCGTCAACAAGGCGGCGGCGCTGTGGGCGCGCGCCAAGAGCGAGATCACCGACGCCGAGTACAAGAGCTTCTACGAGCAGATCAGCTTCGACCCCGCGCCGCCGCTGGCCTACACGCACAACCGCGTCGAGGGGCGCAGCGAGTACATCCAACTGCTGTACCTGCCGGCCAAGGCGCCGCAGGATCTGTGGAACCGCGACCGCAAGAGCGGTGTCAAGCTCTACGTCAAGCGCGTCTTCATCATGGACGACGCGCAGGCGCTGATGCCCGGCTACCTGCGCTTCGTCAAGGGCGTGATCGACTCGAGCGACCTGCCGCTCAACGTGAGCCGCGAGCTGCTGCAGGAGAGCCGCGACGTGAAGGCGATCCGCGAGGGCAGCACGAAGCGCGTGCTGGGCATGCTGGAGGATCTGGCGGCCAACGACAAGGACAAGTACGCCAGCTTCTGGAGCGAGTTCGGCGCGGTGTTGAAGGAAGGCCTCGGCGAGGACCATGCCAACCAGGAGCGGCTGGCCAAGCTGCTGCGCTTCGCGTCCACGCACGCCGATGCCGGCGTGAGCCTGGCCGACTACGTGGGCCGCATGAAGGAAGGCCAGGAGGCGATCTACGTCATCACCGCCGACACGCTGGCGGCGGCGAAGAGCAGCCCGCAGCTGGAGCTGTTCCGCAAGAAGGGCATCGAGGTGCTGCTGCTGGCCGACCGCGTGGACGAGTGGATGCTGGCGCACCTGTACGAGTTCGAGGGCAAGCCGCTGCAGAGCGTGGCCAAGGGCGCGGTGGATCTGGGCACGTTGCAGGACGCGGCCGAGAAGCAGCAGCTCGAAGCCGTGGCCGAGGCCTTCAAGCCGGTGCTCGACAAGCTGAAGGAAGCGCTGAAGGACCGCGCCAAGGACGTGCGGGTCACGACGCGGCTGGTCGATTCACCGGCCTGCCTGGTGGTGGAGGAGGGCGACATGAGCGGCCACCTCGCGCGGCTGCTCAAGCAGGCCGGCCAGAGCGCACCGGCCAGCCAGCCCATCCTGGAAGTGAACGCGGAGCACGCGCTGGTGAAGCGCCTGGACGGCAGCGAGCGCTTCGACGACCTGGCCCACGTGCTGTTCGACCAGGCGGTGCTGGCCGAGGGCGGGCAGCTCGAGGATCCCGCGGCCTACGTGCAGCGTGTGAACCGACTGCTGACCTGAGCGCGGTTACTCAGTCGTGGCTCATGACCTCGATCTGCTGGCGCAGGTCGGCGGTCTGCTGCGACCAGTAGCTCGGGCCGCCGAACCAGGGGAAGGCGGCGGGAAAGGCCGGATCGGACCAGCGCTGCGCGATCCAGAAGCTGTGGTGGATCATGCGCAGCGTGCGCAGCGCCTCCACGAGTGCGAGCTCGCGGCGGTCGAAGTCGCAGAAGGTCTCGTAGCCTTCGAGCAGGCAGGCCAGTTGGCGGCGCGCTTCGGCCGGGTCGCCCGACAGCAGCATCCACAGGTCCTGGACGGCCGGGCCGGTCATCGCGTCGTCGAGGTCGACAAAGTGCGGGCCTTCGGGCGTCCACAGCAGGTTGCCCGGATGGAAGTCGCCGTGCAGGCGCAGGCGGCGCGGCGCGACGGCGGCGAAACGCTGCTCGGCCAGCGCCAGGGCCTGGTCGGCGACCTCGGCCCAGCGCGCGGACTCGGCCGGCGCCAGCACCTCGTGCCGGAGCAGCCAGGCGCGGGGCTGGCGGCCCAGGGTGTCGACGTCCAGCGAGCGGCGGTGGGCGAAGGGCTGCTGGCGGCCCACGAGGTGCAGGCGGCCGATGAAGCGGCCGATCCACTCCAGCACCTCGGGGTCGTCGAGCTCGGGTGCCCGGCCGGCGCGGCGCGGTGCGGCGGCGAAGCGCATGCCGTCGCGGCAGGCCAGCGTCGGCGGCGCGCCGAGCAGGGCGGTGCCGGCGACGGCGCGGCCGGCATCGAGGACCAGCGGCGCGACCGCGGGCACCTCGGCGGCGGCCAGTTCCAGTGCGAAGGCATGCTCCTCGAGGATCTGCGCATCGCTCCAGCGGCCCGGCCGGTAGAACTTGGCGACCACGAAGCGGCTGTCTTCCAGCGCGACCTGGAACACGCGGTTCTCGTAGGAGTTGAGCTGCAGCAGGCGGCCGTCACCGTACAGGCCGGCGTCGGCGAGCGCGTCCAGCACCGCGTGCGGCGTCAGATCGGCAAAGGGTTGGGGGGCGCTCGCGGCATCGTCCATGCCGCGATGGTCGCACGCGGGTGTCAGCGCAAGGCGCTGGGCAGGTCTTCGCGCGCCATGCTCAGCGGCGAGAACTCGCTGGTCGGCCCGCCGTCGAGGCGACTGTCGGGAGCGAAGAAGGAATCCTGCGGGAAGTTGGAGTCGGCCCAGCGCGCGGACCGTTCCGCGCGCTTGGTGCGCACGGTGTCCGACAGCGTGCTGCGCGCCGCCACGAAGGTGGGCGTCGGCGCCAGCGGCACCGGACTGCTGACCACGCCCTGGGGGCGCAGCAGCAGTTGCAGCTCGCCGGCCGGGGGCAGGTTCTCGGCGCGGCAGGCGAGGTAGCGGATGCGGCAGGCGTCGAGGACCGACTGCTTGATCCTGGCCGCGCGGCGCGAGAAGCCGCGCTCGGGTTCGAGGTCGATCACGGCCAGCACGCGGCCGTTGGGGCTGCAGACCGCGAAGCTCACGTGCAGAGGCCCCAGCAGGTCGAACCAGTAGCGCACCTTCTGCGGATCGCGCGGCTGGCACAGCCGCACCAGCGGCAGCTTGGCGAGCACGACGTACTGCGGCATCGCGTCGCGCAGCATGCGCATCGTGCGGCGCTCGTCGGCGTTGAGCACCGGCCGCGCCATCACGGCCCAGTCACCGGGCAGCGGCGTGGGCGAGTTGCGCGCGTTCGACCTGCGGCCGAGCCAGAACGCGCCGATCACGGCAACGCTGGCAAGTAGCAGAAGCATCCAGGGGGACGAGGTCATCGGCGAGGCCGGCCGAGAGAGTGTCTAGGCCGAGGCGAGGCGCAGTCGGACAGGGATGCTAGCCCGGGGCGCGGGCGCAGCGCCCCCCCACCTGAGGGCCGTGGCACGCGGGCGACGCGTCACTCCGTCGCGGCGCCGGTGCTGCGACCGATCTGGGCGCGCACCTCGCCGACGGCGTCGATCAGCTGCTCGAGGCGCATGGCGTGGCGCTTGAACTGGTAGTTGACCTCGGCGGCGTGCGTCTCGACCAGTTCCTCGACCTGGCTGGCCAGCGTATCGGGCGGCAGCTTGAGCCAGGCGCTGGCCTCGCCACCGTCGCGTTCGACCACGGCGCCGGCGCGATGGGCGATCTTGAGCATCGCCGTGTTCTCGCTGAGCGCGTGGATGAAAAGCGTGTCGATGCCGCGGTTGCGCGCGTGCATCACGGCGTGGTCGAACAGCCGCGCGCCATAGCCACGGCCGCGCGCCTGCGGCAGCACCGAGACGCCGAACTCGACCATCGGCGGGCGCGACTGCAGCTGGGCGGGCCGCTCGTAGGCCAGGTGCGCCATCGCGACCAGCTCGAGGCGGCGGTTGAAGATGCCGAACACCTCGTCGCGCTCGAAGTCGATGCTGTCCACATAGACGGTGATCTGCGCGTCGCTGGCCGAGTAGCCGAAGCGCAGGTAGCGGTCGTGGGTCGGCAGGGCCAGCAGGTGGGCGACGATGCGCTCGCGGTGGCGCTCGGCCAGCGAGCGGATCGGCACCCAACGAAAGGCGCCCGCGCGGCGGGAGGGCGCCTCGTCCGGACCGGCGTGCCGATTGGCGGAAGGGGAGCCTTGATGGAGGAAGTCGCCGGGGAAGCCCATGGGTCTAGGGTTTACCCTGAATTGTAAACGCCGCAGGTCTTCGGTGCTGGGGCCACGTGGATCGCTGCGACGCATGGTTCCAAGCTGCCGCTTGCACGCCGTTGCTCGGGCGCGACGAACCCGGATATACTTCGCGGCTTTCCCGCCGTCCGGCTCCGGGAAAAGTCGGGGGGGCAGCGATGCCACCGATCATGCAGCCTAAGAGGCCTCGGGCACGTCGCAAGACGGCTTCACAAGAGGCACCGACCGCTGCATCAGAGCCGGGTTTTCCGTCAGGACCCTCATGAAAACCTTCAGCGCCAAGCCGGCCGAAGTGACGCACGAGTGGTTTGTGATCGACGCGACCGACAAGGTTCTCG